>JAYTVI010000100.1:0-70468 GCA_043744095.1 Flavobacterium sp.
CACCACTAATGAGAGCAGATACAATAGCTAAAATAAATGTTCTGTTAGTAGATTTGACAAAACAATATCCAGATTTAAGGTTTTATGACCATTGTTACAGAAGAATAGCTTATGATAATGTTCTACAAATGCAATGGACTAAAAAGTATGAGACCGCTTTTATACACAAAGCTACTGATGAAGAACTAGACCTTGTACATACCGAACTACTAAAATACAAAGAAAGCAAGTTTTATCTTTTATCAGAAAATCTAAAATCTTTAAATTACAGGGGCAAAGATATTGGACTAAAATTAGGAGACAGGATTTTTATAGTTGATGGCTATGGTAAACACCTACGCAAGATTACTTATGTAAGTGCTAGTTGTTTCGAGTGGTCAGCAGGTTGGGCAAATAACAGTCAATTAACCATAAATGAAGATTTAAACAGCAAAGTAAAATTTGTATTAAACTTATTTGAATAAGAACCATAGACAAAATTGTAGATAAAGTTGATACTAGGAGAGGTGCTCCAATGGGTAGATGTAATGTAGGCACAAAACCAACAGACAAAAAAGTATTCGATTGCCGAGTACCTATGCTTGATTGTTACTACGACAAAGGAGGTGCTTACTGGGGTTCTAGTCCAGAGCTTCGAGTTAGTTATACAAAAGATTTGAGTTACATAGAATTTTACAGAAAAGAGTAGTAGTATGAAAAAGACAACAAAAATTGATGATTTAATAGATTTTAAAAATAAGTGTGCATCTTCATACAAAAATGAAGATGGAGAACTTATGGAATTTAGAAACAATGCAGGTGTTTTAGAAATGAAGCACTCTGATTTTTTAGACGAATTTGAACCTGTTACTTTAGATACCTTTGGTAAGTGGGTATTTCAATTAGGGGAGTTAAATAGATTGTGTACAGCGTTACAAATACACTACTTTTTTACTAACGATATGTTTAAGTCTAATTTTGTAAATGCTTGTTTAAAAGAGTAGTATGGCAAACAGTTACACCACCTCAACAGGAGAACGAGTATTAAAATCAGTAGTTGATAAACGAGTACGAGAAGCAAAAGCTAAAAAGCTCCAGCAAATGTTAGATGAGCACAATTACATATTTTGTGAGGATTGTAGTAGGTCTGATATTAAACCCCTAGACTGTTCCCACGACATAGGAGTAAAAGATGCACAAGAGTCTGGTAGAGCCGAGTTAGCTTGGGATGTAAACAATATTACAATTAGGTGCAGATCTTGCCACCAAAAGTACGATGGACTAGATATACAAAGCGGCAAATGACAAAAGTACTTGTAGTAGGAGTAGGCTCTTTTGGTGTTGGAATGGAGGCACTAAAGAAAGCGGTGGATCAAGCTAGTTTAACTTATGTAGATGCTGTTAATTATGCACTAGCAGGAGTAAAAGACCGTAAGTCAAACATTGAGCATCTAGTTAGGCAGGAGGCTATAAGAATTGAAGCTATAATGCAAGATATTGACTACTTGCCAGTAGAGCTTCCAGAACCAGTAAACAACTTCAAATCAATAAAAAATTATAAGCCTACAAAATCTAAAGGAGGAGTAAACTTTAAAAGAGGAACTAAAAATTTTCGCAGATGATAGTAATTTTATAGAAAATAAATTTTGTTTTAAAACAAAATTATTCGTATCTTTACAGAATAATTAAAACATCAAATTCCAATGGCAGTAGAAACCCACACTTACGAAGTAAAATTAGAAAGCAGAGACCCAAAGTTTACAAGTTTACACCAAACAGTTTATGCTAAAGTGCAAGAACTTGTACAAATCATACAAGCTGACAAAATAGAAAGTCAAATACGAGCTTGGATTTTGGAACACTTGAAAGAATTTAAAGAAGCTCCTCTCTGGAGCGGTGGGGGTGCTTCTCATTTATGGATTTCATTAAGCACCACAACAACCCAAATTTTGATGGGGGTAGATTGTTTAATTTAATTAACAGACAAGTATAATGAAAGAAAAGTTTACAGACAGACAACTCTCTGGACCTATCAAAATAAAAATGGATAATAGTAAGGGTACTTGGATAGGAGACAAGGCAGTAATAGTAAATCATATAATTTCTATTTCGGAAGATTATATGGAAGCTGGAGATACCTTAACACTCCGACAGCTTTACTACCAATTAGTAGCTAGAGACATCATACCAAATCACGATAAAGTTTATAAAAAGATTTCGTCAATAAAAGATGATGTAGTTTATTCTGGTCTTGTAGATTGGAGTACATTCGAGGATAGAGGAAGAAAACCTGTAACAGCTTACTATGAAGATGATGTAACAGGAGCTTTACAAAGAACTATCAACAGTTATAAACTAGACAGGCAAAAAGGTCAGCAGGTTCATATTGAAGTATGGACCGAGAAAGATGCAATCTCTGGAATACTTCGTAAAGTTACTTTACCCCACACAGTTAGCCTTGTTATCAATAAGGGTTACAATTCAAGTACAGCAATGTACGAAGCCTATGATAGGTTTGTAGATTGTATCAATGATGGTAAACAAGTTTGTATTCTTTATTTTGGAGACCACGACCCTTCTGGATTAGATATGGTTCGAGATATTAGAGAAAGATTGACTTATATGTTTACTAATGGAGAGCAGCTAATTTCTTTATATGATACAGTAACAAACTGGTGGGATAAAGATGAAATGACTTACAGAGACTTAGATATTTTAGAGGACTATCAAGATGTATCTGAAATGTTCGACAATGATGAAGATAGTGAAAAAGTTTATAGACGGTTTGAACAAGGTCAAGTAGCCTTATACCTACATCAGCACAATAGTTTTACTGTTAATCATATTGGATTGACTATGGCACAGATAGAGCAGTACAATCCGCCACCAAACCCAGCCAAGATTACAGACCCAAGAGCCAAAGGTTACATAGAGAAATACGGAAATGTAAGTTATGAGGTAGATGCTTTGTCCCCACAAATAATGAGAGAAATAGTTTTAGAAGCTATCCGAGATAAGATGAATTTAGAAATGTATTCATCAGTATTGGACGAAGAAAAGCAAGACAAAGAAAAAATTATAAAAATGATTAACAGATTAAACACTTAATATGAACCAAGTAACCAGTATTCGAGGACCAACAAAAAAAAAGATTGCATAAAATTTGAATAGTAACAATTTTTACTATATTTGTATTCACTTATTTAATAACTAAAATTTTTAATTATGAAAAAATGGTTAGCCATTGCCTGTCTATCGCTTATGTTTTCGATTAGTTTTGCTTCTAGTGTGAGGCATACTGAAAAGCGAGAGATCACAAAAGAAAACACAATTTTAATGCCGAGTATTGTAGTATCTCAAATCCAAATGGATGTAAATGCTGCACCAGACTTCAATTTTGTAACAGAGATGCCAAATGTAACCCCTTTAGTTTGTCCTGTTGATGTAGGAAAGAGTTTTGAACCCCAACTATATTTTAATACAAATAGACGAAGTTACAATTATAGGAATACTCTTACATATATTTTTAATAAGGAGTTGCCCATAAAGTACAGTAAACAGTCGGTCATACCAATAGCTTATAAAACCATTAAAGTATTTCATCTGTATAATTACAGGTGTTAGAAAGGTAGGTTAGTTAATTAAAAACCATCAATTAGATTTGATGGTTTTTTTTTGTTTTAATGAAAAATAAATTTTGTTTATAAACAAAATATTTCGTATCTTTATACTTTAAATTAAAAACCCAATAATATGGCAAATTCCAAAGAAACAGCAACATTTCAAGAAAAAGAAATTACTAAATTTTCAAAACGTGATGGTTGGGCAGGAACAACCGAAGTAAAAGTTAATGGTAGAAACTGGGTAATAACTACTCGTAAATGGTCAAGAGGTATAGCCACCCATTGTAGAGCAGTAAATGACGAGGGTGGAGGTTCTTATTCATTTTCAATATTTACTAACAACAAAGACGAGGATTTTTACTTAAACCAGCAAGACAAATCAGTAATGGCTACTGAGTCTAAAATTAGAGAGATACACTTCAAGTCTCTTTCGGACTTCGACACTTTGCAACAAAGCAAACATATACCAGAAAAAAAGGTTATTGGAGTAGGTCAAATCATATTTACAGATATGATACAAAGCTACAATGAAAGCAGAAAACGAGTAATTTATGAAGTAGTTAGAGATGGGCATTATAAAACAGTATTATTAGATGGCTCTGATATTAGCCAAGATGATTATGTTAGACCTTACAGCGAGAAATTTGGAATAGGTGTTTACTACAACGAGGGAGAAGTTTTGGATCAAGATACTATTAATGATTTGCTTATTACAGCACACCAAAAAATCAAAGACAGAAACGAGAGACAAGAACAAGAAAGGTTACAATCAAACCAAGACAGAGAAAATAAAATAGCCCTAGGAGCTAAAGTATTGCCAGAACTACCAAAGGGTATAGTTTCAATTATAGTTGCAGAAAACCACACAAACGAAAGCGACAGTCAAAGCGATTATTTTGCCAGTAGTATAGGTCAAACAGTTTACTTGGCATTTTCAAACCACAAGCGAGACGTATTTTCTGAAATGAAGAAAGCTGCCGAGAACTTTGAACCTACAAAATACCTATCTACAAAAGGAGACGAGTACGAAAACAGACAAAAGTATTCTATGGGTAAAGGGTACTGGTTAGGGGAGCATACTTATTCTGGGTGGCAAGTTAAAAAGGACAGTTATTTTCAACCTCAAAATTTATTAGAAAAGTTACAGGTTGCAATATCAGAGGGCAGGTATATGATACCAACCGCAGGAGAGGGTAGCGGAGTAAAATCTGAAAACCTTGAAATTCGTTACAACGAAGAAAAGAAAGGCATTGAGCTTCTGTTTCCATCAAAGCCAGAAGCATCAGTATTAACAGCAATAAAGTTACAAGGCTTTAAATGGTCAAACTTTAGTAAGCTATGGTATGCAAAAGATACCGAAGAAAATAGAAATTTTGTAAAAACCTTACTATAATGAAAGCAGACAAATTTAAAAAGATGTTAATGGACAAGGTCCACGAACTAGAAGACTTAATTAAACCTATGCCACAAAAAGGAGACACCCCTTTTGAATGTCAAAAGCTATGTGTGTTAGAAGCTCTGAAAAAGTTTGAGCACACTATTAATGGCATAGAGGACGAAGATTTTAAACCAAATAAAAAACAGTAGTAGTATGGGAAATTTAACCAAATCACAGTTAGTAGATAAAAGTAGTTTTGATTACATAACAGATAAAAATCTTTTAATTAAATTAATAACAGAAAGAAAAAATAAAGTTTCAAATCCGTTCTCTCCTTTAGCAAATAGGTTAGGTAATTTATTACAATCTATAAAAGATAATTTTGTACCTCTGGATGCTACTGATGGAAGAAAGGTATTTAGAATAGAAGTGGAGGGAGCAACAGAAAGCGATGTTTTATCGGGAATAGACGAAGCAAGAAAAAGTATAGAAAATGGTAATCATTCTGGATTTGATGGAAATGAAGATGGAGAATACAGCTTTGAGTCTTCTGGTAGGTATTCAGACCCAGATGAAGAATAGTTTTATTATATACCAACAACTTAAAAAGTAGCTTATTATAAGCTACTTTTTTTTTGTAGAAACCAAAATTTTAAGTAAGTTTGTAAAAAATTAGAGAGCGATGAACACACCAAAAATTAGATTATTGGCTGATAGAGTATTAGTCGAAATTATTAAGAAACAAGTAGGACAAACAGCAAGTGGTATCTTTTTACCTAATACTTCGGAAGAAAAATCTTTACAAGGAGAAGTATTAAGAGTATCTAAAAAGATTACTGATTGTGAACTTGAAGAAGACAAAGTAACAGTAGGCGAGGTAATTATTTTTAGTATGTATGCTGGAACTGACATATCTTTAAACCAAAAGGAGTACAAAATTCTACGAATTACTGATGTTATCGGTGCAGTAGAAAACTAAAATATAGCTATATGGCAAGTAATGAAACTTTTGATGTTATTCTGGATCGTGTAAAACTAAAAGTAAAATCTGGAAGAGACATCGTTACACAATCATCGGACACAGGACTACCTGTAACTGGTGGTAGAGTATCCATTGCCGAGAACGCTGGTACTATCGGAGGACTTATTGCAGAGTTAAGCATTATAGAGCCAGATTTTCCTATAAAGTTACTTGATGCTTTGGAGAATTTAGGAAAGTATCACGGAGAAGTTTCACAAGCTATTGACAATATTAAACAGCTTGGAAACACCAAGTACCACGTTTATTTTGATGATGCAGTTTCTGATAAATTGTCAAAAGAAATGATGGCACGTTTAAAACAAAAGAGAAAAACTTGGTATGCGTACTCTGGAGGTATTAATTCAATGATAAATGACTTGTTAGGTCAAGCTGCTTTAAATGGAGCTATATCATCTGAAATAGTACCAGAAAATGATTTGTCTGGAGTAAAGAAAAGTGTTATTGTAGCACCGAAGCACATCCGTTTTAAATACAACAAAGAAAAAGATGAGTATGACCCATACCAACAAGTAAGCAATGCTATTTTAGGTTATAGAGCAGAAAGTAATTTAGTACCTTTGAATACTACAACTTACAAATATTTAGCTTTAGGTAGATTTGGAGAAAAGCCTTATGCAATTCCTCCTTTTATTTCAGCTTTAGCTAACGTTGCCATAGGTAATGATATGATGGATAACTTGAAGTATGTTGTAAAGAAATTAGGTACTCTAGGTTTTCTTGAAGTATTGGTTAACGGTCCAAAACCTAAAACCAACGAAAGAGATGAAGACTACTTTAAACGTACCCAGAACTATTTGAATAGAATTATTCCAGAAATAGACAAAGGTTTGTCCAGAGGTTATGTAGCAGGTTTCAAAGATGTTCACGAATTTAATATGCACTCTACTACTGGTAATGTACAGGGAGCAAAAGATTTGGTAGAGTTAAATGACTCTAAAATGATGACAGGTTTGAAGCAAGACCCTTTAATGTTTGGTAGAAACTTTAGTACAACTGAAACTCTGGGTAGAGTTATTTTGGCTAAAATGACTACACAGGTAGGAAATTATCAAAAGTTAGTTGCTTCCTATTTGGAGGATTTATTCTTGTTAGATTTACAGTTAGCAGGTTATCCTATTGTTTCTATTGAAGTAGAGTTTGAACCTGCAATGATTGGCGACAAGCTACGAGACGAGCAAACTAGAACAGCTCAATTAACTAATTTGACTACTTTGTACAAACAAGGAATTATAGGGCAACAGACTTTTGCAACAGAGGCTGGATATGAAAAACCAGAACTAGAAGAACCAGCAGCCGTAGTAATTCCGATAGACCCAAATAAAGTACCGCCAGCAGACCCTAACAATCCACAAGGGGGCGGAGGTACAGACCCGAATGCTGATGGTGGCGATGCTACCGACCCTAAAACAACAGCTAGTAATTCTAAACAGGCTGCGGTACAATTAGGTAAACTGTATGCAGAATACCCATATCATAGTGAAGATTGTGGATGCACAATACACTCATTAGACAAGTCGGAAGACAAAAAAATTCAAGACTATGTAGATGCTTATTACAAATCAACTAAAGGTGTTTACAGTAAAGCAGTTAAAAAATCTACGGCAGCAGTAGGTAAAGCATTAGCTTCTTTAGGGGAGGGTGCAACAGAGCAAGTAGTTCTTGATAATGTAATTTACAACTTGTACAAAGACTGGGGCAAGAATTTTAGCAAACCTCAACAAAAGGTAATTGCTGATTTCGTACATACAGCATACACTTTTTTTAGACAAGATAAGTCTATATTTGGAGCAGGTAAAGACAAGATGCCAAACGGAGCTTTGAACTTGGTGGATATGAGAACTATCCAATATTACAAAGACTCTGATGCTTTGTATTTAGGTAAGTTCATTACTGATGAAGATTTAAAGAAAAAAATTACTGGTTTTATTAAAGAGAAGTATGTTACAAACGAGCTTCCAATAGGAAACAATAAACAGTCTTTAGATGCTTTTAAAAATGAGTTTGGAGATTTAATGGATGGTCAAGATTGGAAATTAACTCGAATTATTTCTACTACTGTAAACAAGATGCGTAATACAGCAGCAGTTGCTTATATGAACCAAGCAGAAGTTACACAGTATGAAGTTACAGGAGTATCGGATAGGTTGCAATGTGGTTTTTGTAGAGAGATGCAAGGGAAAACATTTTCAGTATCTAAAGCTGTAGATCATTTAAGCAATTTGTCTAATTCAGACCCAGCTCTGGTAGGCAGCGATAGTCCTTTTGTAAATTCAGTATTCAAAAAATCAGATGAAATAAAAGATATTTCTGGAGAAGATTTACAGAGTTACGGAATACACTTCCCCCCGTATCACGTTTTGTGTAGGGACACCGTTATTGCAGTGATTTAAAATATTTATTGTATCTTTGTAGAATGGAAATATTTAAAGATACAAACATAGATGGGTACGAGGTATCAAACTATGGCAGAGTTAGGAGTAAGGACAAATTAATTATAGCAAATAAGTACGGAGGTACACGAATTAGAAAAGCGAAAGATAAAATATTTTGCGATAATGGTAAAGGATATAAATTTTTATTTTTATACCATGAAAATATAAAACATAGGTTATATGTTCATAGATTAGTAGCTATCGCTTTTTTAGATAATCCATACAATAAACCTACTGTAAACCATAAAGACGGAAACAAATCTAATAATACAGTAGAAAATTTAGAGTGGGCAACTTATAAAGAAAATAATGCACACGCAGTAGAAACAGGTTTGAATATTTTAACTGGAGGTAGTTTACCTGTAATACAGAAAACTAAACAAGGAGAAGTTATTGCAGAGTATAAAAGCTCTTCGGAAGCAGCTAGAATTACAGGAATTTGTAGAAGTTCTATACAAGGGTGTTGCAAACCACACAGAAAAGGTCAAAAAACAGCAGGAGGGTTTATATGGGTCTTTAAATAAAAATAAAATTAAAACAAATGAAAAAAGTATTTAGACAAAAAATGAACTTCGACAAAGCTATGCTTATTGGTAGTTTGGAGATGGGAGCTTCTGGGTTAAGTTTACCTTACATTCAAGGGGCAGACTACACAAAGGAGTTTAGCACCCCTAAAGATTGGCTTATGCAGTTCGGCTCTTTATGGAGTTCTATCAATGACCCAAAATTTTATGCTGATATTGCTATTTCGGATATTATGCCAAAAGCAGAGGATTTTATAGAAGTACCATTTAGATTGCTTACAGCTACAACAGTAGGAGCAGGAACTTGGAAAGCGACTGATTTCAGTAATGTAAAAGTCTTGAAAGAGTCTATGAGCAAACTGGAGGGTAAACCTGTTTACAAGGACCACGAAACGGATTTAGATAACTGGGTAGGTTTAGTTAGAGCTGTAAAATGGTCTGGAGCTACTACTCAAAATGGTGTTACAGTTCCAGCAGGTATTGATGGACTTGTAGCAATAGATGCAAAAACAAATCCTAAAATTGCCAGAGGGGTATTGTTAGGGTCTATTTTTTCTAATTCTGTAACTGTTGATTTCGAGTGGGAGATGAGCCACGACTTCGAGAACGAGTGGGATTTTTATGACCGAGTTGGCACAATGGGTTCTGATGGTAAAATGGTTCGTAGATTAGTTAAAAACATTCACGACTATTACGAAAGTTCTTTAGTTTGGTTAGGTGCTGACCCATTTGCAAAAGCCAGAACAGAAGATGGTGGACTTATGCACATAGACGAAAGTTCTATTTATGAGTACGCTAAAGTAGCTTTATCAAAAGAAGTCGATAAAGAGAAATATGCAGACGAAACAGATATTTCAAAAGAAATTTTAAAAAATTCAAAAAAAATTAAAATAAATTTTGCATTAGATAAAAATGTTTTATCTTTGGCAAATAGAAAAACCGTAGAATTACAAAAAATCGAAGATATGGACAAGTTTTTATTAGCATTTATAGCAGCATTTGGAGAGTCTTTAGGGTTCAAAAAAGATCAGACTGTAACCCCAGAAGAGGCGATAGCACAATTAAGCAAAATAGGTGTGGTACAAGAAGCCGATAAAACTAAAGTAAGTTTAGCTGATGCTTTTATAGCGGAGGCTAATAAATTTGCTAAAGATGGAGAAACTTTAGATTTTACTGCATTCTTAACTTCGCATACTTTTGTAGAAAAAGGGGAGCTTACTAAATTGACTGGATTAAGTACAGAGGTTGAAACTCTTACTGCGGCTAAAACTGCTTTAGAAACTAAAGTAACGGAGCTTACTCCAGATGCAACATTAGGACAGTCTTATACTAAACAGAAAAAAGACGAAGCTGTACGTTTGTACAAGGTAGCTGTTGGAGAAGCTAATGCTGATGCTACTGTTATTGGTTTGTTTGAAAAAGCTACCGATAAAGAAGTAGAGGGATTGTTAAAACAATACACCAAAAGTGCTACGGCTAAATTCTCTGGTAGTTGTGCTACTTGTGGAAGCCACGATTTTAAATTTCAAAGTTCAATTATAGTTGATGCAGATGCTAATGATGTTGCAGATAATTTGGTAGTTACTGCCGAAGACTTTCGAGCAAAATTCAATAAGCCTAGTATGACTATCGGTAGAACTTTGTCAGAGGACTAAAAAAAAAGAGTAATTAATTTTAAAATAATTAGATATGTTTACATTAGGAGACAAAACCAGTAAAGTAATCAGAAAAGAAGAAAGCTGGTCTATTTGTGAGGGTGTTACTTGTAAAGTAGCTGTACCTTTAGGGACTGTGGTTAAGTTAGACCCTGCAACAGGGGAAGTAGAACCGATTTCGGCTGTTACTGATAAACCTTTTGGGGTTGTTACCGTAGGATGCCGACACCCAGAAGAAAAAGTAACTGTACAAACACAGTACAACGCAATTTTAAGGGGTAAAGCCTCTGGGGTTGTAGCTACTGGAGATGATTTGTCGGTAGAAGCGAATGTTACTGTAAATAGTGAAACTCTTACAAAGTTTAAAAAAGCTGTTGCAGGTAATTATGTAACTGCCCAAGCTTTAAGTAATGGTGCAAATACTGATGATATTTGGGTAGGTATTTTAAGAACGTTCCATAAAGCGTAGGCTTGTAAATTTGTTTAATTTTTAAAAAGATATAAAATGTCAAGAGAAACTTTCGATAGTAGAGCAGCAGATATTAAAAAAACTTTGTCCGCTACAAAAGGAGAATTGCCTAAAACGGCAGAAAACGGTCTTTTAAGTGCTGCTTCAATTAAATCTAACTTATTGTTAGATATGAAAGAAGCTGTACGTTATGTAGATGCGTTGAGAAATGGTGGAGCTAACAATGCTCCTATTGATATTTCATTAGCAGAATTTGCTAAAGAAAAATTCGGTTTTGGGAGTGTAGATACATTCTTACACGCAGTAGGAATTAATCCGAGCAAAGACACAATCGACAGCTTTATGACCTCGCCAGAGTTCACAGAGGGTTACAGATGGTTAGTTCCAGAAGTTATCCGTGAGGCTGTAAGATTAGGTTTAAGAAGAAACCCAATTTATCCTAACTTAATTGCGGATGAAGTTTCTGTAAGTCAGAAAAAAGTAACATTGCCACATATTAATATGTCAGATGCTACTCCAGAAGTTGTAAACGAAAATGAGACTATTCCAGTAGGTACAGTTTCATTTGGGGAGAAAGATGTAAAATTGAGAAAGATTGGTACAGGTTTGAAAATCTCTGATGATGTTCAAAAATACGTTCCTTTAAATATCCTTTCATTATACTTGCAAGATGCAGGTGTTAAATTGGGTCTTGGTCTTGATACAATGGCTATTGATGTTTTAGTTAATGGCGATGACAATACAGGACAGTTTTCAGCTCCAGTTATCGGAGTTAAAGATATTGCACAAGGTATTACATATTTTGATTTGTTGAGATTGTGGATTAGAATGGGACGTTTAGGAAGAATGCCAGCAGGTATGATTTCAAATGAAGAAGCAGCTTTAAAAATTATGCAGTTTGCAGAATTTAAAGGAGCTAACTACAACAACACAAAACAGAACATCAATTTAAGAACTCCAGTACCTCAAAGTCAAGAGTATTTAATTCACGGTGCTATGCCAAACAGCGAAAAAATCGGTTTCTACGATAATAGTGCTGCTTTGTTAAAATTAAACGCAGAAGCTCTTAAAGTAGAGTCTGAAAGAATTGCTGAACGTCAATTAACAGGTACTTATGTTACAGTTGTAACAGGGTTTGCTAAATTGTACAGAGATGCTTTCGTAATCTTGGATGCTACACAAGCATTTAGTGCGACAGGTTTCCCTACTTGGATGGACGTAGCTGCGGCTGAAAGTGTATTAATCAAATAATCCTTAAAGTATTAAGATATGTTCGTAAAATTAAAAGATGAGGGCGGTATATTTCACGATGCTTCACAAGATGCTACTGTAACAGGTAGTGCAGTTGTAGAAGTGAAAAAAACCGAAAAAGTAACCGCTTCTATTAAAGGTGGTTTACTTGTAGAAGTTTCGCAAGAAGATGCTGAAAAGCTAATTGCAAAACAAGAAGGTAAAAAAGTAGCTGTAAAAAATGATGCAAAGTCAACAGATTTTAAAGCACTTGAAAAAGATTTAGAAACAACGACTACCGCTAAAGAAGAAGTTGAAGCTAAACTAGATGAAGCCTTAACTGAACAATCTAATTTGGCTACCGCTAAAGAAGAAGTTGAAGCTAAATTAACTACTGTAACAACAGAGTTAGAAACTTTGAAAGCTGAATATGATGCTTACAAGATTAAGTTTCCAGAAACTCCAGTAGCTAAAAAATAATAAAGTTTTTAATTAGTTAATAACCTCCCAAAAAGTTTTGTACTTTTGGGAGGTTTATTAGTTTTAACAGAAATAGATAGTATGGCAGCACCAGACCACAATACAGACTTGTACATATATGCAATGGTTTTGAATAGATTACCATTTATTCAAGATACGCCAAAAAACACGACCTTAATTAGTAATTATACTCTGGAGGTTATGATGGAGTTAGATGTATGTTTTCACATAGATAAAGGACTTGTAGCACCAGACCCAAGCAGGTTAGGTAAAGAAGAATTTTATAGCATTGCACAAAGAGCAATTATTGCTGATATTGTATGTTGCTATATTTTAATGATACAAATGATTACAGCTTCTGTAGCAGGATCAGATGGAGTACCTACTTCAAATAAATTCTTATCTAAAGCAGGGGCAGGTAGTACATTTGTTGAATGGCAACAACTTGATGTAAAAAAAGGAGGGCTACATACAGCAGGGGCAGACTTGTTAGCTATGTACAAAAATTCAGCGATCAGAAAAGCACACAACATAGGTTGTATAATTGATATTTGCGGAGATTGTACAACTATGGCACAAATACAAGCTATGTATGAAATAGCACCATTCCAAGTAGTAACAGTAAACGGTTGTGGTTGTTGTGGAGATAACTACCCAGAAAGAGGATAATTATGGCAGGACTATTAACAGAAGCAGAAGACAGAGAAATTAGAGATGCCTTGCGTTTGGTAACAGATACGTTTATGGTTACTGCTATACTTTACTATGTAGGTGGGGGTAGTTTAGACAGGTTTCAAGAAGACAGACAAGATAAAAAGTATTTTGCAATAAATATCAATGCTTTAAAAGAAGACAAAGTAGATGATGTAAAAGATAGCATTCAAGGCTCTATGAATTTACAGTACACTATGCTAACTTTTAATCTGGAGTATCTTGTAGAAAGAAAATTATGTACTCCAGACTTCAAAGTAATATTTGACCCAGCAAAAGATTTTTTTAATTGCAAAGGTGTAATTTACAAAGTAAAAGATGTTTATTATGATGGTCCATTAAGTAGCAAAGATGTTCTTGTTATTGTAAAAGGAGAGAGGTACGCAAACACAAGTAGTTTAAAAAATATAGTAGCTGTTGCTGATGGCTCTGAAATAGTTTTGTAATGGGAATTAAAAAAGTTGGTAATTGGAGTAAAGTAGCTTTAGTCATAGGTAATTTAGCTAATGAAATGAAACTTGCCCAAGAATTATCTTTAAAGCGTTGGGGATTAAAAGCAGAGGGGTTAGCAAAAAAACATATTACAGCGCAGGATTTAGGTTGGCAAAAATTAGACCCAAAAACCATAGCTGAAAAAATAAGAAAAGGGTACTCTGAAAATATCCTTATAGCTACTAGCTCTTACTTTCAAAGCATTACAAGTTGGACTGATAAGAATGTAGCATTAGCTGGAGTAAAGAAAGGAGTTACCAATCAAGATGGAGAAGAAATAGCTAATATTGCTGCTGTTCACGAGTTCGGAGGTAGAGATGGGAATATGCCAGCAAGACCCTTATGGCAGCCTGTATTTAAAGAAACAATGGAATGGTTTGTAACCAGCGACAGTACGCCAGACGCAATATTTAAAAAGAATATTAAAAAATACTTATGATACAAGAGTTAGACATAGAAGCAATCGACAGGACTATTTATGAAGTTATCCGTTTGGCTTTAGTTTCTGGAGGTCATTTGCCAGATATAACTACAATTCAGAGCGAGGCAGACTATCGAACAGCAAAGGAGACTATTTCAGCTTCAAATGTTCAACTTATAGAAGTATTTGGGGTGGGTTCAGCAGAAGCCAGAGATGAGAAAATTCCTTGTAGAATAGTAATAGACAGGAAGACAGGGAGCATAGGTAAACTTGGAGGTTATCCAGCAGTAAAATTTGAAAAGACTGGAACTGGAGCTACCGCTAAATTTAAAAAAAGTTACTTGCCAGAAAGTAGCATTAATTTGGAGTATGATATTCGAGGTATTAGCAATAGCGCCAAAAATGACAGAATTATATCTAATATCATTTACAGCTCTTTAGGGGTCAGAAGATATTTGAATGTTATAGAAGATTATAATGTGGAGAATGATGCTTGTTTCCTACTTAATTTCAACGGAGATGCAGATACGTCTTCTACTGAAATGAAAGAAAGAATGTTTAGGTATGTTGCTATGGATATTTGGATAAAAATGGGAGCACAAGTAATTAGAGACAATATAGCTGCATTGACTTCTATAAATTTTCAAGTTTCCATAGCTGGAGTGTCAGAAAAAATAGAAGATGGTTTCAAAGCCGTAGATATTGAAATAAAACCTTAAAAGTTTGTTTGTAGTATTATTATTTATTTGTAAGTTTGTAAAAATTTAAACCCTTTAGATTATGAACGCATCGGGAAGAGCCAGAATAGAAACAGAAGTAATAGACCTTTCAGTTCTTATTGAAACTGGATTAAAAGGAGTTACGGCTGTATTAGGTGTTACAGAAAGAGGAAGAACTGATAAAAGTATTTTAGTAGGTTCTTGGAGCGAGTATGTTAGACACTTTGGAGGTTTGTTAGATAATAATAAATTTCCTTTACTTTGCAGACGTGCTTTAGAGCGTGGAGGTAAATTAAGAATAGGTCGAGTAGCTCATTTTACAAATGTTGCAGACAAAACCACCATTGTAGGTTCTTTAGCTACTGTTACTTATCTCACAGGTGTAGTATTTGATGCTAAAAACATAGGAGCTTGGGGTAACGGTCTTTCTGTTAATTGTCTTCCTGCTGCTGATGGTACTCCAAACGCTGTTGATATTACAATTTCTTTGGCAGGGTATCCAGATTTGACCCAGACTATAACCAATATATCTAAAACTCTAACGGCTATTGATATAAACACTTTTAACACTACTTGTTTATTGGCTTCAATAAGACCAAGTTCAGTTGCAGATGTAATTGATACTACTACTGGAGTAAAATTATTTGCTGGTGGTGTTCAAGATATGTCTTTGATAGTTCAAGCGGATTACATCGGAGACACTATCGGAAGTACAGGTATTCATATTTTTGATAATGATAATGACTTTGTTAGAATTGCTGTACCAGAAATGTGTATCAAAGATATTGATGTAGCTTTAGTAAATTACGTTGAAATGCGTAAGGATTGTAGAGCTATTTTAAGAACTCCAACAGGTGTTGATGGTCTTGGTGCTATTGCTTACAGAGATACTTCTCCTATCAATAGCTGGTATGCTTCTATGATTTACGGAGGACTTGAAGTATTAGACCCTAAAAATTCTGGTCATATCATTACTCCAGCTTCGGCTGATGTACTTGGTGCTATGGCTCAAAAAGATAATACAGCTTACGAATGGTTCTCAACAGCTGGTTCAAAACGAGGAAGACTTAAAAACGTTCTTGGTGTAGAGTACAATTTAGGTACTGCTGCAAAAGCTACCGAATTTGACCAATTAGTAAACAAAGGAATAAACGCTGTTATTGATGATAAGGATTTTGGTCCTGTTTATTGGGGTAACAGAACGATGTTTAAAGGAAACACTTTGTTACGTTATGAGAACGTTGCAGATTTATTGATATTCATTGTTAGAAGTGTATCTCCGCTTATAAAAACTGAATTATTTGATCCGAATGACTTGGAGTCTTGGAAGAATATTTACAGACGAGTTAGACCGCTTTTAGAGTTGGTTAAAAATCGTAGAGGTATCTGGGGTTACTTGTATCAAGGAGATCAGTTAATAGACAATATCGGACAAGCACAAGTAAATACTTCGGCTGATATTGATGCAGGAAAATATACATTCTACTTATGGATACAGCCAAAAGTTTCTATGGAGTATGTAGGGGTAAAAGTTGTAGTAACCAACTCTGGAGTAAGTTTTGAAGAACTTACTGGACAACCAGCAGGAGCAATCTAATTTTAAAATTTAAAACAGTATAAAGATGGCACAAGGAAACGCAAGAAAAGTTTTTAACTTTGCAATAGAAATAGATGGAATAGACCAGTTTTTAATCCAAGAGGTTAAGAAACCAGAAGTAGAAGTAGGTGCTGTATCTCACGGAGCTACTAACTACGATGTAAAAACCGCAGGTGGTGTAGCTGTTGCAGATGCAGAACTTCAAAAAATAAAACCAGCTCCGCAATCAGATACTTGGGCGTGGGATTGGTTGAACAAAGCACAGGATATGAACACAGGTACTGGAGCTTTGGCAGAAGATTATAAAAAAGATATAGTGTTTAAAGAATTAGCTCCAAACGGAACTACTTTAAATGCTTGGTTATGGGAGGGAGCTTGGGTGCGTAAGTGTTCCGAAAACAACCATAAAAGAGGAAATCAAAACGACAATATCATAGAGACTGTTACAATCTCGGTAGATAGAGTCAAACCTTTAGTGTAAACTCTGTACGCCCTCTATTGTTTACTCAAAAGAAATCCAGTTGAAAGACTGGATTTTTTATTTTGTAGAAGTCAAAATTTGTTATACTTTTGTAAATAGTAATTTTAAAAATAGAGGAAATGAAAAGTACACACAAATTTAAGTTATGTTCTGGTCCAGAATGTGAGGTTACAGAGCTTACAGGAAAGCACCAAAGGCTACTAACGGAGCAAGGCTCTAAAACTCACAGTACAAAACTAAATGAGATGTTAGCTGATGTTATTGTTAGAATTGGTAACACTACGTTCCCAGTATTAAACGATAATGGTAAAGATGTAACAGAAGACTTTTTAAACAAGATGTTATCTTGCGACAAAAAGAAAATTCTTGTTGAGGTTCGTCAATATACTTTAGACTTTCAGCCAGATTTTGCTTTTACCTACAAGTATGTAGATAGTAAAGGAGACAAACAGGAGTATGAAGTAGAAGTAACTTTAGATGAAAATGGAAGTTTTCCTATGACTACTCCAAAGGTAGAAGCTGACGTAGATGTAGATGGAGAAATGGTTAAGCAGTTAGTTTCTATGGATTTTGAAACTTATGAAGAAGTTTTGACAGCTAAAGAATGTTATACAATTTTACCAAGAAGCGGAGAGCGAGTAAGATTTACAATGCTTGATGGTCGTGGAGAAGCAGTAGGAACAGCAACAAAGAAAGCAGATAGAAGTTCGCATACATTAATTAAAATGCGTAATCCTGTTAGATTTGTTACAAAAGAGGGAAGCAAAAATGAAACTCCAATACAGCTAGATTTGGATCGAGTAGCTTATTTGGATTTGGAGCATTTAAGAAAAAAAATTAAAGAGGTTGAGGGTCGTGTAGATACTGAAACTATGTTCGAGCACCCAGAAGCTGAATTAAAAAGTTCTGGAGATAAAGATGTAATTTTAGATTTAGTTACTACGGTGGCTTTTTTCTTCCCATCGGAAGCGATATAGATGATGAGTATTGCTTCCTAACTTATGATAATGGTTTGCCTTTAAGTCCTAATGATTTTGATGAATTAACATTTAGGAGACGTTATAAGCTATTGGAATGGATGAAGAAACAGAAAAAAATGGAAGAGGCAAAACAACCAACAACAACAGTATAAAATATGGCTTCATTAGGTAGTTTCAGTAATGGTGGATTAGGGTTCGGATTAGCTTTCGTTCTCGAAGACTACTTTACAGATACTTCAAAGACTATAAACAAAAGTCTTGACAATTTAGCAGACCATACAGAAGTTATTACAGGTAAAATAAATAAAGCATTAAGTTTAATTTCTACTGGGGCTGTTTTAATAGGGGCTGGTGCACTAATATCAGCTCCTTTTGTTGCTGGTGTAAGTGCTGCATCGGATTTAGAAGAAAATCTAAATAAAGTAGATGTAATATTCGGAAAATATGCACAAGATGTAAAAGATTTTGGAGATAATGCTCTTGAAAATTATGGCATAGATAAAATAATGGCTTTAGATATGGCAGGTTTGTTTGGGGATATGAGTACCAGTATGGGGTTCAATCAAGAACAAGCAGCAGGAATGAGTAAAAAACTTGTTGCTTTAGCTGGAGATATATCTTCTTTAAAAGACGTAGATCACGAAGTAGCTAAAACTGCATTAGCTGGTGTTTTTACAGGAGAAACAGAAAGTTTAAAAAAATTAGGGGCTGTAATGACAGAAGCTAGTTTGGCTTCCTATGCTTTATCTCACGGTATATCTAAACAAATAAAAGATATGTCTCAAGCAGAAAAAGTACAGTTAAGATTAAATTTTGTTACTGATGCTTTTAAAAACTCTATTGGAGATTACGCTAGAACTGCTGATAGTTATGCTAATGCTAAACGAGGGTTTGTAGGTGCTATAAAGGAAATGAGTGCAAATTTAGGTGGGGTGCTTATGCCTATGTTTGCTAAAACTTTTTCTAAATTTACTGGTTTAATAAAAAAGATAAATGAATTTTCTAAAACTAATGCAGGTAAAACTATTATGCTTATAGTGGCTGCTTTAGGTATCTTTTTGGTTGTAGCAGGTTTGTCTATGGTTTTAATAGGCGGAATGAGGCTTGGAATTATAAAAATGGCTAATGCTTTCGGAGCTTCTACTAAAGCTAAAATTTTAGATACTATTGCAACAGAGGGATTAACGGCTGGGTTGTATGAAATGGGTGTAGCAGCTTGGGCAAGTTTAGGTCCTTACATTCTAATTGCAGCAGCAATAGCCGCTTTTGCTTATGTAGCTTACGAGGCTTGGGATATGGTAACTAATGGTACGGAGTCTATGGCAGAAATGGGAGCAGTCTTATTTTGGTTGTTAGGACCTATCGGATGGATCATAGGAGCAGTAGCAGGAATTTCGAGAGGATTTAGCGAATTAGACAAAGATGCAGATAAAATGGCTACTGGAGGCATACTTGGATTTTTTACCAAAGTAGCAGGAGTTATTGAAGCTGTTTCTCAAATATGGAACTCTTGGACTGGAGAGACTTTTACACTTACAGACGAATTAGCCAACAAATTAGACAAGTTGGGAATTTTACCTTTTGTCTTGGAGCTTGGTAAAGTAGTTGTTAGAGTAAAACAATTCTTTATGGGTCTTGGAGAGGGGTTAGCACCAATAAAAGATATTTTCTTTGAATTTGTAGGGTTTTTGAAAGATAAGTTTTTATCTATAATTCATAAGTTAATTGATGCAGGAGCTAAATTGTGGAACACTTTTAAAGAAGCCTTTGCACCAATAGCTAATTTGTTTAAAATTTTATCGGATAAGTTGTTCGGAAGTTCTCAAAGTTTGACTACTTGGAAGACCATAGGACAAGCGGTAGGTACAGCGATAAGTATTGCTTTTCAGCTAGTAATAGGAGTTTTGGAGGGCATTATAGATATAATAGTTTGGGTAGTTACTTCGTTTATCAGTTTATGGACAGGTATTATTCAAGGTGTTATGTGGTTAGTTAGTGCCATAGCGCAGGCTTTTGCTTGGGTAGGAGAAACAATTTGGGGATTTTTTCAATGGGTTGTAAGTTTACCGCTTATGATGATTGATGTAGGAGTTCAGTTTGTAACCTACTTATTAGAGGGCATACAAAGTATGTGGACTATGCTAACAGATTGGATAAGTGAAAAAATTACAACTCTGGTAGATAGCATTGTTAAACCATTACAGGCTGCTTGGGATTGGGTAGCAGGGAACGACCCTAACGGAGATGGTACTACAAGTCCAGTAAGTGCAGGAGGGGGCGGAAGTCCAATAGCTCCAGTAGGACCAATAGGCGGAGGTATGCACCCTAAAGTAACCAGTAAAAATCCAAATTTAGGAAACGCTTTTAGCGGTGGTGGAAATGGGATGAATGGGGGAACAGGGCAACCTATAATTTTACAGAATATTATGGATGGAGAAGTAATATCTGAAAAAATGATGAATAAACAAGAACTTAAAACCGCAAGAAGAGACTAATGAACACTACGCAAGGAATGTTATATGTAACTTCTATGAGAACGTTACAAAGATTAGATATACAGTTTATGCCAAAAGAGTTAGCTACCGATAGGACAGCTAACTTTGCTGATATTGCCATAGTCGGAAGAAACAATCCTTTGCATCATTACACAGGAGGAGACAACAGTTTGAGTTTTGAATTTGATTTTTACTCGGAAACCGAAAATAGAGAAGATGTTATAGAAAAATGCAGACTTCTTGAAAGTTGGTCTATGAATGATGGAGATACTCCGCCAGAGCAAATAAGATTGACTTTTGGTAGATTGTTTAAAGCAGACGAAATATGGATTATAAAAAAAGTAGCTGTAAGATACAGCTTATTTAGTCCAGAGCACGGAATGTTACCAAGACAAGCGTATGCAAAAGTAGATTTTGTACTCGACCCAAAATTTAACCGCAAAACTTCTGATGTAAAATGGACTTAGAATTAAGAGGTAATAACTTGTACAGAAATGGTAGTATAATTTTATTCGATGAAACGGATGAGCTTATACTCCAGAGAGATAATATTGATATGTCTGGAGCTGTTACAGATGCTTACCATTTAGTAAGAAAAGAAGACAGATTAGATTTATTAGCATACAACTACTACAAGAATACAGTAGAAGATGCAAGTAAATACTGGTGGGTTCTTGCAGATGTAAATGATATTTTCAATCCTTTGGATTTATCGGAATATGTAGGCAAAGAAATACTTATACCAAATATTTTAACAGTATTGCTTAAATTACAGTAGATGGCACAAGCTCCATTTTTTAAAGTTTACATAGACAACGAAGACAAGAAAGATATTTCAAACTTAATAGAGAGTTTTATATATGAGGATTGTATGTCGGAGGATAGTTTATTGACTATTGATATAAAAGCAGACTTTGCTCTTGATCTTGCAGATGATACCAAATTAGCGACAGGAACTATTTTAGCTTTTCAATTTGGATTTTTAAGTGGGGAACTTTCGGAAGTACATAGAGCTAGAATAACCGATATTACACACAAGTACGCTGCTAGAGTAACAATGAATATCAAATGTTTAGATATTGGAACAACCGTTCGCAAAGTATCGGAGCAAAAAATATGGAATAATGTTACCAGCTCTGATGTAGCTAGAGCCATAGCTTCAAAGTATGGTCTTGATTGTGTTACAGATGAAACCAGTAAAAAATGGACTAATGTACCACAAGGGAATAAAGCTGATTTACACTTTTTAGAATATTTGGCACAAAGAGAGGACACAGGAAGCTATGTTACCTACATCAGAAATACTACTTTGTATTTTGTAAAAAGAGCAATGAAAGGAGATAGTGCCTTAACTTTTACTTACAATGATGGTAATGGTACAGTAATGAATTTTGAACCTAGTTTAAAAGAAAGCTCCCAGAAAGGAACTTCTAATAAAACTGTTGTATCTACTTTTGACCCTTTGAAAGGAGATTATAAACCAACAGTAGTTGATAACAAAACAGAAGAAAAAACTGGAACTCTTGGAGAGTATAAACGAGAGTATTCAGATAATGGTCAAATAGGTTATCAAGGAAGCAAATCTAAAGCAAAACCAGCAGGAAAAAAGCCAGAGATTAATAAACCTGTACTTGACCCTACAACAGACCCCACAGAAGCTAAAAATTTAGGCAACCATAAAAAGAAAAAAGCAGGGTTAAAAACTCTTGTAGCAAAGTTGGTAGTAAATGGTTCGCCTTTAATTACGCCTAATTCGATTATAACAATGAAAAATGTAGCCAAAGTACACGCTGGTAATTGGTTTGTAGAAAAGGTTACTCACGATGTAAAAACAAGTGGATACGTTACGACAATGGATTTGAATAAAAACGGAACAAGTAAGGGAGGCATCCACAAAACAGAAAAAGCCAAAGACTCAAATAAAACAGTAGGACCAGATAAAAAGAAATCTACTGTAAAAGTTAGAGTTTATGATGGCATGGGTAAACAAGTAGGCACTAAAAACGTATAAAATGGGTTTAGAGGGTAAAGATATTAGAGAGGAGGGAATGGAAGCCTATGACCGCTATTATGGTACATACAGGGGGATAGTCCACAGCAACGAAGACCCAAAGAATTTAGGCAGATTACAGCTTTTAGTTCCGCAGGTGTATGGAGATGACCCTTTCGAGTATTGGGCGTTCCCAAAAGGAATTTATGCTGGTAAAGGTGTAGGTTCGTTTTGGATACCGAGTAACAAAGACAAAGTTTGGGTAGTATTTGAAAATGGAGATCCTCGCTACCCTATTTGGGAGTATGGTTGGTGGGGCGATGGAGATGTACCAACAGGAGCAACCCCTAAAATAAAAATATTACAGTCTAATACAGGGCATAGAATAGAATTAGACGATGAAAATGGTCTTGTACGAATAAAAGATAGTAATGGAAGCGTTGTAGAGCTAAATTCAACAGGAGTAAGCATAGTTTCTGGTAAAATAAGTCTTGGTACTCTTGATGGTAGTGCTGAACCAGCAGTATTAGGAGATACGCTTATGGATTTGTTATCAGATATGATTACAATGCTAGGAGGAATAAAAACAATAGTAACCAGTAACGGAGTAACGTCAGCAATTAACACAGCTTCAAACTGGGGAGCATTCGAGCAAAAGTGGACTACAAAATGGAGTGAGTTCAAGAGTGCAAAAGTAACTTTAGACAAGCAGTAATTATGCCAGTAAATTTCACATCAATTAAAGCGGCAGCAAAAGCAGGAATGAAAACCGCTTCGGAGAATGCCAGAAGTGCATCAAGTATAGACGATGCTTTAGAAATACAAGCAGAGGGGGTAGCGGAAGCAATTAAACAAGCTCTAGCTACTTTTATGGCACAGGCAAAAGTAAACGGAGGTACTTGCTCTAATGGAGGACCTATTGCAGACGGTATAATTTCTTAAATAAATTTTGGCTAATTAAAAATTAATCGTACATTTGCCAAAGAAATACTAATACCATATTAATATTTTTATTGTTTGATGACAAAATTTAGCCATTAAAAACAAAACTTCAAAGAAGTACAGTAACCGAAAGTATAGGCACATAAAAGGCGAACCTCAAAAGTTCGCCTTTTTATTTTGCAGTCAAGCCAAAATTAGGTAAGTTTGCAATATGGAAAGAGCGTATTTAGGTCAAGGGATTAAGTACCCTACTAAAATAGTAAATGGTACTGTACAACTGGCAAACGATGATAGTTTGATACAGCAAAGTATTAGTATAATTTTATCTACCCCTAAAGGTTCACGCTTTATGCTTCCAGAGTTCGGTAGCAGACTAAATGAAGTCTTGTTCGAGCCTAATGATGAGGTGCTTCAAGATATGCTAAAAGTGTTCATTTATGAAGCTATTTCGGAGTGGGAAACTAGAGTAAGATTTTCTAATGTATCTTTTACAATATCTGAAAATGCTGTATTTTGTGAAATTTTCTATAAAGTATTGAGAAGCAACGAGATAAACAGTTTTGTGTATCCATTTTACAGACAATTAAAATATTAATTTATGGCTTTAAATAACAGATGGGTTGGGTATGTGCATAGAACTTACCAGCAAATAAAAGATCAAGTTTTGACCAACTTGGCTAATTTAGTTCCAGAAATAACCGACCATACTGAAAGTAATCCGTATGTAAAATTTTTAAGTATTTGGGCAGGACTTACAGAGCACTTAAATTATTATATAGACAATGCAGCTAGAGAGTTGTTTTTATCTACTACAAGGCAGTACGCTTCGGCTATCAAAATATCAAAATTATTCGATTATAGAATTAGAGGAGTAAAAGCAGCTACGGCAGACGTTACGTTTACTTTGTCTTCGGCTTTAGGTGCAAATTACATAATTCAGATAGGTACAGTAGTAAGTACGGACGATGCAATACAGTTTGTTACAGTTTCAGCAGGAGTAATACCAGCAGGAAGTTTGACAGTAGTTGTACCAGTAAAACAGCAGGTACTTATTCCAGAGGTTACTTTAGGAACGTCAGATGGCAGTATAAACCAAAAATATTTGCTTACTTCGGATACAGAAGATACGTCTTTGACTGTAAAAGTAGGAAGCATAGTATATATTTTTAAACCTACTCTTGCATTTTCAAACAGTTTAGATAAAGTATTTACAAGCTCTTTGAATATTGACAGAGTTTTAGAAATTAGCTTCGGAGATGGTGTACAAGGTGCAATTCCACCAGCAGGACAAGATATTTTAGTACAATATGCTACCAGTTCTGGAGAAGCAGGTAATTTGGCAGAAAACACCATTATAAACATAGTCAGCACTCTAGTAACAACCCCAAACGGAGAAACTGTTTCCGTAACTAATCTAGGCAGAGCTTCTGGAGGTGCTGATGTTCAGAGTTTGAAAGATTTGCAAAAAGCTATACCACTTTCAAATAGAACTTTAGGGCGTGCAGTAACGTTTCAAGACTATACAGATATTGCAGAACTTCAAGCTGGGGTAGCCACAGCAGGTACAGTATTTAAGTGTGGTAAAACAGTAGATGTTTACATAGTTCCGACAGGCGGTGGTACAGCACCTCAAACTCTTTTAGATGAAGTAAAAGATGCTTATTATGATGAAACCAGAATGGTTACAACCAAAGTACGAGTATTGTCAGCAGGAGAAATTAAAGTAACTTTAGGTATTGATGTTGAGGTACTTCCAGCATTCAATAGATTAGTAGTAGAAACTGATTTAAGAGCCAGATTAAGCAAATACATAAACTTGGATAGTCTAATTATCTCTGGAGGATTGAGGATAGGTAATATTTACGAAATAGTAGAAAATACCGTAGGCGTGAACTACTCTAAAATAAATTCAATATCTTTAGTCCCTTATGCTCGTATAATAGGAGGACTTACTAATTTGAACTGGACAAGAATTATGAGTGCCACCAGTAACAGTACAATTAGATGGACTCTAAAAGTAGCTTCTACTGGAGAATTAGAACTTGTAAAAGATGGAACTTATGCAGGAACTTATTTAGTAGGTCAATTAGTTTCTTTGGCTGAAATACAATTTACAGTAAACGCAGGTGTTTATGTTACTGGAGACAGTTGGGAATTTTACACCTACCCAAATAATGAAAGCATTATTTTACAAGAGCCGTCAGTTTGTGTACTGTACGATGCTAATTTAACTCTAAATATGACTGGTGGTGTTTAATCTAAAAAATATCATATACTCGTTTTTTGAGCGTTTTGAGAAATCAGACGACCCAAACAAAGATGCTAATGGCAAAGGAACAAACGAGCGTTTTCACGAAATGTTGGCTGATGATTGGGATAGTAATCTGTTACCGCTGTTAGATAACATTTTAGATAATACTTTAGTGCCTCAAACAGTTTTAGTAGAATTTATACCTTATTTAGAAAGTATGGTAGGTCTTCCAGCTTTGGTAGAAGATTTGAATGTTAGAAGAAAAATTTTACAGAATATATTTCAAATTTATAGAGTAAAAGGGACATTAAGAAGTTATGATATTCTATTTAAGCTATTAGGATTTAATTCAGTAGCTATTGTAGAGATTGAATTTGAACAAGGTTTTGATAGTCCAGTAACTTTTGATGATGTTAATAGAACTTTTGATGATAGTCCTTGTCAAACTTGTTCGCAGTATGATTTAGTATTGACTGGCAGTATGCCTATAACTACGGAACTTCTAAATTTGATTAACAAAGCAGTACCATTAGTAGAACCAATCAACGCCAAGAGAAGAAAAATTATTTATAATCTTGAAGAAGTCGAAAGTTTTGTTATATTTGTAGCAAGTAATGGGGATTTAATTTTTGACCCAATTAACCAAGTTGTTACTGATTTTAATAGCATTAACTCTGGAGATTTAGAGGTTACAGGAAACCAGTCAAACAGTTTTAATACTAATAACGGAAATTTATTACAAGATGAGTAAAAATTTAGGGAACGTAATGGGAGTAGTTAAAGGACTAACTCCACCTATGGAAGCCGATGGAGTTACCGAAAAAAGGTATGTTCTATGGGCAAAACAGCTCAATACTGTTGTACCATTAAAATACGCTTTGTACCATTACGATACTACTCAAAATAATTGGAAACCTTTAGTTGAAGTTAGTGAGACAGATTTGCTTACTTTAAAATTTCTAATATTTGGTACTTTAAATGATCCAGAACTTCCTGTTATTTTAGGAGAAAATAATTTGATGGGGTTCTTAACTCACAAATTAAAAGTAAGATACATAGATTTACAGCAAGGGCAATTTATATCAGATTTTTTCAGTCCTGCCCCTACTCCGCCAGCATTAGATAAGTTCTTTGTAGTAGATAAAAACGAATTAGTTATATTCAGACAAGCAGAATTATTATCTGGAGAGTATGTAGGTTGGAGCTTACACCTATTTAAAAATTCAATGGGTAAATACGGACTTTCTGGAACTCTCGGTACTAATTTAGCAGGGAACATACAGCCTTGTTATCCATCCGATTTTATAACTATTAATCAAAATACTCTTGCATCGGAGGTTGGAATAAAAGAATTTGATTTTAATTCTTTGTTAGGCTATCGAGATGGTACTTTAGATTACAATATACCAACAGTAGAACAGGCTTTAAGTCGTTTGTTTAAAGACAGTATGAGTAAACTTAATATGCCACCTTTGGGGTTCTTTTGGGGAGAAAAACCTTATTTTGAACACGGCTTGAGAAAAAGAGCTTTAGGAGTTCATATTCCTTTTTGGGAAACAATAAATGATTTTAGAAATGCTGGAGGTAAAGTATTTTTAGAATTGTGGAGAAGAAAAGAAAGAAAAACAGCAGGAGGTAAAAATGGTTTTGGAGTATTTAGACCAGACGACTATTATTTTGAAAGTCGTCCAGATTTAAGTGGTAGAGTAAATTCTATTGAAGTTTTGAATGGTTCGGATTATTACGGCAAGTTTACGTTTGAAGAATATTTTTCTGGGCATAGGTCTAATTTTAATAGTGGGGCTTTTCCTAGTGATGCAGGTACTGCTAGTAATAACAAAAGAACCTATGAAAAAAGAAGATTTGCATTCAAATTGAGATTTGTAGGGTCTAATGTAGCTTATAGAACTCCGATAGTAGGAGAGATTATTTGCCAGATTAATAAAAGAGATAAATATTTAAGTTTTAAAAGAATATAAAATTACAGGAGACACGAGATGTCGCCTTTTAATACCAGAGATACGGTTGATGAACTGGGTAACATTGCTAAAGTGGATACAAAGGGGAGTACAGAGACGTTTTGGTAGGCGACACGAGATTTGATTGTTATTAACTGTATGTGCGTAGGTAAGGAGGTAACATTGCTAAAGTGGATACAAACTGGACGGTAGCGAGGCAGCAGGAGACAGGACGAGATGACTCCTTTTATCAGACCGATGCGGTAGGCAGGGGACAACGTCTGGAATGCGGGGCAATCTGGTAACAGATTATAGTAAGAGCCTATTAAACCCAATTAGACTACCGTAGGCGTGAAAAGAAGCGTGAGCGAAAGCAATAAAGTTAGTGAAACAGATGTCTGATTTAAACAATTTCTGTTACAAGTAGGCATAAGTATATCTTTCGAGTGTACCGCCTATGAAGAATAGGAGTTTTTAGCTCCGCTATCGTTATGCGGTAGTGGAGTTTTTTTTTAATTAAAAACAATTTGTTATGAAAACAAAATACAAAATAGGAGAAGAAGTATCAGTAGTAAGTGGTAAGTTTAAAGGTGCTAAAGCTAAACTTATAGCTCTTGAACCATTTAAAAAATCTATTCGAGTAAAATTATATAAAGTGCATTTAGGTTACAAAATAGTCAAAGGACAAGGTAGAGTTCTTACAGAGCGTTGGATGGACATTAGATACATTACAGCAAAACCTAGAACACCCATAGCTGCACCTCCTAAAACTCCAGAAAGTGCAGAGCAGATAAAATTACAAACCGCTAAAGAAGAAGTTGAAAAACAACCACCAGTTAAAAAATAAGAAATTATGGCTATACCAATCGGAGGAGTAGGAGACCCAGTAGATGTAGATGTAAATACACCAAACCCACAAAAGAGGTTCTGGAATTGGCAAGATGAAGATAGTACCTTTGACTTGTCCAGATGGCATTTGGGCGTATTAGATGCAGGTCTGTACAGAGGATTTGAAGCACAAGCGTTCGGAAACTCTATGAATTTAAAACTTATTCATAGTCAATCTGGAGCTGTTCGTACTAATTTAGACAGAACCATAAGCCAAAAATTTGGAGTTATTATAACCAAACAGGGTGTAACTATACAGCAAGACAGTCAAATTACTTTAAAAATTGCTCTTAGTACAGCTCCCAGAATTGATTTGATTATAGTAGAGCACGAGTACAAAGAACTTAACGGAGGTATTGATGCTATTTACAAAGTAATTCAAGGGGGAACTGATGGATTAGCTCCAGCGTTGCCTAATGCTTCTATACAAGTAATTTTAGGTATTTTAAACTTACCTGCAAACTGTACCGCTTTAAACCAAACTGGTGTTAGTTATGTAAAAGCTCCTATGCCTACTCTTGGAAGTAATATGAATTTTGTAGAAAAAGTAAATGGAACTTTTTTAACTAATTTGTCGGCAGAGGGTAACAAAATAATTAATCTCGGAAATCCTACATTGGGACAAGATGCGGCTACGAAGTATTATGTAGATTTAGCCATAGCTACCAATACACCACCAGCTACTGAAACGAACAGAGGAGTTATTGAAATTGCAGATGCTATTGAAGCTGTTGCAGGTAATGATGATGTTAGAGCTATGACTCCTTACAAAACAAGGGTATTTGTGGATAGTAGAAAAGCAAATCAAATAGAGACCAACGATGGTGTTGATGACATCAAATATGTAACTCCTAAAACGCTTGAAAACAAGTTTGCTACTGAAACTCGTAAAGGTATTGCTAGAATAGCCACACAAGCTGAAATTGATGCAGGAACAGACGATAGTACAATAGTTACGCCTTTTAAATTAAAACAATTTTTAGGACTTAATCAGTACGTTGTTGATTTAGGAGCTTGGGACACTACCACAGGACCGCATACAATTAATCACAATTTCACTTGGTGGGATAAAATTGTAGCTTCGGAAGTTATTTTAATTTCAGACGATCAAGGTACTCGTGTTAATGGTATTGGAGGAGCAAATGCTTGGATAGTTATTCATAGCAACGATTTTACAATAGATACAAATACAGGAGGTAGCACAGACTTCAACAGTACAGCAGTAAACAGAGGATATTTAGTTTTCTGGGTTAAGGCTGACATTGTTCCCCCTAGTGCTGTTCTATCGGTAAACGCTGGAGCAGACCAATCTTCGCTATCTTACAATTTAGGTACGCAAGATATGGTGTTAAGAAAAATTACAGTAGGTAACGATTTGTCTATAAGTGGTTTTTCTCCTAATGTAGAGTGGGTTAATGCTAGTATGTTGCGTGTACAAACCACTACTAATTTAATGCCCGATTTTGCAGTAATTGGTAGAACTTTTGTTGTAACTGGTTCATCAACAGCAGCAAACAACAAAGTGTATTTAATTACAAACGCTGTACACTCGCCAATAGCCCCTAGTTCAGTCGGTTTGTGGGACATTACAGTAGCTGAAATAATTACACCTACATCATTTGCAGAGCAAGTTAATATTTATTGGAATACAAGCTCAAATGTAACTGCTACGGCAGAAATTGATTATGGTCTTGGTAATGATTTTATTGATGTTGGTTTGATGTGCGATGATGGTACAGGAAACCATTGGCAAAATACTCCAAATATTCAAACAGGTGTAGCATTTTCTTTAAATGGTTATTTGATGGGTTGGGGAGGATCAAAAAACTTTAAACTAAAATACAGACGAGTTGGAAATCCTACTTATTTGTACAGTAATGTAATTAGCGTTGTTTTTCAATCTGGAAATATTGCAACATCTGCTCTAGTAGCTCCAATCATTCCTTTGTCTTTCAATCTAAACGGTTTTATAGACAGTATTGGAAGTGTTTTAGTTTCTTCTTTATGGTCTGTAATTTCACAACCAATAGGCTCTAACGTAACAATCGGAAATGTAAGCAGTCCTGTTACTACATTTATTGCTAGTATGTTTGGAACTTACGTTTTAAGACTTACAGCAACTAATGCAGCAGGTACTTCTAGTTATGATGAAATCACTATTAATTTAAACCAAATTGCAAACTCTTTGCCTGTTGCACAAGCAAAATGGACTGATGATAATACCATAACTCCAAGAGCAATTACTACCAATACTTATGATGCTAATGGAGGAAGTTATTTAGTAAACCTGCAAGGAGCTTTCAGTACAGACAGCGATGGTGTAGTGGCTGGATATAACTGGCAATGGCGTAAAACTACTGGAGATGGTTTGTTGTTCGCTTGGCAGGATATGTATGCAACTACTGGTCCTAGTTTGGGAGACAGTTCAACTCCAGCAGCTATAATTTTCGCTATTAGTACCTTTGGAAGTAGTATTTTTGGTTCTGGTCATTACGAATTTAGATTAAGAGTAAAAGACAATGTTGGAGGTGTTTCAGCGTGGTCTAATACGCTAGTTTTGGATTTAACTGTTAGTAGTGTTCCTACTTCGTTACTTGATTTGACTATTTTAACTGGAGGTTCTGGAAACTTCCATACAATAGCACAATTAGTAGTAAACTCTCCAGCATCGGTAGCTAGATTAGTGGCTAAAACAGTTAGTTACAACTCTTATGCAGGAAGTCAAACTAATGATGTGTATCTAAAAGTACAAGGAGGTTCTACTATTCAGCAATATTATGGACCACAAATAGGAGTTGAAAGAAATATAACAGCTTCTATGCTTGCTGGAGGAGGTTATATCCAAATTTGGCAAGATTTAAACAATACGCCACCATTAAAAACTATTATTATTTCATTCATAGCTTACGATGTAAGTAATAATGTAATCGGTACAGCACAGTTGTCAGCAGGTCATATGTAAATTGTAAACACTTAAAAACCAAATAATTATGAAAAAAATAGTATTGTTATTGTTGTTATCGGTAGTTACATTGTGTAACGCCCAACTTACAGGTAAAATTGTAAAAGTCAAAGATGGAGATACTGTTGTTATTTTAGACAGCTCCAACACTATGACCACTATCCGACTTGCTGGAGTAGATTGTCCAGAAAAGAGGCAAGATTTTGGGGTGGCTGCCAAACAGTTTACAAGTGATCTGATTTTCGGAAAAGATGTAGTAGTAAATATCATATCTAAAGACAAATATGGTCGTAGTATATCTTGGATATACGTTTCTGGAGTTAATGTATCAGAGGAACTGTTAAAGGCTGGTTTAGCTTGGCACTATAAGGAATACGACAAAAGTAAAACGCTTCAATCATTAGAAGACACAGCGAGAACTAATAAAACAGGATTATGGAGCAAACCTAATCCTGTTTACCCAAGTTTATTCAGAGCTAAAAAATAGAATTATAAATTAATTGCCGTGAAAAAGATGGACAAAAATACCAGCATTTATGAGGTTCTAAAAGACCATATTAACGAAATAAAAACAGCTATATACTCCGCTTTCGTTTTTTTACATATTGATACAGAAGTTGTTAAGGTTTTGTTATTCTTAATGCTATTCGACACAATTTTTGGTATTGTGAAATCTATTGTAATGGGAGTTAAATTCGACTTCAAAGTATTGTTAGGTGGCATTATAAATAAAACGCTTACGCTGCTTATTCCAATGACTTTAGCACTTGTGGGGCAAGGACTAAAAAAGTACGACTTTACACCTCTTGTGGATATGGTGCTTCGTATTTTAGTTGTGGCAGAGGGTTTCTCTATTTTAACTTCGTTCTATGTAATCAAGACCAAGAAAGAGGTAGAAAATTTTGATATAATTACATTGCTGTTAGCTGCTTTACGCCAAAATGTAATGAAACTTCTAAAAGCGTGGTTGGGTAAAATAGACACCCCAAATAACGAAGACAGTCCAGAAAATACCCAGTAACATTTTGTTTATAACCAAAATTACTCCGTATCTTTACAATCTAAAATTTAATCAATTATGGATAAAAGTAAAGTACAGAAACTTACAAACGAAAACAACGGTTTTCTAAAAATTAAAGGAATAGCATTAGATAGGAGAATTTATTTATTTGATGAAGTTCTAACTCCAGAAGAGAGTATAAAAATAATTAATCATAGTCCAGATGGTTTCAACTGGGGTTATGGAGGATCAGGACCTGCACAATTAGCTCTAGCTATTATGCAGGTTTTTGTATCTGATGCAATAGCTGCAAATAAGCACAATGATTTCAAAGAAATATTTGTTAAGCAATTCCCAGACTTTGATTTTGAGGTAGAAGTAAACATCAAATTTTTTCTTAACGCTATTGTTGATGATGTTAGCTTAAAAAATAATAAGATGATTTCAGCTTTTCAACTAATGCGAGTACGGTATGGTTACTTGTTCGTACCAAAATTTTTAGATGTTCTTAACATTAAAAACAAAGATTTTCTATTCTCGGAAGATACATTAGAATATCAATGGCTTAAAAATTTGACTTCTGACAGCTTAAAATCATTGCAGGTATATATAACTACCAATTCAGAGAGATATAGCCACCAGAACAAAAATAATAAGGAAAATTTAAACGTTATAGGTTTTACCAACATAGATGGAAAAAACTATTTTGTAATCAACAACGGTATAGGCTCTGGAACTAACCACGGACACAATTTAGAAGACTATGAAAACTTTGCTTAATAATTTAAACATTCCAGACTTTGTAGAACTGTACGAAGTAGCACTAGAAACACAAGAAGAAAACTTCTTTTTTTGTGGGGAAGAAGTTTCTGTAAAGTATGCAGCACGCATTGTAAATTATGTTATGCCTACAAAACTGGAGCACAATATAGCAGCTACAATTAGAAACCCAGAAAATTACGAAAACTGCGTATTAATGCCTGTATTGTACGATGGTATTAGAACTGCTGCAATTTGTATAATCGAAGATGGAGTAGTTAGTCCGATGGTTGTAATTGTTAATGATAAAATGTTTAAAAGTGTAAAACCATTACAAGATATTACTGATTTTTTAAGTAATTTAAAATGATTTACTTATTTTTTATGTACTATTTGTAGTTCTTACCTATTTTTTAAGTAATTTAAAATGATTTACTTATTTTTTATGTACTATTTTTTAAAATACTGATTTTTTAAGTAAATAATAATTGTATAAAAACTTAACTGCTTATTAATCAAATGTATAATAAATATGCTTAAACTTCTAAACCTTGTCTGTTCAATTATTTCTGGGGATTGGGAAGAGAAAAAGATGGGTGTGTAACCCCCCCCCTTTAAGGGGGGTTTTCCACCCCTATCCTCTTTGCCCTCGTTTACCCTAAAATTTTACCAAAGTGAAAATAAATTTTGAGGAATTAAAAATTTATTATATCTTTGCAAAACAAAATAGAGAAACACAGAACGGAAGACGAGTGGTAGCTCCACTTTTAGTCAGAGGGTTTACTGGAATTTACCTTTATCCGTTCTTCTCTTTTTTGAATTAAAATTCCATAACTTAAAAAATTTCAGATATGCGTAAATTATTTTTATTCAAACCCCTAACTTCAAAAGCGATGTAGTATGAAGTTAGAATTTCAAGAAGACCTATTAAAATTTTTAGTTCAAAAGCCAGAAGCAAAAAAATACATTGAAATCCTAGATGGGGAGTTATTTGATTTAGATACTCACTTTACAGTTTTCGGGTTGTTAAAAGGTTTTATCACAAAATACAGAAGTCAGCCCAGTCTTGGGAATATGTTAGAATATTTTGACAGGGAGCTGAAATCAAAACAATCGAAAGGAGAAAATCTTGGGGATGTTTATTCGGAAGTTGAAGAAACTGTACGAAACGCTTATGAACCTTTCAGAGCTAATGCAGACCAAATCCGAGAAGTTGTTTTGGAAGAGTACCAAGTAAAGTTACTTACAACTTTTTGGGTAAAAGAAGCTGGAAACATCAAGAGTGCCACTTCGGACTCGATAAAAGATTTACATAAAAAATTAACTGAAATTAAACGAATAGGCGAAACAGACCTTGAAGAGGAGGATGAAAACAGGGGTAGATTTGCTTTGTCCCAGTTCGAGAAAGGTCAGAAAAGTTTAGTTGATGGTGCTCCAACTTATTTGAGAGCTTTGAATGACTTAACCTCAACAAAAGGTTTTTACAGTCCGCAGTTGGTGGTCCTTATGGGAGCACCAAAATCATTTAAAACAGGTACGCTTTTAAACATTGCAATCAACTACGTCAGAAACGGTAAAAAAGTTTATTATGTGGATTGTGAGAATGGCGAGGATAGAATTTTAGACCGATTTTATCAAGGAATGTTAGAAGCTACTTATGGCGAGTACAACTCTGGGGAGTTAGATGATGTTCTTGAAGAAATGGTAAAAAGATTTTCTGTTATGGGGGGAGATTTTAGAGCCGACTTTTTTCCCGCAAATACCAAATCAGTAGCAGATGTAGAAGCAGAGCTTGATATATTGGCAGAACAGGGGTGGATACCAGATTTAATTTGTTGGGACTATCTGGATTTAATGATACCTATTGACTACAAAATAAAAGAAAAGCGTTTACAGATACAGGCAGTTTATTTCGATGCAATACGCCTCCAGAAAAAAAGAAAAATGTTTGGGATCAGTCTTTCGCAAGTAAACAAAAATGCTGTTGACAAGGCTGTAATTGATATGACTGGATTTGCGGAGGATTTTGGTAAAGCAGCTAATTGCCACGCTGCTTTTGCACTTTGTAGAACAGCAGACGAAAAAGAAGTGGGTTTAATGCGAATACTTCCAGTAGTTCAAAGGGATGGTGTTGCCCAGCATTCAAAAGGAGCTTGTTACACTTTGGTAGATGAAAGTAAAATGAGTGTGAAAGAAATAACTAGAGATGCAGCTTCAAAACTTTTAAGTACAGTTGTCAAAACAGTACCAGAAACTCGTAAACCCTTACCAAGACCTAAAAAAATAAGAGATGAGTAATTTAAGAAAGTTAGATATAGTCCAAAAATTAATGGCTAAAGGTTACAATCAATCGGAAGCAGAAAAAGTTTGGACAGATGTATGCGAAATGTTGCGTGAGAGCATCGAAAATTTACAGAGTGTATCAATACCTAATTTAGGTAAAATAATGCCTCTGGTAAAGAAAAAACCCCCTCATTTGATAAAAAAGGGAACTTTCGACCGAACGTTCAAAGTAAAGTTTGTTCAAAGTAGAAGTTTGCAAGAAAATTTTAAAGAAAAAAATAGTCCAGAAATAGCTAACTCAAAAATATTACGCTTAAAGGTTAGAAATTTATTAAAATAAAATTTTGTATCAAAACAAAATTAACGTATCTTTACAAAATATAAAATTCCACTAATGCTTTTAAGTCCTAAACAATCTTATACTTATTTCAGCAACAACTTCCGAATAAAAAAAACTTCGGCTGGTTGGTTTACTTTCAAATGCCCATTTTGTAATGAGTTGGAGAACAGAGAGAAGATGGCTGTACAGTTTCAGTATGGAATTACAAAGTGCTGGATTTGCGGTTATAAAGACTATATAGACAGATTTGTAGCTGATTACGAGGGAATAGATTTAAAAGATGCTAAACAAAAACTCAAAGAATGTAAAGCATCAAATGTAAATTTAGACGTATTTGAACAGAGTCAAGCTACTTTAGTATCCCAAGTAGATTTACCGATAGGCTACAAAGGTATTTTGGAGGGTAAAAATATTGTTGGAGATCGAGCTAGAAATTATCTTGAAAAGCGTGGTTTTGATTTACAAGAATTGGATAGAATAGGTCTTGGTTATTGCTATCATACGCAAGATGATTTGAAAGAGGAGGAAGACTATTTCGGTTATATAATCATACCATTCAAAACCAGAGGAAAGTTAGTTTATTTTATTGGTAGAGATTTTTTCGGAAATTTTCTTCGATATAAAAATCCACCAGTAACCAAGTTCGGTGTAGGTAAAGGAGATTTACTATTTAATGAGGATGCTTTGAATATTTATGATGAGGTTTTTATTACGGAGGGTTGGGCTGATGCTATGACTATTGGCAGGATGGGAACTTCTACACAAGGCTGGAGTTTATCTAATAAGCAAAAGAAAAAAATTCTAAAGAGTAGTTGTGAGCGTTTAGTATTCTTGCCAGATGTAGGCAAAGACAATACAGGAGTAACATTCTATGAAAAAGCTATTGTACTAGCTATGGAATTTATAGACCACAAAGAAGTAAAAGTTTTAGACTTGTCTTTGTTGGCTGAATTTGGTAAAGATGCTAATGAAATAGGGAAAGAACAGATAATGGAGTTACATCAAAAAACAGATTTATTAACTCTGGAAACAGCTACTAAAATATTAATGTAATGTGCCAAGATTGCTTAAAAACACTTTTAAAAGAAGAACAATTTGTAACAGAACAAACTAAATTTTTAACTGCTCAAAAAGATAAAGGTTCTTTGTCAGCAGAAGTATTGTTACACAAATTAAGATCAGTTTCTAAAGGCATAGAAATTAGAAAAAATGAAATTTTAATGGAGCTGAACTAATGAGAGACCCAAGTTTACATATAACAAAAAAAAATTTAGCTAAAATTCTAAATATTTTGGAATTTAATGTTAGAACTTCTGGAGAAGAATTGTCGGAGAAAATATTTTACGTTGCAGGACCATTCCAGATAAAAGATAGGTATTTAAAATTATTAAATACCAAAACACCACTAAAAAAGAAACTAGAAAAATCTTTGAAAGCTGATGCAGGAATGCCAGACAAATTTGTAGAACTGTTTAATGGATTGCTTACAAGTTGCAGACAAGCACAAAATAGCTTCACTAAAGTTAGATTAATAACCAAAGACAATAAAGATTACATTCTACTAAAAGAAGTAGCAAAAATAGCTCACGAATTTTCAGAGCATTTTGATATACAACCTAGAAAAGATGGTTATCTGGAGTTTATAAAATTAGGTTTGGCAATGATGCCGAAGTATGGTTTAAATAAATTCAAATACTATCAAAATAAAATATTTGATAGTTTCGATAATCAGTTACAAGTAGTAACCGATACTAACAGACAAGCTACGTTAGAGTTTTACAATATTTGGCAAGCTAAAATGGTTGAATACTCTGGATTGGAAGACTTTGTAGATATTGAGTACCAATACGACAAATTTATTCACATACTTTTAGGACGACAGGCTTCTGATGTTGTACAAGCAGATTATGAGTTGTGGATAGTTGCACAGTTCGAGGGTTTAGCTTTTTTAAGTGCTATTCCAGAATTAAGCCAATTTTATGGAGATGGAGCATTAAACAGATACGAAAGACACTTAAAAGCTACCATAGAGTATGCAGAAGAAGACGAGAAAACTAAAGATTTAAAAGGATATTATGACTGATATAAACACCCCACAGGATTTGCAAGTAGCTTTATTAAATATGAAAGAAGTTATAACTGTAACCATTGAAGAATATTTAGAAGAGCCAGCTTTGGTTCTTTTAATAGAACTAACTTTTTACCAAAAATTAAGATGCTTATTTAGCAGACAGCACAAAAAAATTTTAGTATTAAAATTCAAAGAAATCATTAACCTGTTACCAGTAGGAATACAAGTAACTTTACATTTAGTGCTATGAAGTTAATTGTAGGTAATACCAAAACTAGAGCTGTTGCAGGAGGTTCAGATAATCTTCTGGATATTGATGTAATGGCAGAATTAAAAGACTACTTAAAAGTAAGACCTAAAGGCTACCAACATTCGCCATTGTATCGAAAACGTCAATGGGATGGTTGGAGAAGATTTATAACAGGCAAAGGAGAATTTGCAACAGGTTTTTTACCTATGGTTGCAGTTTTCTTAAAAGACTTGGGAGTAAGTATTGAAATTGAAGATGAACGAGAAAATTTGATAAAAATAATACCAGAATATGACCATTATGTAGGAAACATAAACGGAGAAGATTGGTTCGGTAGAGATTATCAAAATAATATGGTAAAAAAGATTGACAACTACATACAAGTAGGGGATCAGTTGTTGTATTTTCCTAGAGGTATATTTGATTGTGCCACCAATGCAGGTAAAAATTCTATGTCAGCTTTAATTATGAAAAATGTACCAAAAGATGCTAAAATAATTTTTACGGTATCTAGTACAGTAATTTATAAACAGGCGGTAGAATTTTTTACTGATGTGCTAGATGGAGAGAGACTTGGACAAGTAAGTTCTGGTAAATATGAACCAAGTAGAGTTACTGTTTGTATGGTTAAGACTTTACTCAACCGAGCGAAAGAAAGTGTAAATGTTAGAAAATGGTTAAACGAAGTACAAGTTTTAATAGTTGATGAAAGTGATGAAGCTGGAGCTAAAGATTACAGCAAAGTTCTTTCATATATTGGAGCAGGTATGCGTATTTTCGTTTCTGGAACTCCTTTAGATGCAGGAGCAGTTAATTCTATGGTTGCTGTTGGTTTGTCTGGTAAAGTATTAGGTAAAGTAACCAATAAACAGCTTATTGATATGGAAGTAAGTCAGAAACCAACTATTAACATACTTTTAAATGAAACACCGAATAAACCATTTATGTCTTATTCGACTGAAATGGACGAGTATATTTTCAACTCTTTAAACAGGGTTAAATTAATAGCTGGAGTAGTCAATAAGCATTCTGATAAACAAATTTTAATTACGTTTCAAAATATAGAGCACGGCTATTTTATGTTTGAACATTTGAAACAACTTTGTCATAGCGATATTGGAATAGTACACGGAACTCACAAAGACTTTTCTTGTAATCGAGATTTTACAATAGAGCAGTTTGCTAAAAACAAAATTTCTGTATTATTAGCTAGTATGATTTTAAAGCGTGGTGCAAACATTCCAAATATTAATGTACTTGTTATGGCACAAGCAGGAAAGTCTAAAACCACAGTAAAGCAAGTTACAGGTAGAGGACTTCGCCACGATGGAGTAAATGATGAAGTAGTAGTTTATGATTTCTATGATGAGGGTAAGTTTGTTAGTGAACACAGCAGAAAAAGAATAAAAGTATATAAAGATGAGGAATTTGAAGTGGTTTACACTTTTGAACAAAAAAGAGGTAAACCAGTAAAATAATTTTGTATCAAAACAAAATTAACGTATCTTTACAATCTAATAAATTTCAAATGAGAGACTTAAAATTAGTACCTACCTACGAGGTAGATTTTACAAAACCAGTAAACAAAGAAAATTTTATTATGGCAGATACTGATTGCTTTGGAAAAGAATGGGATATGAGCAGTAAAGAATGTCCCCAATGTGCTGATAGGGATATTTGTGGTTTAATTTACAAAGATGTTGTAGATTCAAAAGCCAAACAGATAGAGCAAGATTTAGGTTCTAAATTTTTAGATGAAGCAGATTTTGACAATATGACTACTGAAAAATTGTTAGATTTTATACAGTCTGGAGTAACTACAACCTCCGATTTAATTGAAGAGGGTATGAGACTTTCAAACTGTTCGGATGTAGTTGCTGTAAAAACAAGATTGACAGACTGGATTAGAAACGAAGATAACATTAGAACCAGAGGAGGTATAGTATGGGTGGATTAAGGGACGAAAATTGTACATATTGCAGATTGCATAAAACCTGCAAAACTATTTGTATTGGAGGAGTTGGATCAAAGGAGGCTAAATTGATGTTAGTATTTGATGCTCCTTCCACTTTTGATGATAAAAATAATACAGTTATGGGTAATATGCAGTTGCTAGAAAATGTATTGTATGATGTTATTGGAATAGACAAATCGGAAGTTTATAAAACCTATGCTTTGAAGTGTTCCATTACCGATAAAAAGAAAGCTACTAAAAAAGAGATTGAAGTTTGTAATAAATATTTACAGGCAGAAATTAGAGCAGTACAACCTAAATGTATAATTACTTTTGGAGATACAGCAATGCAAGCTGTAACGGATAGAACCAAAGTAAGCAAGTACAGAGGTCAAGTATTTTCTTTAGATTTAGGGGATTTTAAAACCTCCGTAGTTTCCACTTACTCGCCTTATTACATAGCCAATGCAGATGAGTATTTGCAATTATGGGCAAGTGATATTTTAAAAGGGTATCAAGTAGCTAATGATATAATTGAAAGTGTTAGCCAGACCCAAGTAATTTATTGTGATAGTATGAGTTTAGTAAAAGAAGCTATAAGCTACTGTAAACAAGTAGGTGTAGCTTCTTTTGACTTTGAGACCCCAGAGATTGATAAGGATATGGTAACTTTCAAAGAGGGTCATCACGCTACTATGTTAAGTTTGAGTTTTCAAGTAGGTAGTGCTTGGGTTATACCTTTGGAACATCAAAATAGTCCCTACTCAAAAGTAGAAGTTTATGAAATTATGAAACTTCTAAAAACCGAAATTTTTGAAAATCCAAATGTTAGAAAGATTGCCCATAACCTCAACTATGATTATCATATTTGTAGAATTTATGGAATTACAAAACTTCGAGGCAGGATTGATGATACTATGCTTATGGGGCATTTAGTAGATGAGACTAGAAGAAAGGGTTTGAAAGAATGGGTAAATTATCTGTTTGTGGATTATGCAGGTTATGAAGATGAGTTAGCAGGGTTTGGTTGGACTAATGTGCCGATTAAAAAGTTAGCTCAATACAACGGAACAGACACAGATTTAACCCTACGTTTAAGTACCCAGTTAGAAGACTGGTTAATTCAAGATGGTTCTAGTTATGTAATTTATAGAAACCTTACAATGGCTGCTTTTAGACCTCTTTGGGAAGCAGAGAGTAAAGGAATGCACATTGACAGAGATTTTATCAGAAAAGCTATAAAAGAAGTAGAGCAGATTGTCAAAAATCAAGAGCTAAAGTTACTTGACCATAAAATTGTAAAAAGATTTACAACCCAGATTGAAAAAGATTTGAATGATACGGCTCTGGAGGAAGCAGAAGACAAACTAGATAAGTGGATTGACACCCACGAAAATATTACAGCAACAGAGCACAAGTTAAAACAAAAAATCCAAGACTTAAAAACAGGTAAAGTTTCAGCTTACAAAGGTTTTAATTTTGCCAGTCCAAAACAGTTAGAAGAATTGCTGTATGATAGTTCGTATGGTTTTCAATTTGATACAGACACAGGAGGCACAGGAAAAGATATAATCAACGATTTAGATGATGACACAGGTTTTATAGATGGTTTGCTTTTGTATAGAACCTTGAAGTTAATGCTTAACACCTACTTAAATGGTATTCATAGAAGATTAGACAAGAATGATCGAGTACACACAAGTTTGTTACTTTCTGGTACAGTATCTGGAAGATTAAGCTCCAGAAATCCAAACTTACAGAATGTACCCAATGTTGCAAAACTAAAAGACGAGGAGGCTATAAATGTAGTCGGAATGGTTAAGAAAGCATTTACACCACCAACAGGAATGACTTTGGTACAGTTGGACTACTCACAGGCAGAGCTTCGCATTATAGCTAGTTTTGCAAACGAGGAGACTATGTTAAAAGTTTATGAAGATGATGGAGATGTTCACGCAATGACAGCTTCAAAAATGTTAGATGTACCATTTGAAAATTTTTATGATTTAGACCCTAAAGTACAGAAGTCTGGTAGAACTAAAGCTAAAGCAGCAAATTTTGGTCTTATCTACTTAATTTCTGATGCAGGATTTCAAGAATTTGCTAAAAACTCGTATGGTGTTGTTCTTACTTTACAAGAAGCAGCCAAGATAAAAAATGACTTTTTTACATTGTATCCAAAAATTTTAGATTATCACGAAATTTACATCGAGAAAGCTCGTAAGTATGGATGGGTTAGAACTTTGTTTGGTAGAAGACGAAGAACCCCAGATATAAACAGTCAAGAAAGTTTCAAACGTGGTATGGACGAGCGAGTTTCAGTAAACAGTCCTGTACAAGGTACTTCTGGAGAGTTTACTATTTTCGCTATTGCTTTATTGCATAACAGACTTGATAGAAGAATAGATTTTGTTAATACTGTACACGATAGTATTTTATTTTACATTCCAGACGATATTTTAGAACTCGGTATTTCACAAATACAACAAACTATGGAGAATTTGCCAACAAAACAATACTTTGGAAAAGAATTGAAAAAAGTTAAAATGAAAGCAGATGCGGAAATTTCAAAAGAAAGTTGGAAAGATTTAAAAACTTTTTAAATTAAATTTTGTTTATAAACAAAATTATTTCGTATCTTTACAGCATCAAATAATAATTAATATTAACGTTTAAATTTAAACAATTATGGCAGGAGGATTAGACTTAAAAAAGCTGCGTGAAATGCAGAAAGGTATTAGCAAGAAAGCAGGAGCTGGAGACAGCATTTTTCTTTTTTCTAATAAAATTCCAGAGGATTTGGATATTAGATTATTGCCACCAAAACCCAATATGAATGGGGTGTATTTTTTGGAGCAAACAGGTTGGTGGGTAAATGGTAAATTCCATTTAGTAAATGAGTCGGATGATGTTATAGACGCTGAAATTAAAGCAGCTAAAGACACAAAAGACAAAACTTTGTTGGCTTTATTGGACAAGAAAAAAGATGGTGCTCCATTAATCAAAAAAGAAAATCGTTATGTTTTACCTATCTTAACTTTGGATACAAAATATGACGATGATGACAATTTAGTATCTTGTAAAGTGGACGATGTTAAAGTATTGGTAGCTAAACCAACTTTAATGATGGCTATTAATGAAGTTGTAACTGCTAGACCTTATCAGAATGGTACAGAGCACGGAATTATGGACAGAACTAAAGGATATAATATTATCATTGGTAAAGTTGGTAAAGGTTTAGATACCAAGTACAGAGCTATCGGCTGGACACAGCAAATGGAAATGGACGAAGAATATTACAAAGACGACAAAGTACCAGATATTTTGACTATGGCTAAAAAAGCTACAAAGTCAGATGCTTACTTGTCTTCTGTAATTAGAAACTACTTGTATGGAGAAGACATTTTAACAGAGGAGGAAGAAGAGATCGAAGAAAATGAAGCTCCAAAACCTAGACCTGTTTCACAGGCTGCAACTCACAAAAGAAGTACGCCCCCATCAGAGGAAGCTCCAAAACCAGCAAGAAGACCAGCTCCTGTTACATCAACTACAAAACCTAAAAGAAGTATCATAGACGATGCTGCTGGAGATATGGATGATATTGACTAAAAATGAGTAATTCAGAAATTCATAAAAAAGAATTTGTCGAAATAGGGGAGTTGATTGATACACCAGAATACGGTCTTGTCATATCTCTCCCTTTTGGCAAAGCTCTAAAAAGGGTTCTAAAGCACCTATTCGGAGAGAAATTAGAAGTAGGTTTTAAACCTCTAAAATATCAAAGAAGTGCAGCACAGAACAGATGGCTTTGGGGGGTTGCATATATCTGTATATCAAGATGGTATAAAGAAACAGATGGTGTTACAGTATCCAAAGAAGCTATACACGCACACAACTTACAGTACATTTTAGATTATAAAATTGTACAGGAAGATATTGATGGTAAAGAAGTTCTTGTAGTAAAGGGCAAATCTACTTCACAGTTAAACGTTCAAGAGTTCAATGATATGAAAGAACGTTTACAGGCATATTGGAGCGAAAAAGGTTGTGATATACCAGACCCAAGAGAAAATAATTTTTTAAGTGATTATGTTACAGATAAGTAATTTTGGTTACATATATAAAACTACTAATATAATTAATGGAAAAATATATGTAGGGCAAAAAACAGGAGCTTTAAAATTGAGTTACAGAGGTTCTGGAACACTAATAAAAAAAGCTATAAATAAATATGGAGCTTCAAATTTTATTGTAGAAGTTCTTTGCTATTGTGATAATATTGAAGATTTAAACAACAAAGAGATATTTTACATACAAGAACTAAACGCTATATTATTAGGGTACAATATAGAATTAGGAGGAAAGAATAATGTAGTCTCTGATGATACAAAAAAGAAAATGTCTTTAGCTGCTAAAGGTAAAAAATTATCTAAAAGTCATATTGAAAACTTAAGATTATCTTCTACTGGTAGATTACATTCAGAAGAAACCAAACAAAAAATGTCTTTAAATAAAATAGGAACTACCTTATCAGAAGCTACTAAATTAAAAGTAGGTTTAGCATCTAAAAACAGACCCTCTGGAAAATTAGGTACAAAATTAAGTCAAGAAAGTAAAGATAAAATATCTAAATCTAGTAAAGGCAGAATGACAGGTACAGTACACAGTAAAGAAACAAAATTAAAAATGAGTGAAGCCAGAAAACTATACTGGAAAAATTTAAAAAATAAATAATTATGAGCAAAGCAGTTGTGTTCAGTGATATTCATATACACGACTATCGTCAGTTTAACACAGATGGAAACAGGTTAAAGAATTGTATTAAAGTTTTGTTTGACATTGGAGAATTTTGTAAACAGTACGATATAAAAATAATTCTCTTTTCTGGAGACCTTTATGATACGCAAAAAGCATTACTGACAGAGGTAGTCAATGAAACAGTTGATGCTTTTGTTAAGTTTTCGGAGTTGTACCCAGACATTGTTATTTATGCAATTTCTGGGAACCACGACCACAGTACAAAAAACTTAATCGGTAAAGAGGCAGTATCAGCTTTAAAACATATACATTCGATAGTTCCACATACTTTTAGATTAATAGACGATCAGACAGTAGAAATACTTGATGGTGTATATTTACACGGCATTCCTTACTATGAGTATCCAGAACATTTTGATATTAAGTTATCGGAAGCACATCTTATAGTAAATGAGATGCCAGATGCAGAGTTTAAGTATTTAATGATACATCAAACTCCAAAAGGTCTTGGAAATGCTATGATACCTTATGACTGTAATCCAGTAGATGATAGGTTCGCAGGTTATAGCCACGTTTTTTGTGGTCATATCCACGCTAGACAAAATTTGGCAAGTAACTTTACATTAGTAGGAAGTCCTATACACAGGGATTTAGGAGATGCAGGACAAAAGAAAGGTTTTTTAGTTATGAATTTACTAAAACCAGAGAAAGGTTATGTATTTAGATATTTGGCAGACTACCCAGAATTTGTAGAAAGGTTTGAAGATGAAGTTACAGAGCAAGATTTAGTTTCTGGGGATTTTATATCTACAAAACCGAGAATAGATGCTGTACAGCTTGCAGAAGTTGCACAAGTAGAAAATTTCAATACTTCATTAAAAGATGCTGAACTTCTTAAAAATTACTGGAAAGAAGTAGATGGTAAAGATGAAGAGTTATTGAAAGTAGGACTTAATTTTTTAACTTAATTATAAAATGTAATGAAAGACAATTATTTGGTAAAATGTGAAGTGCTTTGTCCTTTAGAAAAGGATGAAAAGCCAAAAATGAGAAGTCTAAATTTACTTATTTCAGCTATCAGTTATACTGATGCAGAAGCTAGAGCAAATAAGTATTTTGAGGACAAACTCCAAAAAGAGAAGTTTAGTAAATTTTCGGTAGATAAAATTGCTATCGAGGGTTTTCACTCAGCAAAAGACTTTTTAGAAAGTGCTGATGTTCCAGATTTAGATGATGTACAGGCAAAAGTATTTAAGGTAAAAGCCTTATATTCTTATTCTGGAGATCCTATGAAAAAACAAACCTGTACTGTAATTGCTAGAGATTACGATATAGAGTCTGTAATCAAACAGACCAGAGCTTTTATTCTTGAAGAATATTCGGCAGAGGTTGTAAATGTTGTAGAAATTAAAGAAACTGTTATAGATGCATACAGTCCTATGTTCGACAGTTTAGTTTAATCAATAACAAAAGTAAACAATGGAAAAGCGTACAGATTTATTACACATTGAACCAAGTAGATTAAAAATTGAAGATGGTTTCAATGTTCGTTATGACTATGGAGATATAGAGGGTCTAGCAAAGTCAATACTTGAAAATGGTGTAAAAGTACCATTAAGAGTACACAAAGAAAAAGGTTCGGATTTTTACATAGTTACTGATGGACACAGGAGAAGTAAAGCAATAGACCTAGCTGTAAAGATGGGAGCTAAAGATTTATTAGTTCCTGTTATTCCAGAGGGTAGAAGTGTAAACGATGAAAGCAGAGCTATTGGAATGATAGTGTACAATGGCGGTAAACCTTTGACACTTCTGGAAGAGGCTTTAGTTTACGAAAGGTTGGTAAACTTTGGTTGGACACAGGCAAACATAGCCAAGAAAGTAGGTAAAACAGCTACTCACATTAGCAACTGTATGTTATTGTGTGGAGCAAGTACAGCCACTAAAAAGAAAATTGTAGAAAACAAGGTTTCAGCTTCTTTAGTAATTGAAGAATTAAAAAGAAAGTCTGGAGTACAAGTTGATGCAGAGCTAGATGAAGCACTAGAAAAAACTGGAGGCAAAAAAGTAAGTAATAAACACCTATCAAAACCTAAAAAATTTAGTGTAGAACAGCTTGAAAATGTTTACGAACAGCTAAAAGATAGTGGGAATGATATTGATGTATCAAAGCAAGATGCAGTTTACAATTTTATCAAATATCTAAAAGGTAGTATTGATGAGCAAGAATTATTAAACCATTTCACAATATGAGCAAGAGATTAGTAGTTTATACCAAAATAATTATAGAGGGTTTTCAATCATTCGGAAATCCTGTATCTTTTAATTTGGATCGTGTTGGAATTAATTTAATTAAAGGTTTAAATGGTTCTGGAAAGTCCACAATTTTCAATGCAATACTTTGGGCAGAATTTGCAGGTAATATGAAAAAATCTGTTGAAACTTGGGAAGAAAATCGTCCAGATAGTTTCAGAGGTGTTCGAGTAGTTTTGGAACGTACAGATGGCATTTTCGATTATAGAATTGCAAGGCATTTAGGTTTCAAAGGAACTACGGCAGGTTTAAAAGGGGGCGACAAATTAATGATATTTAAAAAGTCTGTTGATAATCCGAAGTTTGAACAAAATCATTTACTTGGAGATGGTTTGCATAAAGCAGATATGCAGCTTATGATTATAGAGCAGCTAGGTATGGATGAAAAGACTTTCTTAAATTCCATATTGTTCGGACAGCGTGTAAAATCTTTAGTCGAAGCTCCAAACGCAGATAAAAGAAAATTGTTTGAAGAGTTGTTTAGTTTGGACTTTGTAGAAACTGCAAAAGACAGAGCAAAACAAGAAGAGCAGGATTTAAACACTACAATAACTTTATTAGTTAAAGACCTTAATGATGCTGAAAATGTTATAGAAAGAACTTCGGAGTATTTGGATGAGCAAAGAACTATCTTAAAGAATTTTGACACAGACAAAAAAGTTAGAGTTAAAGAAGTTCAAGATGATGTAGATGCCACCAAAAAAGAGCTTCTTGAAATACCTAAAAAAGTAGTCAAATTAGAGGCAGATTTAAAGAAATATGATTTGTCAAAACTACCAGAATTTGAGTTATCTGTAACAACAGCTAATGATGCTTTAGATACTTTGAACAACAATATTAGAGCCTCAAAAGGTCGAGTTTCAAGCGGAACAACTGAAATTGAAAATTCTAAAAACAAAGAAGCCAAATATCAGAAAGAACTTGAAGATGTTGAAGAAAATTGCCCTTATTGTAAAGGACCTCTTAACAAGTCAGAAGTAGCAGATGTAAAAAAATCTATAAAAGACAAAATTTTAAAGGAGCAGGAAGCCAGAAAAGTTTTGGATAAAAACCTTAAAAAAGAAGAAAAAGATTTTAAGGAGCTTGAAGAACAAAGACCACCAGCAGAGGAAGCTAAAACAACAGCTTTACAAGCTCTAAAAAATTTTAAGGAACAAAATGGACGTTACTATGAAATCAAAGGAGAATTAGATGCTCTGGACAAGGATAGAATAGCAACAGAGAAACGTTTTGAAAATTTGGCTGCAAAACTCCAGAAAGAAAAAGATGCAAAACCACCAAAAGTGGATATTGAAAAAAATGAACTATTAGTAAAAGAAAAGCAGGAGCTTATAGCTACTGGAGATGTAAGACTTCAAACTTTACAGTCAAAATTAGATAAAGTACAATGGTGGATTAAGAAAGGATTTGGCTCTGGAGGCTTAAAAGCATTTGTATTTAATGCAATGTTAAACCAACTAAACACTTACGCTCAAAAGTATGCAGGTAGATTAGGTTTTAGAGTTGAGTTTTCAATAGATATGACCAAAGCTAGTAAACCATTTCAAACTCTTGTATATCGTGGAGACCAGATAAAAGATTATGAAGATTTTTCTGGAGGTCAGAAACAAAGAGTAGATGTATGTTTGGCATTTGCTATGCACGATTTAATTAGTCATAAAGCAAATATCAATATTCTTGTAATGGATGAAATTTTCGAGGGGTTAGACAACGAGGGTATAGAGGCAGCTTTTGATTTAATTAGACAAAAAGCAGAGGAGAAATCGGTTTATTTAATTACTCATTCGGATATTATAGACAGTTTAAATTGTAGAAGTATCTGGCTTGATTTAGATGAAAGTAAAAATTCTTATATTTCAGCATAATGGGAGCAAAGGAAGAAATAGAATTTTTGATGAGACTCCGAGAAGAGAGTCAAAAATTAGTAGATAAACTTACTTTAAGAATTGTAGAATTACAAAACCCTAAAAATGACAACGCCATAGGCTTCAAAAATGAGAAGAAAGATTAGAACAATAGAAACTGATGTATTTGGGTACGAAGTCCAAGAAAATCCTATTAACTCCAAAAAGAAAGGGGATAAAAATGAACGTACAGCAGCTAAATGGTTGTCTGAATGGACTGGAGTACCCTTTACAAGAGTTCCTCGTTCTGGAGGTCTTCGCTGGAAGAATACAGCAAATGTTTGTGGAGATGTAGTTTGTGAGGATCAAGATTTCAAGTTTCCTTTTGTTGTTGAAACCAAACATTTGAAACGGATTACTTTTACAAAGTATTTGAGAGGCAACAGTCGAATATACTCCATATTCGAGCAAGTAAAAGAAGATGCACAAAGAGCAGACAAGTTACCTTTGATGATTTTAAGAAAAGATGGGATGCCCGCAGGTACTTATGTTGTATTTTTTACTTTTACACTTTCTGGAGTGGTTGAAGTATGTTCTGGAGGTAGTTTGTATGGTTATAACAGCCAAGAAATTTTATCTAACGTAAAATTTGTTGAATTGATTAAAAATCTTTAATTTAGCAAAAAAAAACGATGAGTAAAATAGTAGAAATAGCAACAGCAGAAATAGGAGTATTTGAAGCTCCAAAAAATAGCAACAACACAAAATATGGAAAATGGTTTGGTTTAAATGGTGTTGCTTGGTGTGGAATATTTGTTAGCTGGTGTTATGCACAGGCTGGAAACGCTTTACCTAGTATTGGATTTTCTAAAGGTTTTGCAGGTTGTCAAACAGCAGTAGCTTTCTTCAAAAAAGCTGGTTGTATTACAAAGACTCCAGTAGCAGGAGATATTGTATTTTTTGACTGGAATGCCGATTGTAGATATGAACACACAGGAATATTTGTAAGGTCCATAGATGTAAACCACTTTGAAACCATAGAGGGAAACACCTCACTAACTAATCAAAGCAACGGAGGTCAAGTTATGAAAAGAATTAGACAATATTCAGTTGCTGTATTTGTACACCCAAACCTTTAATACTATGAAAAATTTAACCACTAAAATAATAGTAAGTCTATTGTTTGTACTTATTTGTAGCATTTTAATAGGTTGTAAGACCTCAAAAAAGATTACAGACAGTCAAGTAAAGAAAGACAGTATTGTTTATGTAAACAAGTACAAAACTGATACCATAAGAACTGAAAAAATAGTTAGAGTAACCGAACCTGTTTATACAGAAGTAAAAATACCTTGCGACAGTTTAAAGTACAGTAGTAGTTTTGATAATGGCAAAGTAAGATACAAAATAATCAAAGAAAAAGGAGAAGTAAAAGTCATCTTTCAAAAAGAAAGCTTAACCAATACATACAAAAGCGAGTATGAAAAAACCACTCAAAAATATGACAGCATCAGTAAAGTTTTAAAAGACATTAAAAATTCCAGTAAAGAAGTTGTAACTCAAACATTTTGGCAAAAGTTAGTAAGTAACTTATGGTTTGCATTGTTTGTTTTATTTTTTATTTTATGGTTATTCGGAGTAACACCGAAATTTTTAATAAGTAAACTAAAAGGTTAGTATTATGGCAGAGATGTTGAATAACATTGTTAAGGAGGAGTATAAAGATAAAGTAATTACTATTACTGCCTTTAGAAAGAAGTATGCAGAGGGTGTAAGCTCACAGGCTATAAACTACGCTATTGGTAATGATTTGATTGATTATTTAGATATAGGTCCAAGAGTTAGGTTAATTGTTCTTACTAATAAGACTTTAGCTTATACTCCAAACAGTTCCCCAAAGCGAGGCACTCATAGAGAATTATTACAAACTGGAAAATAATTTCCAGTTTTTTTTTATAAATAATTTTGTTTATAAACAAAATTAATGTATCTTTATACCATAATTAAAACATCAAATTCCAGATGAGTAAAGCAACAGAAATTTATCAAAAAGCGGAGAGAGGCAGCATTTATTTAGAATGTACTTGTGCTTCAATATCTGAACAGGTTTGGGACAAATTGTATCAAGGTGCAACCAAAGCTAACGGCTCTAAAATTAGAAAGATTATCAAAAAACATTTACCAGATTTATATGATGCTTTGGCTCTTGATTTTAGAAATGATTTCGAGCATCAATCACATAAAACCAAAACGCATTTAATTTATATCCATTCAGCAACTGATTATTTTTTGCGAGTTGATTAAGAAATTGCTGACTTACCCTTTACAGCAATCAATCAAAATTAAAGGGAGTAATCATACTCGGTGCACCGATGGTTACTATATCATTCCTACCATACAGGAAGTTAATTAGAATGGCGGTTGGTAACAAGGCTGGTTATATTTGAAAGTAGTTTTTTATGTAGGTTTTATGAAAAAACGTGCTAAATCCGTATTCTCCAGTTTACGAAATTAAAATGGATATGCTTTTAAAATGTTCGGAGCAGACAGATTACGAATAATTGCCTTACCTATATTGGATAATAAATTAGGTGCTGGGGTAGTGTTGAAATTGGTAAACAAGCGTGGCGATGCTGCGTGGTAAAATAGCAAGTAAGGTCTTATAAACCAAAAAGCTTTCCCTTGTAGGTTCGAGTCCTACCTACCCCACTATGAAAACATTAGTAAAAATCTTCTTTGATGGTGCTTGCGACAATAATTCTAAATTCAAATTTATGGGTATAGGAGCAGCAGTATTTGTAAATGATTATTATAGAGAAGACTTGTCCAGATATGCTATGATAGGTACTTCTGGAACTAATAACATAGCAGAATGGGGAGCTTTGCAAATGGGTCTTGAAATAGCTAATGATTTAGTAAGTAGCGAAGAATTTTCTAATGTAGATTTAAGTATTAGAATTTACGGAGATAGTCAAATTATAGTAAGCCAGTTTAATGGGATGTATAGAATAAGACAAGATCACTTTATACCTTATTACAGAAAATGTAGAACTCTATACTTTGGAGTAGAAAATGTAGTTAAGTCAGTAGATTGGATACCTAGACAACAAAACACCCAAGCAGATATTTTAAGTAAAAAAGGAATTACTGAATTTTTGAAAGAAAATAAAATGATATAAATTTTGTTTATAAACAAAATTATTTCGTATCTTTACAGCATCAAATAATTTAAAAATATGGAACACAGTAAACAATTAAAGTTGGCAGAACTTCTAAAGAGCGTACAGATTATGCCAAATCTACCCACCGAAGCACAATCGGTAGTTCTTGAATGTATCGGATTAATTTACGAAGACATTGATTATTTTAAAATAACTTCTTTACATAGGGCAGATTTAAGAAGCAAAGGTTTCTTAATTGCTGGAGTAACAGACGAAGTTATGGAAAGATTAGCTTTTAAAATGGCTAATGATTATTGTGAGCAATTGTTTAATACCAGTTTAGAAATTATTGCAGAAATACTGGATATACCTAAAGTAGTTGATGTTCTTGACAGGCTTGTAGGTATGTGCAAAGACGTATCCAGCGAGACGATAGATGCAGACGAGCGAACTAAATGTGAAGCATTTATAGAATTTATAGGAGAAAATGTAGATTTTGATGATGTTAATTCTTTAATGAAGTCAGATGCAGACAAATTTATTCACTTACTAGATGGTGTAAAACAGGTAGCTTCAAACTACCAAGACCCAACAACAGTAGTTGAATATTCTGGATTAGCTGATAGTATTTTGTCTTATGTAAATACCTATAAATAATGGAGTATCCTTATGATGAATTACTTATTTTGCCAGAAGCAGGAGAGTTAAAAGAGGCAGAACCTAAAAGATTTGTACAAGATGTTGATACCGAACTTTTGAAAGGTATGCAAAAAGACCACTTTAACAGTTTGAGAGAGTTTGTAAACAAAGATGGTTTTGGTTTTATGCTTTTGGAGGGTTATGCAGGAACAGGTAAAACCTTTCTTATATCAATGGTTGTTGAATGGATATTAAAGAATAGAAAAGGTAAAGTAGCAATGACTGCTCCAACTAATAAAGCTGTAAAAGTTTTAAAGAACGCTGGACAGTACCAAGATGCAAATTTACACTATTGCACTATTCACAGCTTGTTAGGTTTAAGAGAGCAGATAACACCCAAAGGACAGCAGATTTTTGTACAGCTAAACAAAGAACACGCTAGTATTGGAGAATACGATATTTTAGTAGTAGATGAGGTTTCTATGCTATCTGATGAGCTCTTGTTAGGTGCAGAAAAAATAACTGGAATATTTGACTATGTAAAAATGTTTAACTTAAAAGTTATATTTGTTGGAGACCCTTGTCAAATACCGCCAATAGGTAAAGAAAATTGTTTACCATTTATTCCAGAAAAAAGAGAACAGTATGGAATTGGTAGGTTAGTATTGACTGATATTGTAAGACAATCACAAGACAATCCTATTATAAAAGTTACTTTAGAAGTTAGAACAGCTCTAGGTAGAGAAGTAGTTTTACCAATTAGAGAAGATGACTTCAATCCAGAAAATTTAGATGGAGTTTACTTTATGGATGGAGACAAGATTGAAGAATTTTGGAAACTAATTGAAGTTTATTTCACAAGTCAAAATTTTAAGAACCGATCAGATTTTGCAAAAATTGTAGCTTACCAAAACAAAACAGTACGTTCATTTAATACTAAAGTTAGAAAATACATATATGGTCTGAATGCACCTAAAATTTGTATAGGAGAAAAGCTAATAGCCAATAAACCTATTGCTAGCACTCTTGAAGATACGATACTATTCAATAACAATGATGAGTTTGAAGTAGTAGATTTCACGATAGCTGTACAAGATTACAAAGGAGCTGAACTCACTTATTACGATACCATAGTACGAGATACAGGTTTGTACACAGACACCACAAAAAAAATAAAAATAATTCACGAAAGTTCGGAGGAGGATTACAAACTTATACTTGACCACCTTGTAGAATTAGCCAAAGCTGAAAAGTCTGGTAGTTGGGCAGCAGCAACTTTATGGAAAGACTTTTTTAGAATACAGGAAGTATTTGCTGATGTAAATTACAATTATGCTATTACAGCTCACAAATCACAGGGGAGCACTTACGATAATTGTTTTGTTTTGGAGGCTGATATGGACATAAACAAAAAAATAAAAGAACGGAACAGGATCAAGTACACTTCCTTTACTCGACCAAAACACAAGCTATTTGTTATAGAATAAAAAAAATGCTGGATACTAAAATATTCAGCATTTTTTTTTAAAAATAAATTTTGTTTTAAAACAAAATTATTCGTATCTTTACAGCATCAAATAACAATAAAATATTATTAATTATGGCAAAAAAAGTATTTGGGAATTTCTATAAAATAGTATGTTCCCCTAAAGACACTTTAAGAACACAATTGCATTATGCAATAGTTCAAGATGGTAAAGTTATTGCAACAGATGGGAATGTTATGGTATTTACATCATTGGCTGCTTGGGTTGGTAAAGAACAAGCAGAGCTTGCAGAGGGCAAAGCATTTCATTATGATTTGTTAGTTAAAATGGCTGCTTCTAAATGGAAGTCTATAAGACTAACAGAACGAGGTGTAAATTTTTACAAAAGTGCTATCGGTACTGGAGAACCAGATGAGTTCGAGTTCTATTCAGCACAGTTGCACGAACCCTCAAAAGATTTGCAAGTATTCCAAAACATAAACAAACTCGGAGAACTTATGCAATTTAAAGCAGAAGTTTACAACGAAGAGTTAAAAGTTAGGCAAGAAGAACTTGTGGATGCTACTTTTAAGTACCCAAACTGGAGTGCTGTTATTCCACAAGATTACAGCAAAAATAACAGCTACAATCAAGTAGGTTTAAACTTTGAATTTTTAGCTAAAATAGGAGAGTGCTTTGTACAAAGCTCTGATGGTAGCAACCCAACTTTAAGACTTGAATTTAGTAGTGCTACACCAGACGACAAAGCTCATTGTACTTCAAGAGGTATCCGAGTAACTCCAGCTAAAAAAGATTATTGTTTTACTAGAGATGGTATTGAAGAAGTAGGATTAATAATGCCAGTAATGATTTAATTATGGACAAACTAAATTCCAAAGATTATAAAGGTTTCAAGATAAACATTTATGCAGATGACAGTCCAGAAAGTCCTAGAGAATGGAGCAATATTGGAGTAATGGTATGCAACCATTCAAGCTATAATTTAGGAGACAAACAGTACAAAAATTCACAAGCAGATAATTGGAAAGAAAATTTTGCAGAGTATGTTATGGAAACTTATTCTCCTATAAGTATGGTTCATTATGATACTTATGGCTATCTTGATGACAAAGGAGTAGGAGCAGTCTGGAGATGGATAAACAAGAATATGGTAGTTTTACCTTTAAGTTTATATGACCATTCTGGAATTAGTATGAGTGCTGGAAGTCAGTACCCTTATAATTGTAGATGGGACAGCAGCAATGTAGGTTTCATTTATTGTACCAAAGAATTAGCATTAGCCGAGTATGGAGGTAAGATTTTTACTAAAGCCACAAAACAAAAAGTAGAAACTTATTTAATCGGAGAAGTAGAAACTTACAACAAATACCTTACTGGAGCTATTACAGGTTATATGATTGAGGATAGCACAGGAGATGAGTCTGGAGGATGTTGGGGATTTTATAGTGAAGAAGACTTATTAGATAATGCTCAAAGCGCTGTAGATGCTCTGGTTCAAGCAGCCAACTTCAAAAAGCTATGTAAGGTAAAAGAATTAATAAAAGCTAAAGTAAGTTTAGATATTAGAAATAAAATCATTAAAAATTATAGTGTATGTTAGAAGAATTAAAAGAAAAGTTAGCAGTAGGAGTTGTAAAATTTACCTATGCAAAAATTGATGGTACTCCGAGAATAGCTTTTGGAACAACAAACCCAAATTTAATACCTAGTTATGATAAAGACAAGGTTAATGAGTTAGTAGAAAAAACTCTAATACTTGTAGAGGGTACTGAAAATGTAATAACAGACAGTAAAAAGTTAGAGCAGGACAACGATTGGCTTACAAATCGTATAGCTTTTGTAAAAGAAGCATTAAAACCATTTATAAAAGAAAAAAGTAGTAGTTACACCCACAATTTAGCTTTTATAAATTATTATGATTTTGAAAGTAAAGGATTTAGAAAATTCGGTATAGATAACTTAATAAGTATTTCCTAATTTTATTGTTTTTAATATGTTTCCTTAAAGCTCCAGAAATGGAGCTTTTTAATTTTTTGTTATTAAACAAAATTTTACTATTTTTACACTTTCAAAAATCATAGAACTTATGGAGTATAAATTTGTTAATCCTCAAAATCCTTTCGGATTTCACGAGGTAGAAGTAGAGGTTTCAAAAATAAAACCACACCCAAAAAACCCAAGAACAATAGATGCAAGAAGCAAAATGCAATTACAGAAAAGTTTGCAAAGATTTGGATTAATTGACAAACCTATTTTGAATTTGTACAAAGGAGACGAGACAGAATATGAATACTTATGTTTGGCAGGGCATCAAAGACTTACAATAGAAAAAGAGAGTGGTGTAGGTGTAGTAGTTTGTATGATACCAGAAATAGCTTTGACTCCAGATGAAGAAGAGGAGCTATTAATTAGACACAATAAAAACACAGGAAAGTTTGATACAGACAAGTTAGCAGACTTTGATCCAGCCAAGTTAATAGATTTTGGTTTTATTGTTTCCGAACTACCTAAAATAGATTTAGGAGATGAAACTGATAAACCAATACTTGACCCAATATATCCAATAACTCCAAGATTTTCTGAAAAGCACGGTTACATTATGATTATCTATGATAATGATATTGATAAAGCTAATTTGGAAACTATGTTGAATATCGAAAGAGTAAAAGACTACAAAACCGAAAGAATTTCGGTAGGTAAGGTAATTACATTTGAACAGTTTAAAAAAGCAGTAGATGGAAGAAATAGTTAAGTGCGTAATACTTTCACACAAAAGAGCTGGAGCTGTTAGAACTCTGAAAGCTGTTGATAATTGTGTAATTTGTATTCCAGAAAGTCAGCTTGAAGATTACAAGGTACACAATCCCAATGCCGAGTATGTTTGCCACCCAGATACAGTAGTAGGGTTGAGTGCGAAGATACGCTGGGTGTATGAGCAGTTTGAAAATGTTTGTATGCTTGATGATGATATTGACTACTTTGTTAGGAATTATGTAGATACAACTTTCAGAGAGCCAAGAAGAATAGACAGTCAAACAGCTTATGAAATCATACAAGTTAGTGCTGTTATGAGTTTACAGCTTGGAGTATTCTTGTTCGGTCTTGCCTCTTGTGCAAAACCAGTAGCTTATGACTCTACCAAACCTTTTAAATTAACTGGTTGGGTAATTGGAGGTTGTGTAGGATTTTTGAAAGGATTTAAAATGGAGCTTCCAGATGAGTGTACAGCAGCTTGTGATTATTTTATTTCAGCAATAAATGCTTATAATCATAGGAGATGTTTCATTGATACCAGATTTGCAGTTTACTGTAACGAGGGGACTTTCAAAAGTTCTGGAGGTACGGCAGATATTCGCTCTATGGATACAGAAAGAAAAGATTTTATTCTTTTAAGAAAATACTTTGGAGATGCAATCCAAAAAAAGACAGGAACAGTAAACAGAAAACAAATACAAAACCAGTTCGAGAGAATTTTAAGAATACCTTATTAATATGAAAAAGCAAGAGCATTTTGATTTTTACGGAAAAGTAGTAGATAACCAAGATTGTACAGATAGTGGCTGGGCAGATGATGAAAAAGCTAGACAAAGGTACGAGGCAGTAGGTTACAAATTAGTACAGTTAGGGGTAAATAAGTTTATAGATTATGGTTGCGGTGTTGGGCATTTAAGTCAGCACATTCCAACAGAGTTAATCAAGTACACAGGTTTTGATATGTTCCCAGAATTTATAGCTAAAGCAAACCATTTGTACGCAGGTTCTAATATAAACTTTGATGTAGTATCTGGAACAGAATTAGACCCATTAGTAAACGATACTGATGCTGTTGTATGTATTGGTACTTACAGTATGAGATGTTCCCTTACAAATGAAGAATATCAAAAATTCTTTTTAGACCAACTCCAAGAAATGTTAAACAGAAACATAAAAAATATTATAGTTGTAGGTTTCAGAAAGCTAAATGATTTTGAAGACGAGCATCTGTTTTATACAGATGTAAATTCTTTAATGAAACTTGCCGATGATAACAAAATTAGATTGACTATTGATAACAGCATTCCTTACAATTTTATAGCAACTTTCGAGAAATAAAATTTTGTTTTAAAACAAAATTATTCGTATCTTTACACTATCAAATTAATAAAAACAAAAATGATATGGCACAGTACGAGATGGAGTTACAAAGCGGACTCAACTTTTATGTTGTAAGTTCAGCATTTCAAAAGACTATTAGAAGAGGAATGGAACACGAGGCTCTGTGGTTTGGAACAGAACTATATTTGTCTGGCTATGAGGAATACGCTTGGTTTAGATTACGAGTAATAGTTAGTGAGGACATAGGAATAGCAAATCCAAGTTTACCAGCTCAAATACAATCCTTGTATCAAACTTATTTAGATTTCAAGAAGAAAAAAAATAAACATGGTCCAGAGAAGTTACCATTTTTTCACGCTCTATTATTAGTTATTAGAAGTCCAAAATCGAGGCTTATTGATAATTTACTTGCCGAGTATATGTTTATTCGAGAAACAGTAGAAGTTCCAGACTTAAACGCTCCAGAGTTAGATTTTGTATCAGATATGCACACATTTGCAGGAAAAAAACTCGGCAGAGGTTTAGACCACTTCTATGAAGAAGGAGGTAAAATTGAAGACTGCCCAGATTGGTTAATAAAAGAAGAATTTGATGTTAGGGATCGAGTTTGGCATAAGTATAAAATAGAGGAAGAAAAAGAAAAACTAAAATCATCTAAAAGATCGGAAGCTAGAACTGGAGAATTATTTAATAATTTAGAAGATGAATAATGGAAGAAGAAATTTGGAAAGATATTGCAAGCTATGAAAACTTATATCAAGTAAGTAATTTAGGTAGAGTAAAAAGCCTTGATAGGTATGTTGCTCATTGGAGAGGTGGACAATTATTTAGAAAAGGAGAATTATTAAAACCTGCAAACTCTAAAAATAGGTATTATACTGTACATTTATGTAAATTAGGCATACATAAAACTTTTAGAGTTCACAATTTAGTTGCAGATACTTTTCTATCCAAAAAAAATTATCCAAATATTGTTGTTGTTAATCACATAAATAGCGACAGATTTGACAATATGCTAATTAATTTAGAGTATATAAGCCCCTACGAAAATCGTGTTCACGCAGCATTACAACTAAATAAATTTGTAGGAGTTACAATTTCGTCAAAGCATAAAAAATATATAAAATATGAAGCTCAAATACGCTACAAAGGTGTATATAAGTGGTTAGGCTACTTTGATACTCAAGAGTCAGCTTATCGAGCAAGATTAGACTATATGAAAGCTAATAATATAGAAAGCAAATATTAATGAAATTTAATAAAATATTAGTAATCATTTCACACCCAGACGATGAAGTTCTTGGGTGTGCTGGTTTTATAAAGAAACTAACAAATGAGGGTAAAGAAGTAAATATCTTATACTTAAACGATGGTTGTAACATAAGACCAAATTTTGACAAGTTAGAATTAGCCAAACAAATGACAGATGTTTGTCAGTTACTGGGTGTAGCTAATTGTTATGCTGAAAATTACAGAACAGCAGAGTTTGAAAGATACCCACAAAATAGGGTAAACAATACAGTATCAGATTATGTTAAAAGATTGCAGCCAGATACTATATTGACCCACGATGCCTACGATTTGCACAAAGACCATAGAATTACTCACGAGGCAGTAATGGTGGCTAGTAGGTTCAAGAAAGGTTCAACAGTTAAAAATTTACTAACTTTTCCTGTAATAAGTTCATCAGATATAAGTCCTAAATGGAAGTTTGCTCCAAATTATTATGTGGATATTTCAGACACTTTGCAAACTAAAATGGATGCTATGAAATTGTATGTTACAGAGTATTCAGAAATGATGCACAACAGAGGAGATGATGCAATTTCTACTTGGGCAAGGTTCTTTGGTTTACAATCTAATATGATGCACGCAGAAGCATTCACAATAATACGAGGTAGTTATGATTAGAATAGCAGCACACCAACCAAACTTTTTGCCTTATTTAGGCTTTTTTCATAAATGGTACACATCTGATTTATTCATACTTTTAGATGATGTTCAAATAACTACTGGAAGCTCTGATGCCTATACTCACAGGACACAATTAGTAGATAATCAAGGAAACAGGCAATGGTTTACGTTACCTTTAGAACAAGACAAACTACCTATAAACGAAGTAGTTATACAATCTGGAGAATGGATGCACCAAGTACAACGTAAGATGTTAGAATACTACGGACGTTTGTATAACTACTACCAGTACGCTTCAAAATTTGCAGTAACTGTTGGAGGAAAGTTGGATCATAATAATATTGATATTTTGATTAAGATTGGTCAGATGTCTGACATTCCACAATTAAGCACAGACAAACTTGTAAGAAGTAGTACAGTAGATTATGATAAAACTCTAAAAAAATCAGAAAGGTTGAAATCAATATTTGATGAGGTTGCTTTAGGTATGGATTACTCTTACTACTCTGGAATAGGTGCAAAATCTTATTTAGATGAAAGTTTGTTCAAGGTCGAGTATAGTAATTGGACAGCTAAACACTATGAGCAGGAGCACCACTCTACACCTTTTGTAGCTAATGCTTCAATACTGGATTACATATTTAATCACGGATTTGATAATTTAGAAAAATATATAAAATAATTTATTGTCAAACCAAAATTTATTCGTATTTTTACACTATAAAATAAACACCTAATTAATTAACAGTCAAACAGTTAGATATGAAAAATTTTGATAGTTTTTGGGTTTACAGACTACTATTAGTATTGAGCATTATTTGTATTTTTACTTGGGTAGTTTTCGTATTACACAACAGTCCTTTTTGGTGGTTTCTTGCAGTATTGCTTATAGTAATAACTGACAGGTTGGACAAGAAGTAAAGTAACTTTAGTCAAATATATAAATGGAAGCAGTAAAATTTAAACAGTCAAATCACAATTTGGCAGAAAACCAAGACGAGTATAATACACTACCAGTCTTCGGAGGTCAAGTAGGACCAGAACCTCAACACATAGGAATAATAGCTTGTTTTGAATTATCAGAAGCAGAAGTAGCAAACATTGTAGCTCATAAAAAATTATGGTATCGTGGTTTAACTTTTGGAAATGCTGTACAACCTTTCAACATTTTTGCAGTAAAGGATTACTTCGAGTTCGATGACAGTTATCCAGACCTAAAAGAATTTAAGGAAGAAGTAAGCTATTTCAATGATACTACTTTTAAACCTACATTTTGGCAAAGGATTAGAATGCTATTTGGAGCAAGTCTAATAGTAGTCTATGAAATCAAAAGCAAAGGCTTTTTAGTTGGAGAACCAAAAGTACAAGTAAAATCTAAATACACTTGGAAGCTATGAATTACCCAGTAGGACTATCAGACAGATTTACATTCGGGAAGCATAGGGGAGACTCTATAAGAGAAGTCATAGAACAGGATGCAGAATACATAGCTTGGTGCATCGAGAATGTAGATAATTTTGAACTCAACAACCAAGCCTATGCCGAGTTCCAGAAACATCACGAAGATTATTAATTTATAAATTCCAAACTATGAACAAGTATTATTTAAACAGGCATACAGAAAGATATGCTACCATTACTACAAAGGACGAAGAACAAGAAGTAGTCCACCTAGTAAAGTCTGGCTTTACAGACCCAGACGATAAACAACCCCAATGGTTTATGTTCAAGGAAGACCCACACGAAACAGAACCCAACCACTCTGGAGTGCAGTTAGTATCTGAAACAAACATCTATCAAATGTTCGGAGGAGTACAAATGGAAACTCATACAGAATTTGCCCAAGTATTACTATCAAGAAATTCAGAAGCAAGAATTGATAATCTAGGCAAAAGAATACCAGTTAAGGATCAAGCAGGAACTATTGTAGGTTATGCAGTAGTATCAAAGCTAGGTCAAAATGTACTAGCGGATATATTCATAGACAAGAACAGTACAGCCTATGATGAAATCACTAGACTAAAATTTGCCAAGTACCCAGATATGCAGTACAGCATACAACTAAATGGAAGTGCAGAATTGATAGGAGCAAAAGCAGAAAGCATAATCCTCACAGGAACACAGCTAAAAGATTACAGCATTAAAAACCTAACAAGTAATGTGTAATGGATGCAAATAAATTAGATAAGGCAGCAGATGATTACTCTCTAACAGCCTTACAGTCTAAACTACCAGTAGTAAAGAAAACTTATTTTAAAGCTGGAGCTTATTGGAATAACACTCAATTAGAAATAGCCATAGAAAAAGAAATAGCAGGAGTTCAAACAGATTTGGACGAAGCTAATAAAGACAGAGACTTTGACAGTTGTAAAACATACCGAGCAGAGCTTGTAGGATTAAGAAGAGCATTGAAACTAATTAAACACTAAATAAAAATGAAAGACAAAAAAAAACAAATTAAGAAAGCAGAGGCAGTAATTAAACTTCATATCAAATTACTTGATAAGACTTTACTTGAAGTAAGTAGAAAGACAGCAAAAGAGAAAAAAGAATTTGCACAATTTGTAGGAGCAAGAACTGCATTAGATTTGGCTTTGTTTATTTTAAAGAAACCAGATATGAAAATGTTTAAAGAATTAGCTAAACAATTCAAGAACGAGGAGAGAGAGCTTTGCGATTGCCTAGATTGTAGAGAAGAAAGAGGCGAGAAAGTATAGTAAATTACAAGGTTTCCATTCTTTGTATTTGATGAAAGGCAGTAAGTGTAATAGCTTGCTGCTTTTTTATTTTGGAACTTGTAAAATTCAGGCAGAAGTTGTAATTTTGTACTCTAACAAAATTACAAGGTTGAAAAAGCCTGTAAATACTGTAAATAATTAATAGTATGACTTTACGCAAAAGAACTCCAAAGCAGTATTTAACTCCTACTATGAAGAAGTTGCTGGATAATTTAAAACTATATCCACTAGGCGAGGTATTGGACATAATGGATATTGATAGTATTCAGTTGGAAGCGATGAGAACCACTAATTTAACATTCAATGCAAAATATTTACAAGCATTAGGCATTACCCACAAGCAGGAGATGTTTATAAAACTATACTACCAGAATGCTGCAAATATTGGAAACACTTGTAGAGCAGTAGGTGTAGCACGTTCAACTTATGATTACTGGGTAAAAACAAACCCAGTATTTCAGAATATGGCTAACATAGAATTTATGTCTGTAATGGACTTGACCCAAAGTGCCTTAATTAAAAACATACAGCAGGGCAAAGAAAGCAGTATTTTCTATATGCTCAATAAGAAAGGACAGTCTTTAGGTTACATAGAGAAACCAGACTCTATTGTAATTGAAAATAACATTAATATCAAAGCTATGACAGACGAGGAGCGAGATGCGAAAATAGCACACTACGAAGCTGTACTAAATGGCGAAAAGAAAAAAGATTAACGGTTTTCTATGGAATGCAAGGCGTGCAGATAATACAAATACACTATGAAAGAAAACAAAGAGGATATAGCTAGAGAGCTTGCAATGCTAAAAGAGGCAAAGTTGCGAGATTTACAGCGAGAGGCTTGGAGGTTAGACCCTATACTATGGCTTGAAGAAAGGTTAAAAGAAGACAGAAAAACTTTCTGTTGGTCCGAATACGAAGATTACAAAGACCACGAATGGGATGGAGACATAGACCCACTAGCTAATGCTTGGAGAACACTAGGTAACTCCTACCGAGATATAAAAGCAGGAGATGATCCGAGTTACAAGTATGTAGGTATCGAAGCAGCAACAGGAACAAGTAAGACATACTGGCTAGCAAGGCTGGTATTCTGGTTTTTAGATTGCTTTGAAAACTCTCTAGTTATTACATCAGCACCAAAACAAGACCAGTTGAAATTAGGACTTTGGGCAGAAATAGCCAGACTAATGCCAAAGGTTAAAAGGCTTCGTAATGAGTCAGAACTATTCAAGTTACGTTTGTCTATGGATAACTCTGGTAATATGGGAGACTTGGATTTAGAAGATGCTCAAAACCTAGATGCGTGGCACGCAGTAGGCTTCGTGGCAGGCGTAGGGGCAGACGAACAATCTAGTAACAAAGCAAGAGGGTTTCACAGGCACGCAATGTTAATTATTTTGGAAGAGTGTACAGGTATGCCCATGCCTACTATGACAGCATTCCAAAACACCTCAACAGGAAATCTAAATTTCATAGTAGCCGTAGGAAACCCAGATAACGAATTTGACCCTTTGCACCAGTTTTGTTTACAGCAAGACGTAAAAGACTTTAGAATATCAGCTTTCGACTATCCAAACATCGTAACACAAAAAGAGCTATTTGCAGGAGCGGTTACCCAGAGTTCTATTAATTCGAGAACAGGAGTATATGGCAATGGTAGTCCACTTTGGAATGCGATGGTACGAGGTATTAGTCCTACGCAGAGTGTGGACAGTTTAATAAAACTAGAATGGATCGAGCAATGTATAGACAGAGAATTTACAGAGGAGGAATTATCTGGTTACAATGCAGTAGGGGTCGATGTAGCCAACTCGTCAGCAGGAGATAAAGCAGCACTAGCTTGGGGGCAGAGCAACATTCTAAAAGAAGTGCAGGAGTTCTATTGTAAGAATGCCACCCACTTGGCATATAACTTAATAATGCCAGAACACGAAATCGAGGGCAAAGGTTACGAGAACTACAACACTAGCAAGTTAATAGACTACAATATAACAGGGGATTGTGTAGGGGTGGACTCCGTAGGGATAGGGGTAGCCACAGTAAATGCTTTTTTAGACTCTGGATATGATGAGGTGGTTTCTTTATCTGGAGGATGTTGGGACGAGGTTATACCAAAAGAGGAGATATATGCCAACGGTAAAACCATAGAGAAACGTATGTATAACTTTAGTACGCTCCGTGCTCAAATGTATTGGGAATTAAGAGAGGATTTAAGGCGAGGTAGTATCTCAATACAGTTAAAGGATAAAACGATGCTTAAACAGCTCCAAAAAGAGTTGTGTGTACCAAAGTTCAAAGCAGACTCACAAAACATAGAAGTAGAGCGAAAGCCAGACATAAAAAAGAGATTGGGTGGAAAGTCTCCCAATGTAGCAGATGCAGTAGTTTACTGGAATTGGACAAGAAAAGGATACAGAATTAATAGGTTTGGTTTTGCTGCACTATCTGGAGGGGACGATTATGAGTAAATTGCAGTATTCGCAATAATGTTTGTCTCCAGCCGATAGGCAAACCTCACTCCATTCAATGAAAACCACGTTTTAGTAAGAATAATGTAAATTATTTACAGTCAGCCAGAAAATTAATAGTTATTAAATTTTGTTTATAAACAAAATTATTCGTATCTTTACAAAAGGAAATTTAATAACAATCAAATACTAAAAAATGGAAACTTTAGAAAAAACTCAAAAATTTACACCAGAACAAATCGAGCAAGCAACTTACAACAACTTGCGTGCAATGGCAAAGGAAGCTCAAATCAATTTAGGTAGAGGAGTAACAGCACAAGAATACAGAATGGCACTACTTGCAATATCTAGTTGCGAGATGCCAAATGACAAAACAGCTACCTTATTTACAATAGGTCAAGAAGTCCAAGTAAAAGATGTAAAATTAAAAGCTACTATTGTAGGTTTCACATCATTTGGAGGAGTGGAGGTTTTATATGCAGGTAACGAGGTCAAACACACAGTAGATTTAGCTGATGTTTCACTAAAAACCTTAACAGGTGTAAAATCTGGAGACCACAAAGACCACAACGAGAAAGCTATTAAAAATGTAGTTTCAGACAAACCTCAAAAAGTTATTACTGGAACAGCTCTATCAGATTTATTGGTAGGAGACAAGTACAAATTCAAAAGCTCATCAAAAGTCTATGAAATCATAGAACAATCGGAAGACAAATCTAAAATCAAGGTATCTAGCGAGTCTGGTTCTTGGTGGGAGTCTAAACTTAATCGTGAAATCATTAAAATAGAAGAATAATGCCAAAATCATACACCATAAAATTCAAAGGTAGAAAAAATGGAGCATCTGGAATAGTGTATAATATTACTCAAACAGTTTCAGCAGAGGATCAAGATAAAGCAGTATTAAAACTGTATGACAAGTACGAGCATATATAAGTAATCAAAATAACCGAAAAATGAAAAAGATAAAATTCCAGTTAGGTCTTTGGGTAGTAGAGTTGTACATAGAACCAGTAAACAGCAGATTGCTATTCACTCACGAAGACCGAGCAGTTACCCCTAGAGAGTATCAAATACAAAGTCCAGTTACACAGGTAGAAGTCGATGGGGAAACTATCCAGATTAACCAAACCAGCAAGTATTATTATTTCACATTGACAGATGACACCATAGCAGGAGATGTCTACGATAACCAAGACAATCATTTAAGTACAATAGCAAACTTTAATATCTACGAGGAGTAATGAGCAAGACAAAGTTTATAATTCAAGACTGGGCAGGAAATCATTTATTTGTAGATTGGGAGTTTGATACTTTTGAAGATGGTTGGGAGCATATCTACGAAAATGTAGATAATAGTCTTTATGACAAAACAGGCAAAGACGATGACAATACTTACCAAGAATATTTTGTAGTACCTAAAAATTAGTAACTATGGAATTTAGAAAAGTAGTAAATGGTTATAGATTTACTCCTATAACTACTTTAGATAAATTATTTACAGCAGCTTACAAAGGAGTAATAATGAAAACTTTCTTTGTTCCTACCAGTAAGTTTGATACCCTACACAGTAAAATGTTGAATACAGGTTTAACACTAACAGAAATAATACAAAAATGACAATAGGCAAAATTAGAACAGGTCTATACACAGCAGCCAAATTATTAGGCGATGTAAATGCAGTAAAAAGAGGTACAGTACAACAACGCATAACTAACAGACTTGTAGGCAAGGTTACTGGCAGACTGTTTGGAGGTTTATCAAAACTATTTAGATGAAAGTAGGGGACAAATTCGAGTATGATTACAAAGAAGTTACAGTAGTCGAAATAATTAAAGGAGTTAAAACTTCAACACCTAATCTACAGTCTGGTGTGTTACTTACAGGTTTCAAAAGTAATCCTAAAAAATATTTGCTAGATACTCAACAAATTGTTACAGGAGCACAAATACAAAACTACAAGACTAGATTAAGTAAAAGTGGATTGTATGGTTATAGAAAACCTATTACAGATGATTGTGGTACTTGGTGTAATTGTACAAACCCTACTCTAGTAAAATCTGGTTTAGAAAACATACAAGCGTACTGTATGAGATGTTCAAATAATTGGTATAATTAAAACTATTTAGATAATGGCACAATTCGGAACACTAATAAAAGATAAATTATTATTGCAGTTTCACAATTCAGATGGAGCTTCACAATCACAAGTAATTAGCGAGGCATTAACAGGATCAGATTGCAAAGTAATTGCAATAGATGTCCTTAAAAATCAAGAGCTATGTATGGCATTAAGAATAAACACTACTCCGCATTATATGCTGTATAACAAAGGACAGTTAATAGCTAGATTTGATAACACCGTAAAGTTTGAAGAAATTTTTAATGCTCTGGAAGTAATTTTATAGAAAATAAATTTTGTTTATAAACAAAATTATTCGTATCTTTACAAAAGGAAATTTAATAACAATCAAAACAATGTACACTACTAAAACGGAACAGGCTGTTACTCTATGGAAACAAGGAGAACAAGTAAAAGCATTAAAAATGTTCAAATCATTCAAGATGGGTGTAAACAAAGAACAGGCGGAAGTTATGCAAATAGCATTCGAGATGAAGTCTGGAAACCTACAATTCTACTCTTCACTAGGTTATCAATTAGATGAGGTATGGTCCAAAGCTGTACAAGTTGTTAATGATTTATTTATAAACTAATGGAAGACATTAAAAAGAAAACTCCACTAATGCAACAGTATGAAAGTATCAAAGCTAAATATCCAGATGCTGTTTTGTTATTTAGGGTTGGCGAGTTCTACGAAAGTTTTGGAGAATATGCTAAAATAATAAGCGAAGTTTTAGATATTCCATTAACAAAAAGAAACGAAGACCTACTTGCGGGTTTTCCATTTGAAAGGCTTTATGGTCAAGACTATTTAGTTACACTTGTCAGAGCAGGTTATAGAGTAGCTATATGCAACGAATTAAACGAAGACCACAAAGAAGTAAATTTTAAAAGAAATATAAAGTAACTTTATAAATTACAGATAAATGTATCACTATTCAATAGATGTAAGAGACTTAAATAGTAAGCTCTACACCGACAATGAAAACAATAAATTAGTAAACAGTCCATTTTTTAAGTTTGAAGACAACCAGCAAGGCGATGATTTCGTAGAAAGAGTTTGCAGACATTGGTACAGAACCTACAAAGCCATTTGCAAAGATGGGACTAAATTAGACATAGCAGTAAGATGGTACTCCCACTTCACGGATACTTATATGCTTATTTATTCTCTATCAGAAGTAGGAGGAGAAGTAAAATTCATAAAACACTAGATTATGTCAAATCCTAAAAAAGAGGCGATGCTATGCCACAAGTTAGCAGTATTATCGAACTTAATGATACAGACTTTAGACGACCTTAACTGGGATACAGTTTTCAGTAATGGTTTTCAATCCGATTTACATTCTGTAATGGAAAGAAGCGAGACTCTAATGACAGCAGTATTTGAAGCTCCAGAGGTTAGGCGTTCTGTGTATTTAACTACATTATCTACAAAAGTAGATACAGTCATTAGAAAGAATTATGATGAGAGTCCACCTATGGAGGAGTATTATTTAGAAAAAGACAAAATGAAATACTCCATATTCGACAATGATACTGGAGATTATATGGCAACAGGGTTAAACTCTAAAACAAAAGAAGATTGTTTAGAGGCTTGGATTATGTACAAAACAGGTGCAATAGACAGTCCAAAATCTTACTTAAAATTGTTAGAATTAAAGAACTGGGTTCAAATAGAAACCGAGTTGCAGTCAGATAATTTTATGGTTCATAGTCATTTAGATATATTGTTAGAAAGAGAATTTTTATAGAAAATAAATTTTGTTTATAAACAAAATTATTCGTATCTTTACAAAAGCTAATAAAAATCTAAATTCCAATGACAAGAAAGAAAGCAACTAACTTCGATGTTAGAATTACAAAAGAAGAAGCAGAGTATTTACTCAAAGAAAACTTCGGATATACTATTATGTGCAAGGAGTATGGAGAAGACTCTAAAAACTGGGTTGGATTACTTCCAGATGATTTGAATGAAGATGGTACTCTGGACGATGACTATAAGACCTTTGAAATCTTCTTATCTGGAAACTATGGTACTGGAGACAAGGAGAAAGAAAAACTAATCAAATCAGTAGATGAGCTTCAAGCAGAGCTGTACATTTTTAACTTAATGAGATTACTTATTTTATCAAAGGTACAGATGGAACATACAGCATCATTTTGGACATCTTGCGAGAAAGGCATTAGAAGCGATAGCCAACTTATAGCAGATGCTTTAAATTCAGCAATGCCAGAAGAACTAAATGACATATTGACCCGAGTACAAAAATTCCTAAAACAAAAGAAATAATGCAAAAAATTATTATTTTAGACCACAGCACAGGAGAAGTTCATATATTCGATTATGACTCCAACAAATTTGATAACTATGAAAATTTTTATCTTGTAGTAAATGAAGAAACAGGACTACATTTTACAGACAGCCAATGTAGTTGTATGATAAGTTCAGAACCTAGTCTAACTATTACACACCACTAATGAGAGCAGATACAATAGCTAAAATAAATGTTCTGTTAGTAGATTTGACAAAACAATATCCAGATTTAAGGTTTTATGACCATTGTTAC
>JAYTVI010000101.1:0-19875 GCA_043744095.1 Flavobacterium sp.
AAGTTAATGATTATATTTGAGTTGTGCAACAAGCACAGCCGTTTGGCGCAATTGCGAGAAAAGTGCTAAATTGACGTTTATCTTTCGCAAGAAGTTGTATTTTAGCAGAAAATACGAAGTTACGAAGTTATCCACACTTCAAATCCTATTGACTTTCACAAAAAAAAACCGCAAAATCTCTTTTACGGTTAGTCTATTACCAATACTTTTTTTTCTATTTTCTGGTAACTACACGTTAAAACGGAAATGCATTACATCACCATCTTTGACGATATATTCTTTTCCTTCAACTTTAAATTTTCCGGCTTCTTTAGCTTTGGCTTCTGTACCGTATTGAATATAATCTTCGTACGATATTACCTCTGCACGAATAAATCCTTTTTCAAAATCGGTGTGAATAACTCCTGCAGCTTGTGGTGCAGTTGCTCCAATATTTATTGTCCAAGCACGAACTTCTTTTACACCTGCTGTAAAATAGGTTTGTTGTTTTAGTAATTTGTAGGCTGCACGAATTAAGACTGATGCACCAGGTTCTTGCAATCCCATATCTTCTAGAAACATTTTGCGCTCTTCGTAGGTTTCTAGCTCAGTAATATCGGCTTCTGTTCCTACGGCAAGTACAATGACTTCGGCGTTTTCGTCTTTGACTAATTCACGAACTTGGTCTACATATTTGTTTCCTGTTGCAGCAGAATCTTCATCAACATTACACACATACAATACTGGTTTTGAAGTAATTAATTGAAAATTTTCGAACAACTCTTCTTCTTCAAATCCTTTTGGTGCAACAGTCCTTGCAGATTTTGCTTGCAATAATGTTTCGCGAATTCGGTTGAGTAAGCCTTCTTCTACTTGTGCTTCTTTATTTCCTGTTTTTGCAGCTCTTTTTACTTTTTCTAGACGTTTTTCTACCGTTTCTAAATCTTTCAATTGCAATTCGATATCAATAGTTTCTTTATCACGAATTGGGTTTACATTTCCGTCTACGTGAATAATATTATCGTTATCAAAACAACGCAAAACGTGAATAATAGCGTTACATTCTCTTATATTTCCAAGAAATTGATTTCCTAAACCTTCACCTTTACTTGCACCTTTTACCAAACCTGCAATGTCAACAATATCTACTGTTGCCATTTGCACTCGTTCTGGTTTTACCAATTCTTCCAATTTTTCAATTCTTGGATCTGGAACGTTTACTACACCAATATTGGGTTCGATAGTACAAAACGGAAAGTTGGCACTTTGCGCTTTAGCATTTGATAAACAATTGAACAAAGTTGATTTTCCTACGTTTGGTAATCCTACAATTCCTGCTTTCATATTATGCTGAATTTATTTCAGTATCTTTCGATAATAATTTTTATTTTAAAAAGTGTGCAAATATAGGGTAATAAAACCAAGTTACAAAAGCATATAAAAACCTATGATAGGAAATTCAATTTTTTGATAGAATTAGTGTTCTTTTTCGATTTTTTCGATAATTTCTTTTTCTTCTTCAGTTGCAGTAATTCCAGAAACATTCCAATAGTCAGATAAGATTTCGTTTTTTTTATTAAAAAGTGTTTTATCCTTAAAAACTTCACTTTCTTTAAAACTGTAATTTTGTGTGCTAAAATTGGTCGTTACAAAATAGTTTTTCACTTCTATTTCGGTTTTTTTCTTTTTATCGATTCTATCAAATCCAATTTCTTCTTTTGAACTTAATAGATAATAAAAATCTCCATCTATTCTATAAATTGTCTTAAACAATGACTTATAAATATTTCTGGAGCCAATTGCGGTTTTATCTTTAGTTTTGGCAATTGTAGTAGGCAATACAATCGAATTTACTTCAATAATTAATTTCTTTTTATAATCGTAAATGATGGTGTAATTATCTAGAAATCCTGTAGCTTCTTCAAACGGAACAACTGTCATTTTATAATAATTTGAATTTTCTGAATAGGCTTTTATCAAAAAATCAAATTCTTTTTTGGCTTTGGGTTCTAATATTGGGTTTAAATATTTAAAATTATAATAGTTTTCCATAATATCATTTAGATTATAACCCAAAAGATCATTCTGAACATCTACATCGACTAATCCAAAAGATCTGTTTTGTTCTACTAAGATATTTGAATTGAACTTTTTTGATTTACTATACAATTGAAAATTCATTAATCCGTCATTATAATAGGTGTTTTCGCCATTTAGTTTAAAAAATTCTCTACTATAAACTTTTAATCGTGCAGGAACCGTAAGTTTTTTTATAGAATTTGCAATCAAATTGATTAAAATTTTCTGAGGATGTTGTTTGGTCAAAATAATTTCCTCTAATTTATTTTCGGTGCTTTTTAACAAAATCGTAGTTTCTTCTTCTTTCAAATTAGAAGAACGTAAGTTAATTCCTTCGTATGATGAATGTGTAATTTGAATATTAGAAATACCTTTAATTTTAAAACTTACCTTACCCTCAGAGTTTGTTAGAAATAGTTGTTTTGTTTTTATAATCAAAATAGTAGCATCTTCTATAGGAAGATTGGTTTCGGTATCTTTCAATAGAATTGTTTTTTCAACTTCTTGAGCAGAAAGATGAAAACTAAAAATGAAAAAAAGAATAATGAGTAAACTCTTCATTGAAACTGTTTTGAAACAAATCTAACAAACTTTTAGATAAAAAGTAGTAGGTATGCATATAATTTAAATAAAAAAATTATATTTGTTTACTAACTAAAACTATTTAATTTTATGAAAAACATTACATTATTATTATTCTTTTTGAATTTTTCTTGTCTTTTTGCACAAACAGACCCGAAGAAAAATGTTACTCAAAAAGACAGTACCAGCGCACAAGAACTTCAAGAAGTTCAAATTGTTGGGTCTAGAAATTCAAAAAGAACGGTTGTTAATTCGGCGGTTCCAATTGATGTAATAAATGTTAAAGATGTTACTACTCAAAGTGGTAAAATCGAAATTAACGAATTACTTCAATATGTTGCACCATCATTTAATGCCAACAAACAATCAGGTTCTGACGGTGCAGATCACGTTGATCCAGCATCGTTGAGAGGAATGGGACCAGATCAAACTTTGGTTTTAATTAATGGCAAAAGAAGACATCAATCTTCATTAATTAATCTTTTTGGTACTCGTGGTAGAGGAAATACAGGAACCGATTTGAATGCAATTCCAGCTTCGTCTATCAAAAGAATTGAGATTTTACGTGATGGTGCTGCAGCACAATATGGTTCTGATGCTATTGCTGGAGTTATAAATATTGTCTTGAATGATAATGTAAACGAACTTACAGGTGCGATAACATATGGTGTATATGATACTAATGCTCCTGGAGATTTCCCTACAGGAACTGCCAATACACCAGGTCATTTCTTAGACACAAAAGGTAATGGAAATACCTTTGTTAAAGATAGACAATTTGATGGGAACTCTGCAAAAATTGGAGCTAACTATGGTATTAAACTTGGAAAAAATGGTGGATATGCCAACTTTACTGGTGAACTTTTAAATAAAGAAAAAACTTTACGTCCAGGTTTTGATTTTAGAAAAGGTTTTGGCGAAGCAGAAATTGTTAGCGGAAATTTTACTACAAATTTATCACTTCCGATAACTTCAAATATAGATTTTTATGCTTTTGGTGGAATCAATGCAAGAGCAACAGATGCTTATGCATTTACCAGAAATGACGGAGCAAGAGTAGTAGAATCTATTTATCCTGGTGGTTTTACACCAAGAATTACATCCAAAATTTTAGACAATTCAATTGCTGGAGGATTCAAAATGAAAACAAAAAATGGTTGGAAAATTGATTTGAGTAATACTTTCGGAAAAAATAAATTTGATTATACCGTAAAAGGAACAATAAATGCTTCTTTAGAAGCTGCTTCTCCAAAACAATTTAAAGCTGGAGGACATAGTTTGATTCAAAATACTTCAAATCTTGATTTTTCTAAAAATATTGCATCTGTAATGGATGGTTTGAATATTGCATTTGGTGCTGAACATAGAATCGAAAAATTTGAAATTTTTGCTGGTGAAGTTGGTTCGTATGCAACATTTGATACTAATGGAAATCCTATTGCAGATCCAACAACTCAATTTGCACCTATTGACCCAATTTCTAGCGATCCAAGACCTGGAGGTTCACAAGGTTTTCCTGGTTACAGTCCGAAAAATGAAGTGAACAAAACGAGAAATAGTAACTCTTTTTATGCTGATGCTGAATTGGATGTTTCAAAAGATTTCTTGTTGAGTGCAGCTATTCGTTTTGAAAATTATAGTGATTTTGGAAGTACTTTAAATTATAAATTTGCTTACCGATTGAAAATGTCGAACAAAATTAGTTTGAGAAGTTCATTTAGTTCAGGATTTAGAGCACCATCATTGGCACAAATTTATTACAATACTAGTTTTACAAATTTTAGTAGCTCTGGTGCAACAGAAGTATTATTATCTGGAAATGAAAGTCCAGTTACTAAAGCCTTTGGAATAGATAAACTAAACGAAGAAACTTCAAATAATGGTTCAATAGGTTTGACAGGGAATTTTGGGAATTTTACAGCAACCGTTGACGGATATCTTATAAATGTAAAAGACAGAATTGTACTTACAGGATATTTTGATGCCTCATCATTAGGTCTAAATGTTGATGCTGCACAGTTTTTTACCAATGGTGTAAATACTGAAACCAAAGGTGTTGACGTTGTTTTAGCTTGGAAAAAAACCATAGGAGATTCTAAAATTGGTGCAACACTTGTTGGAAACATCAATGATATGAAAATAACAAAAGTTAAAAACGGTAATCTTGACGAACAAACGTTCTTCGGAGAAAGAGACAAAGCCTTTTTATTAGCATCTGCACCAAAAAGTAAATTTGGTTTGAATTTGAATTATGGATACAAATGGTTTGATTCTGGTTTAGCTTTTACAAGATTTAGCGAAGTAAAATTGTTAGATTATCAAGTTTATGAAGATGTAGCTGATTATGGTTCGTTTAACAATCAAATTAAAGCTGCAACTGATACTTATACTGCAAAAATTGTAACCGATTTGACTTTTGGTTGCAAATTGAACAAATCATTAAAACTTACTTTTGGAGCTAACAATTTATTGAATATCTATCCTGATCAACAAGATGATTGGGTTGAAGCTGGTGGATATTGGGATGCTGTTCAAATGGGATTCAGCGGAGCGTATTATTATGCTCGTTTAGGATTTAAATTCTAATTCAATTTTTTTATAAAGCAAAAAATCCTGAAAGATAACTTTCAGGATTTTTTTTATTCGTTATGCAAAAATGCTTGTCTATTAAGTAATGTTTCATCACTTTCAACGTGATTAGTATCTGGAATACAACAATCTACCGGACAAACTGCTGCGCATTGTGGTTCGTCATGAAAACCTTTACATTCGGTACATTTACTAGGAACAATATAATAAATATCATCAGAAACTGGGGTTTGTGCATCATCAGCATCAACTGTAGTTCCATCTGGCAAAACCACCTTTCCTTTTAGCTTGGTTCCATCTTTATAACGCCAATCATCTGCACCTTCATAAATTGCTGTATTCGGACATTCAGGTTCGCAAGCGCCACAGTTAATACATTCGTCAGTAATAATAATTGCCATTTTGATTATCTTAAAGTTTATAAAACCTTATTGCCTTAAAGTAAATTTGTCTTAATCTCATTGATTTTGTAATCTTTTGACCTTATGACTTTTGACTTTAGACAAAATAAGCCTTATTTTTGTGCAAAATTACAATCAAAACTTGTTATAAACAAATAAACAAATGTTACAAAACGATAAAAAAAAATGTTTTATAAAATTGGGTAAATTCCTAAGTCAGTTTTCTTTGGATACTGCAACCAAAAATGAATCCGTTTTGAACAATAATTTATTTTTTCAACCTTTTTTAGATCTTATCCAACTGTCACAATCTCATAATGGTTGGTACACTCCTGAGCAAGTTTATTTTGCAATTGAATCCTGGAGTGAAGCGTTGACAGAAGAAAATCTAAACCAATGGTTGTCTACATATACTTTTGATGATTCAAAACCAAAAACAGTTGGGTTGATTTTGGCAGGAAACATTCCTTTGGTAGGATTTCACGATTTTCTTTCGGTACTTCTTTCTGGGAATAAAGTAAAGGTAAAAACTTCGTCAAACGACCAACATTTGTTGCCTTTTTTGGCAAAATATCTAATTTCAGTAAATCCTGAATTAAAAAGTGATATTGCATTTGTAGAAGGAAAACTAGAAAATTTTGATGCTGTAATCGCAACCGGAAGTAACAATACTGCTCGCTATTTTGAATATTATTTTAAAAACAAACCCAGTATTATCAGAAAAAATAGAAATTCAGTTGCAGTTCTCATTGGCGAAGAGACAAATCAAGATTTAGAAAATTTAGGAGAAGATATTTTTAGATATTTTGGATTAGGATGCAGAAATGTTTCCAAATTATTTGTACCAAAAGGATATGATTTTACAGCTTTTTTTGAAGCCATTTTCAAATACCAAGACATTATTAATTATGAAAAATATGCCAATAATTATGATTACAACAAAGCTGTTTTCTTGATGAGTAATTTCAAATTATTAGATAATGGATTCCTTACTATCAAAGAAGATAAAAGTTACTCATCTCCTATTTCGAGTGTGTTTTATGAATTTTATGATGCTATTGAAGACATTCAAAGTCGATTGTTGGATGATAATGAACAAATTCAATGCATTGTTTCAAATAATTTAATACAAAATAGTATTCCGTTTGGAAGCACACAGAAACCAAATCTTTGGGATTATGCAGATAATGTAGATACTTTAAAATTTTTGAATAGTTTTTGATTATTTTTTATAAATTTGGTTGAAAGCAATCAAAATGAAAAAAATTACTGTAGTATTCGTCATAATTTTTAGTGTTTGTTCATGTTATGCACAAATAGTAACGCCATTTTATCCAACAACAGAAGTAAGTGGTTATAACTTTGGAAACGAATTAGATGTTTTTAACAATGAGATTGTAGTTTCAAGTATTCCCTCACTATTAATTTTTCCTTCACCAGGAAAAGTATATGTTTTTAGCTATAATAATGGTGCATTAGAACAAGAGAACGTTCTTTATCCCACAGATGTTCAAAACAATGATGGCTTTGGTAATTCTTTATCAATATACAATGATTTTATTGCTATTGGTGCTCCAGCCCAAGATTCTAATTTAGAAAACACTGGTGCAACCTATTTGTATAAAAAAACAAACAATCAATGGCAGTTTTTACAAAAAATAACTGCTTCTGATGCTAAAGCTTTTGATTATTTTGGAAGTAAAGTAAAAATCGTTAACAATCTCTTATTTATTGCTTCAGCTGGAGATGAACCCATTGGGCAATCATCCTCAACAAATAATGGCTCTGTTTCTGTGTATGCATTTAATGGTACTGAATGGGTTTTTTCTGAAAAAATCACAATAGATTTATCTCTTGGTTTTGGAGGAAAAATTGAAGCCGATAATAATAAAATTATCATTTCTAGTAATGGTGGTTCAAACACTACGACTAACTTTTCATTACACACTTATTTGATTAACAATACCAATGTCACCTTTCAAAATTCAATAGCATTAGGGAATTTAGAAGAATCTATAGCCGATTTTAGTTTGTCAAATAATCATCTTTATGTTTTATCAAGTCCATTTTCACAAAATGAAGTAGTAACGGAATACGCAGAAAATTTGTTTGGATATTGGAGTTTTATAAATTCCTTTGAAACCATTCAAATTGATCAAATATTTTCAAAAATCGAAGCCAATAATGATAATGTTTATGTTGGATCTAGTGGATACATTTTACAAATTATGCGAAATTTTCCTTTATTACATTATAAAAGAAATGGTGCAAATTGGGATTATCAAAATTCAATTTATGGTTCAGGACCAAATATAAAAGATGATTATTTTGGAGCTTCTATTGCAAGTTCAAACAATTTACTAGTTGTTGGTGCCAGAACAGAAGGAGAAATTTTACCATTGGGAAAAGCCTATTATATGGATGTTACTTTAGGTATCAATGAATTTGAAAAAAAATCAAGTTCTATATACCCGAATCCAACGCATAATTTTATTACTATCCAAAACAACACTTCAAATACTTTGGATGCTATAGAAGTATATTCTGTCACAGGAAATTTACTTTTTACTGAAACAAATAATTTTAAACTTTTGTCTTTAGATAAATTATCACAAGGCATTTATTTTTTTAAATTAAAATATCATAACTCATTATCTGAAACACATAAAATTATAAAAAACTAATTTTCTGCTCAACTAAAACGTTTTTGTTAATAACATCAACTTATTATTAATAAAAATAATCCTAATTTACACTTCTATTTACGAAATTTGCAACTTAATTTTTTCAAATAGTATCTCTAATGAAAATACACAATTACAGCGCTGGACCTTGCATTTTACCTCAAGAAGTTTTTGAAAAATCAGCACAAGCAGTATTAAACTATAATAACACTGGTTTGTCACTATTAGAAATGTCACATCGAAGCAAAGAATTTGTTGCAATTATGGACGATGTGAGAGCTTTGGCACTTGATTTATTGGGACTCACTGGAAAAGGATATCAAGCACTTTTTCTTCAAGGTGGAGCAAGTTTAGAATTCTTAATGGTTCCATATAATTTTATGAAAGAAAATGGAAAAGCTTCTTATCTTGATACTGGAGTTTGGGCAAGTGGTGCTATAAAAGAAGCCAAATTGTTTGGAGAAACACTTGTAGTTGCATCTTCTAAAGACGAAAATTATAACCATATTCCAAAAAACTATACTATTCCTGTTGATGCTGATTATTTTCATACAACAAGCAACAATACTATATATGGAACTCAAATAAAATCATTTCCAGAAACAGCTGTACCAATGGTTTGTGATATGAGTTCAGATATATTTTCTCGTGTTTTAGATTTTTCGAAATTTGATTTGATTTATGCTGGAGCTCAAAAAAATATGGGGGCAGCAGGTACAACTTTGGTTGTTGTTAAAGAATCTCTTTTAGGAAAATCAGGAAGAACAATTCCGAGTATGCTTGATTATGAAAAACATATCAAGGCAGAAAGTATGTATAATACACCTTCTGTTTTTGCAGTTTATACTTGTCTACTTACTTTGCAATGGCTTAAAAACCTTGGTGGAATTGCTGCAATCGAAAAAATAAATAATGCAAAAGCAGCTTTATTATATAATGAAATTGATAGAAATCCCTATTTTAAAGGAACAGCTGCCAAAGAAGATAGAAGTAATATGAATGCTACTTTCTTATTAGAAAATCCTGACCATCAAGAAGCATTTGACAAAATGTGGAAAGCTGCTGGAATTTCTGGAATTACTGGTCATCGATCTGTTGGTGGTTATAGAGCATCGATGTACAATGCTTTGCCTTTAGAAAGTGTTCATGTATTAGTAGACGTAATGAAGGATTTTGAAAATAAACAATAATAGTAAACGTTTTAAATAGAGAATAGCTCTAAAAAACTAAAAGAAATAAATATAAAATGAAAATATTAGCCAACGATGGAATTTCTAAAAGTGGTATAAAAGCATTAGAAAAAGGTGGTTTTGAAGTAATTACAACAAAAGTTGCACAAGAACAAGTTGCCAATTTTGTAAACGAACATCATATAAGTGTTGTATTGGTAAGAAGTGCTACCAAAGTCCGTCAAGATATTATTGATGATTGTCCGAGTTTAAAAATCATAGGTCGTGGTGGTGTTGGTATGGACAATATAGATGTTGATTATGCACGCTCAAAAGGAATACATGTAATCAATACTCCTGCTTCTTCATCTGAAAGTGTTGCAGAATTGGTATTTGCACATTTATTTAGTGGAGTACGATTTTTGCACGATTCAAATAGAAATATGCCTTTAGAAGGCGATTCTAACTTTGAAGGTTTGAAAAAAGCATATGCAAACGGAATTGAATTGCGTGGCAAAACATTAGGAATTATTGGTTTTGGTCGTATAGGTCAAGCTACTGCAAAAATGGCTTTGGGATTAGGAATGAAAGTCATTGCTTCTGATAAATTTGTCGGAAAAGCAGATGTGAAAGTAGATTTTTATAATGGTCAATTCATAAATGTAGAAATAGAAACTGAACCAACAGAAGATGTTTTTAGGCATTCCGATTTCATCACCTTACACGTTCCTGCTCAAGATGGGTATGTTATAAGTACTGAAGAATTGGCAATAATGAAAGACAATGTAGGTATAATCAATTGTTCTCGTGGTGGAGTTATTGATGAAGTTGCTTTGATTGAAGCTTTAGATAATGGCAAAGTATTATTTGCTGGACTTGATGTTTTTGAAAACGAACCAACTCCAGAAATTCAAATTTTGATGCATCCAAAAATTTCATTAACACCACATATTGGAGCAGCAACATTAGAAGCACAAGATAGAATTGGTACTGAATTGGCAGAACAAATTATAAGTCTATTAAAATCAGACAAATAAATATTTGCTAATTTTAACTTTTGTTTCATATTTTAATTAATTTTGCTTTCTAATCTTTAATAATAATAAAAAATGTTTGATCAATTAACTGATTTAGTAAAACAATTTGGCGGAGATGCAGTGGTAAATAATGCTGCGGTTCCAAATGAACATAATGAAGCTGTAATGAACGAAGCAAGTAGTTCAATTATGGATGGATTAAAAAATATGGTTGCTCAAGGAAATATTTCAGATTTGGCAGGATTATTTCAAGGAAACAGTGCTGGTGATGCTTCAAATCCAGTTGTTCAAAAGTTAACAGAACAATTAACTGGTAATTTAGGAGAAAAATTTGGTTTAAGCCAAGAAACATCAAGTGGTGTTGCTGGAAGTTTAATTCCTAAAGTTTTAGGTTCATTGATTGGAAATGCGAAAGATCCAAACCAAAAAGGTTTTGAAGTTTCAGACATTATAAATGCAATTTCTGGCGGAAGCGGTAACTCTGGCTTGATGGATGCAGTTTCTAAATACGGTGGTCAATTTGGTTTAGATCAAGATGGTGATGGTAAAGTAGGAATGAGTGATGCAGTTGCTGCCATTACAAAAAATAGTGGTGGATTAGGTGGTTTACTAGGTAAACTTTTCGGAAAATAATATTACCTTTTAAAAAAAATACAATTTTAATTAGGACAATACTATTTCCTTATTATCTTTGTCATTATTACAAAAACAAATGAATACAATTTTAAACAATACTTGGTGGTGGAATACTTTACGTCAAACGTCGTGAAATAGTCCGTTATTGTATTTTTAAAATAAATATATAAAAAGGCTTGTCAATCACGACAAGCCTTTTTTTTTACTTAAAACTAGTATAACATGAAACAATTTACTTTCAAAACACAATTCAAACAAATCCTAGCAGATACAATAACTCCTGTTAGTATCTATTTGAAAATAAGAGATAAATTCCCGAATAGTTTGCTATTGGAAAGTAGTGATTATCATACCAATGACAATAGTTTTTCTTATATCTGTTGCAATCCAATTGCTTCAATAAAAATAGAAAACAATACAATAGAGAAATCATTTCCAGATGGAATTATCGAAAAAATCACTGTTGATTCTCAAACAAATATTTATGAAAATATTCAAGATTTTGCCTCTCAATTCAAATCAGAAAGCAATGATTTTAAATTTATTAACAACGGATTGTTTGGCTATATTTCATATGATGCCATTCAATATTTTGATAAAATAACAATTAATAAAAAAGAGAACAATATTCAAATACCAGATATTTATTATGCTGTATATCAAAATATTATTGCAATAAATCATTTCAAAAATGAAGCATATATATTTTGTCATTCTATAAAAGACGAAAATAATATTCCTGCAATTGAACAAATTTTGCAAACCAGAAATTTTCCATCTTATTCATTTTCATTAGTCAATGAAAACAAATCAAATCTTACGGATTTTGAATTTAAAAATAATGTAGCTCTAGCAAAAAAACATTGCTATCGCGGTGATGTATTTCAACTGGTTTTATCAAGAAGATTCTCTCAGGAATTTAAAGGAGACGAATTTAATGTTTATAGAGCATTGAGAAACATAAATCCTTCACCCTATTTATTCTTTTTTGATTATGGCGATTTTAAAATTATGGGATCTTCACCCGAAGCACAATTAGTTATTAAAGACAGAAAAGCAGAAATTCATCCAATTGCTGGGACTTTCAAAAGATCAGGTAATGATGAACAAGATACAATTCTTGCCAAACAATTGACTGATGATAAAAAAGAAAATGCTGAACATGTAATGCTAGTAGATTTGGCCAGAAATGATTTGAGCAGAAACTGCAATAAAGTTGTTGTTGAAAACTATCGAGAGGTTCAATTTTTTTCACACGTTATCCATTTGGTTTCAAAAGTAACGGGACAAATTCTAGAAAATGTTGCAACAATGAAAGTTGTCACTGATACTTTTCCTGCAGGAACATTATCTGGCGCACCAAAACACAAAGCAATTGAACTTATCGAAAAATATGAAAATACAAATAGAAGTTTCTATGGTGGAGCAATTGGTTTTATGGACTTTGAAGGCAACTTTAACCATGCAATTATGATACGAACTTTTTTGAGCAAAAATCATCAACTTCATTATCAAGCTGGTGCAGGAATTGTTGCAAGTTCTAATGAAGAAAATGAATTACAAGAAGTATATCACAAATTAGGTGCTTTAAATAAAGCCCTTGTTTTAGCTGAAAAAATTTAATTAGAAAAATAAAAATTGGATACAAAATGAAAATAGTAGTTATAGACAATTATGATAGTTTTACTTATAATTTAGTTCATTATCTTGAAGAATTAAATTGTGATGTTACAGTTTATCTCAATGATGAATTTGATATTGAAGAAATAAAAGCATTTGATAAAATACTTCTATCACCTGGACCAGGAATTCCAGATGAAGCAGGTTTACTAAAAGAAGTAATACAAACTTATGCATCAACCAAAAGTATTCTTGGAGTTTGCTTGGGTTTGCAAGCTATAGGAGAAGTTTTTGGTGGTTCTCTTATCAACTTAAAAGAAGTTTATCATGGAGTTGCTACAACTATAACAATCACATCAGAAGATGAACCATTATTTAGTGGATTAGAAAAACAAATAGAAGTAGGTCGTTATCACTCTTGGGTTGTTGCTACTGAAAATTTTCCAGATAGTTTAGAAATAACATCTATAGATGAAAATGGGCAAATCATGTCACTGCGTCACAAAACTTATGATGTTTGTGGTGTTCAATTTCATCCTGAAAGTGTGTTGACTCCAGATGGAAAAAAAATAATTAAAAATTGGATAAACAATTAAAAAAATTGAAATTCAAACATTACAATTTTCCGAAAAAAATAAACAATGAAAAATATCCTAAATAAATTAATTAATCACGAAATACTTTCAAAAAAAGAAGCAAAAGAGGTTTTGGTAAATATTTCAAATGGTAGTTATAATTCATCTCAAATTGCAAGTTTTTTAACTGTATTTATGATGCGAAATATAACCATTGATGAACTTGCTGGATTTCGTGAAGCATTACTAGAATTGTGCATTCCTATAGACTTTTCTGCATATAACACTATTGATTTATGCGGAACTGGTGGCGACGGAAAAGACACTTTCAACATTTCTACCTTAGCATCATTTGTAACTGCGGGAACAGGAATAAAAGTAGCAAAACATGGCAATTATGGGGTTTCTTCAATTTCTGGATCTAGTAATGTGATGGAGAAATTAGGAGTAAAATTTAGTAATGATTTTAATTTTCTAGAAAAGTGCATTGAACACGCTGGAATTAGTATTTTACACGCACCATTGTTTCATCCAGCTATGAAAAATGTAGCTCCAATTCGAAAAGAATTAGCGGTAAAAACATTTTTTAATATGCTTGGTCCAATGGTTAATCCGAGTTTTCCAAAAAATCAATTAGTTGGTGTTTTCAATCTAGAATTAGCAAGAATGTACAGTTATATATATCAAAACACCGACACCAATTTTACTATTTTACATAGTCTTGATGGTTATGATGAAATTTCTTTAACTGGTAACACAAAAACAATTTCTAATACAATGGAAGGACTATTAAAACCTGAAAATTTTGGTGTCAATATAATAGAACAATCTCAAATAAAAGGTGGAACCACGATTGATGAATCAGCTCAAATGTTTATAGATATTATTTCAGGAAAAGGTTCCGAAGCCCAAAATAATGTAGTTTGTGCCAATGCAGGTATAGCTATTGCTACAATAAATCATCTTACACCATTAGAAGGTTTTGCAGTTGCAAAAGAAAGTTTACTATCAGGTAAAGCAAATTTGGTTTTGAAAAAATTACAACAATTAAGCCTATAATTATGAGCATTTTAGATAAAATTATTTTTGATAAAAAAAGAGAAGTCTTTCTAAAAAAATCAATAATTCCAGTTATGCAATTAGAGAACACTGCACTTTTTGAAAACAGAACAATTTCTTTAAGCAAAACATTAAGAAAAAGTACAACAGGTATTATTGCAGAGCACAAAAGACGATCTCCAACAAAAGGAGAAATTAACAATTCGTTTACTGTAGAAGAAGTTACAAAAGGATATCAAAACGCAGGAGTTTGCGGAATATCAATATTGACCGATACTAAATATTTTGGAGGTTCATTAGACGATTTGCTTTTGGCAAGAGCAACCGTTAGTATTCCAATTTTAAGAAAAGAATTTATCATAGACGAATACCAAATTCTAGAAGCCAAAGCATTTGGTGCTGATGTCATTTTGCTGATTGCGGCAGTTTTAACACATCAAGAAATAAAAAAATTATCAGAGTTTGCTCAATCATTATCTTTAGAAGTTTTACTTGAAGTACATAATTTAGAAGAACTCGAAAAAGCATTAATGCCAAGTCTTGATATGCTTGGAGTTAATAATCGCAACCTAAATACTTTTGAAGTTAATCTCGAAATCAGCAAAAAAATGGCTTCTTTTATTCCCAAAGAGCTTGTGAAAATTTCAGAAAGCGGAATATCAAATATTGAATCAATTAAAGAATTGAAAAATTATGGGTTTGAAGGATTTCTAATTGGAGAAAACTTCATGAAAACCAATAATCCTGGGGAAAGTGCAAAAAATTTTATTTCAAATTTTTAATTTAAAAACAAATGAAACTCAAAATTTGCGGAATGAAATATGCTGAAAACATTAAGGAAATAAGCTTATTACTTCCTGATTATATGGGTTTTGTATTTTGGAAAAAATCTAAAAGATATTATGATGGTGAACTTCCTGCAATTCCAAATTCTACTCAAAAAGTAGGTGTTTTTGTCGATGCAATTTTTGAAGAAATTATTGAAAAAATAGAGAAATACAAACTAGATTTAATTCAATTACACGGAGACGAAAGCGTGTCATTTTGTAAAAAATTAAAAAGCAAAGACATAAAATTAATCAAAGTATTTTCAGTTTCAGATGATTTTAATTTTGATGAACTAATTCCGTTTGAAGAAGTTTGCGACTACTTTTTATTTGATACAAAAGGCAAATTCCCTGGCGGAAATGGCACAACATTCAATTGGAATATTCTTGACAAATACACTTCACAAAAACCATTGTTTTTAAGTGGCGGAATTGGTAGTGATGCTTTAGTTAGAATTCACCAATTGCAATTCCCTATTTATGGAATAGACGTCAATAGCAAATTTGAAATCGAACCCGGGTTAAAAAATAAAAAGTTACTAAAAGAATTCAAAAACAACTTATAAAAAACATCTCAAAAATGAGTTATCACGTTAACGAAAAAGGATTTTACGGACAATTTGGTGGTGCTTTTATTCCAGAAATGTTGTACCCAAATATAGAAGAATTACAACAAAATTATCTTAAAATAACTGCTGAAGCATCTTTCAAAAAAGAGTTCATGCAATTGTTGATTGACTATGTTGGTCGTCCTACTCCACTTTATTTTGCAACACGTTTATCACAAGAATATAAAACCAAAATCTATCTCAAAAGAGAAGACTTGTGTCATACTGGTGCACATAAAATAAACAATACTATTGGACAAATTCTAGTAGCAAAAAAATTAGGTAAAACAAGAATTATTGCAGAAACTGGAGCAGGACAACATGGTGTTGCAACAGCCACCGTTTGCGCTTTAATGGGTTTGGAATGCATTGTATATATGGGAGAAGTCGACATCAAGCGTCAAGCACCAAATGTTGCCAGAATGAAAATGCTTGGTGCAGAAGTACGACCAGCAACATCGGGTTCAAAAACCCTAAAAGATGCCACCAACGAAGCCATACGTGACTGGATAAACAATCCTCAAAACACCTATTATATAATAGGTTCGGTAGTTGGTCCGCATCCATATCCTGATATGGTGGCACGATTTCAGGCAGTAATTTCAGAAGAAATCAAACAACAATTACTAGAAAAAGAAGGTCAAGAGAATCCCGATTATGTCATTGCTTGCGTTGGTGGTGGCAGCAATGCAGCTGGTGCTTTTTATCATTTTCTAGACGAACCAAAAGTAGCATTAATTGCCGTAGAAGCAGCAGGAAAAGGAATTCATTCTGGCGAAAGTGCCGCTACTTCTGCTTTGGGTAAAATAGGAATTATTCACGGCAGTAAAACCCTGTTAATGCAAACAGATGATGGTCAAATTACCGAACCATATTCTATTTCTGCTGGTCTAGATTATCCAGGTGTTGGTCCGATGCATGCTCATTTATTTGAATCAAAACGAGCCGAATTTATTTCGATTACAGATCAAGAAGCTATGAATTGGGGAATAAAATTATCTCAAACCGAAGGTATAATTCCAGCTATAGAAACCGCTCATGCCTTTGCTATTTTAGACAAAAAAAAATTCAAACCTTCAGACATTGTGGTGATTAACCTTTCAGGTCGTGGCGATAAAGATTTAAATACCTATATCGATTATTTTAAATTATAACTGGGCGTTACCGCAAAAAAGCGGTCAGGCTTTCGCACTCGCTTATTTTGTTCCGCAAAAGCTACACAAAATAGAGCTCAAACAATTGCTCAATCCTTAACGCAAAAAAAATCTAAAAAATGAACCGAATAAATCAAAAATTAATCGAAGACAAAAAAATTCTATCCATTTATTTTACAGCAGGATATCCTAATCTAAATGATACCATTTCAATCATTCAGGAATTAGAAAAAAGTGGTGTTGATATGATAGAAATAGGATTGCCTTTTAGTGACCCATTAGCAGATGGACCAACCATACAAGCCAGTTCTACACAAGCTTTGCATAATGGTATGACTACAAATTTATTGTTTCAACAATTGACTACCATTCGAGAAACAGTACAAATACCATTACTAATTATGGGATATTTTAATCCAATTTTGCAATATGGTGTTGAAGCATTTTGTAAAAAGTGTGCAGAAATAGGAATCGATGGATTAATAATACCAGATTTACCAATAAATATTTATGTCGAAAATTATAAATCTATTTTTGAAAAATATGGATTAATTAATGTTTTCTTAATAACACCACAAACATCAGAAGATCGAATTAGGTATATTGATTCGGTGTCAGAAGGATTTATTTATATGGTTTCATCAGCATCTGTAACTGGTAAAGTCTCAGATTTCGGTACAGTTGAACAAGATTATTTTGAACGCATATCCAAAATGAATTTAAAAAACCCACAAATTGTAGGATTCGGTATTAGCAACAAAACAACTTTTCAACAAGCAACTAAGTCTGCAAAAGGAGCAATTATTGGAAGTGCATTTATAAAATATCTAACTAAAAATTCAGTCTCAAAAATCGAAATATTCATTTCAAATTTGATATAAAATAATTTGCCATATAATATTGATCAAACATAAGTTAAATCCAAGTTAAAAAAAATTAAACAAACGTTTAAATTAAACAAACGTTTAATTTTGTTGCTTCTTACAAAATAAGAAAGATGACAAGTATCAACGAAAAGCAAATAAACATACTTCAAGTTGCAGAAAAATTATTTGCAGAAAAAGGATTTGATGGCACTTCTATCAGAGATATTTCTAAAGAAGCAAATATTAATATTGCCATGATTTCTTACTATTTTGGTTCGAAAGAAAAACTATTAGAAAGTTTAATCCTTTTTAGAACTCAAGATTTAAAAATAAAGTTAGAAAATTTATTAGCAACTGAGTTATCTCCTATTCAAAAAATAGAAAATTATTTAGAACTATATTTAAATAAAATTGACAGCAATAGAAACATCTACCATATTCTTCAAACTGAGATTTCGAATAATAAAAGAGTTTTAGATCTAAAAGAATTTATTGAAATAAAAAAAGGAAATTTAAATACCTTAAAAAAAATAATTGAAGAAGGACAAAGCATAAATATTTTTAAAAAGAATATAAATATAGAACTTATTACACCAACAATTCTAGGAACTTATTTTCATTTTATTGTCAATCGTGTTTTTTTTGAAGAAATTTTGAATTTAGATTCAGATCAAAAATACAATCAGTATATCAAAAACGAATTAACTCAGCATATCCAGAAAACCATCAAATCAATCATATATGAAATTTAAAAAAAGCATCCTTTTTTTATTTTTAATTCTTGGACTTTCAATTAGCTATTCACAAGAAAATTATAAAAAAAATGACAAAGAAACAACAAATCTTAATTTGAAAGATGCTATTCAAATAGCAATTACAAAAAGCAATCAAGCACAACTTTCTGATACCAGAGTAGTAACAAAAAAACTAGAAGTACAGTCTGTAAAAAACAATCAATATCCTGATATGAAAATTTCTGGGCAATATATGAGACTTACAAATGCAGCTGTAGATTTGAAAATAAATACCAATTCAAACAATTCAAATTCAGGAACTACACCAAAAGTTAATCAATTACTTTTGGGTCAAGCTAATATAAGTATGCCATTGTTTTCAGGTTTTAAGTTGAATAATAGTATTAAAGCTTCAGAAAATATTTATCAATCAGAAATTTCAAAAGCGGCACACACCAAAGAAGAAATTGCAATGGAAGTGGTTGAAAATTATGCCAATTTATATCGAGCACAAAAAGCAGTTGGCTTGCTAATTGAAAATTTAAAAAGCTCTGAACAACGCGTAAAAGATTTTACTGATCTTGAAAAAAACGGAATTATTGCAAGAAATGACTTATTGAAAGTAAAATTGCAACAATCAAAAGTACAACTCTCATTAGATGAATCATATAAAAATGTTGCCGTAATTAATTTTAATTTAATTACTCTATTAAATCTTCCAGAAGATTATAAAATAGGAATTGACGAACATCAGTTTGATAACAATGAAGCCATAAACACGCTAAATTCTGCTGAAGATGCTCTTAAAAATAGAAAAGATTTAGAATCTCTCCTTTTTATTCAAAAAGCAAATGAGAATAGCATCAAAATCTCCAAAAGCAATTATTATCCTTCACTTGCTTTGGTTGGTGGTTATACCACACTAAATTTGCAAAATGTTGTAACAGTTCAAAACGCAATTAATGTCGGACTAGGTTTAAATTATAATTTGAGTTCTATTTTTAAAAACAGAAAAGAAGTAGAAATTGCTAAAAGCAAATCTTTAGAAACACAACAAGCTGCAACAATTTTGTCTGAAAATATTAAAGTTCAAGTAAATCAAGCTATTGAAAATTATAATTTAGCATTAAAACAAAATTTGGTATACGAACAAGCTATTACTCAAGCTTTAGAAAACTATCGAATTGTAAAAGATAAATATGACAACGGACTTTCAAACACCACCGATTTGCTAGATGCTGATGTAGAACAACTCAATTCTAAAATAAATTATGCC
>JAYTVI010000102.1:0-19735 GCA_043744095.1 Flavobacterium sp.
GGACAAACTGTTTGTAATAAAAATATAATCTTCAAAGTAAGCTCCGTAGGAGTGAACTGTTTGTTATGTGTCATTATCATTGTCTTCAATCCTATTTAGAAAGATATTATCGGACATTAATTATTTTTAATAATAATTAAATTTCAAAATAATAATATTAGATTTTAAACTAAATAGGAATATTAATCAATGTTTATTTACTTAAAAAAATGTAAAAAAAAGGTTGTATAAAAAATACAACCTTTAATAAATTGTGTAAAATTCTTATTAGTTTTTGATAATTTTTTTTGTTTCAGTTCCTTCATTAGAAGTGATTTTAATCAAGTAAACTCCTGATGTTAAATCTGAAATATTTACTTCTATATTTGCTCTATTCTCAAATTTGTTATTTTTTACAACTCTACCATTAATATCAGTTATAGAAATAGCATTGACAACAACATTTTCTTTACTTGAAATTTTTACTAAATTAGTTGCTGGATTTGGATAAACTGAAAAACTTGAATCTGAAAACTCATTTGTTTTAAGAACTGGACTTGCGGTAATTGTCATTCCTACATTATTAATTGTTGGTGCTGTAAATGCTCTTCCACAACCATTGTTTGCTACAATACTACCACATCTTGTTAAAGAACTCAATGCAGTATCTCCTACAGGAAGACTGCCTATTACTGGAGTTTCATTAATAATCCAAAATACATTATTTCGACTTGCTTTCAACATAACAGTAATAGTATTGTCTAATGCATAGTCTGTAATATCTAAACCATTATAGTCAAACTCAACAACAAATTGACCTGTAACTGGTGGTGCTGTAACTGTAACAATAGACTCTGAAAAAGGAATTAAAGTGCCAATACCCGAACCACATGCTCCAGCTCCAGTTGTAGTTGGACAATCAGAAAACAACGTCATAGTCAAAGTGAAATCTGATGTGTCTGTTAGATTAAACAAATTAACGGAAATAACATTTAAAAGTCTTTCTGTTCCCGCTAGTTGTATAGCATCACCAAAACTAGTGCCAAGTCCATTTGCTGTTCCTGTAATTTCTGCTCCATTTGTTGCAGCATGAGTGGTGTCATAAATTGTTGCTTGAGCATTAACCGATACTTGATAACCAATAAGTATACCTAATAATAGTATTGTTTTTTTCATAATTTATTTTTTTATTTTTAACAAATATACAAACTAATCTTAAAATAATTTTTTTATTAATCACACTACTCTTCTTTTTCCCATTTTCCTACTACTGATGTAGCTAATGCATTTCCTAAAACGTTGGTTGCACTACGAAACATATCACAAAAATGATCGATTGGCAATATCAATGCAATGCCTTCAATAGGAATTTTAAACATACCACAAGTTGCGGCTACTACTACTAAACTTGCTCTTGGTACTCCAGCAATTCCTTTACTGGTAAGCATTAACACCAAAAGCATCGTGAGTTGTGTTCCAATACTTAAATCTATTCCGTAGGCTTGAGCAATAAAAATACTAGCAAACGTCATATACATCATACTACCATCTAAATTAAAAGAATATCCTAATGGTAACATAAAGGATACAATTTTGTCTTTGATTCCAAATCGCTCTAGTTCTTCTGTAAGTTTTGGAAAAACTGCTTCACTACTTGTGGTTCCGAATGCAATAATTAATGGACTCACAATATGTTTCAGTAATGTTTTTAATCTTTTGCCTAAAAAAAGATAACCTATAACAACTAGAACTACCCATAATGATGAAATTCCCACTAAAAATGAACCAAAATATTTGGCATAAGTCAATAAAAGTTCATTAAAATCTCTAACAGCAAAAACACCTGCAATTGCACCAAAAACTCCTATTGGTGCAAATTTCATTACATAATTGACCATTTTTAAAATAATGTGCGATGTTTTATCTAAAGCATTTATGACTGGTTTTGCATTATTTCCTATTGAAGCTGCTGCCAATCCGAAAAAAATAGAAAAAATTACTATTTGTAATATTTCATTTGTTGCCATAGCTTCGACAATACTTTTTGGGATAATGTGTTCAATAAAATTTTGGGCAGAAAAGTTTTGTGTTTTTTCAGTTACTTCAGAAGCAGTTGTTACATCTACATTAGAAAGGTTCAAACCAACTCCTGGTTTCAAAAGATTGACCCAAAACATACCTATTAACAACGAAATAAATGATGCTGTAAAAAACCAACCTAAAGCCTTTCCTCCTATTCTGCCAACTGCTTTTATATCACCAAGTTTTGCTATTCCTACGACTAATGTAGTAAAAACTAGTGGTGCAATTATCATTTGAACAAGCCTAATAAATATAGTTGCCAATAATTTTATATAGCCGCTAAATTCTTTTGCACTATCCTCTGAGTAATTATTATGAATGATTATCCCTAATATCGCTCCGATAAACATTGCTATAAGAATTTGCGTAGTTAAATTATTGAATATCGATTTTTTAGTTTCTGTTTTCTCCATTTTGAAAATATACTTGTAATTAAATTCTATTAAATAATTAAAAAAAATTATTTAATATAAGTTTTGTTTAGTAAATAAAAATCTGCCAAAACAATTGCTGCCATTGCTTCAATTATTGGTACTGCACGTGTCACAACACAAGGATCGTGTCTGCCTTTTCCTTGCATTTCTACAGCATTTCCTAAATTGTCTATTGTGGTTTGCTTTTGCATTATTGTTGCTACTGGTTTGAAGGCTACACGGAAATAAATATCCATTCCGTTTGAAATTCCGCCTTGAATACCACCAGAAAGATTACTTGTAGTGGTTCCGTCTTCATTATACTGATCATTGTGCACACTACCTTTCATTTTTGCTCCACAAAAACCACTACCGTATTCAAAACCTTTTACAGCATTTATTGATAGCATTGCTTTTCCTAATTCTGCGTGAAGTTTATCAAAAACTGGTTCGCCTAAACCTATTGGTACATTTTGTATCACACAAGTTATAGTACCACCAACGGTATCGCCTTGTTTTCGTATTTCTTTGATATGATTTTCCATCAAGATTGCAGTAGCTTCATCAGGACAACGAACAGGATTTGATTCTATTCTTGAAAAATCTAATTCTTGATATGGTTTGTCTATAAAAATTTCGCCTACAGATGATACAAAAGCATTTATTTTAATGTTTTTTAAAATCTGCTTAGCAATTGCACCAGCTACAACTCTACAAGCAGTTTCTCTGGCAGAACTTCGTCCACCACCACGATAATCTCTAATTCCGTATTTTTTTTCATAAACATAATCTGCGTGACTTGGTCTATAAACATCTTTTATATGTGAATAATCATCTGATTTTTGATTTGTATTCGGAATGATAAAACCAATTGGTGTTCCTGTTGTTTTTCCTTCAAAAATTCCAGAAAGCAATTGCACTTCATCGTCTTCTTTTCGTTGGGTTACAATACTTGATTGTCCTGGTTTTCTTCGTGACATTTCGAATTGAATTGCTTTTAAATCAAGTTCAACTCCTGCAGGACATCCATCAATTATTCCTCCTAAAGCTTCTCCATGAGATTCTCCAAAAGTGGTCAGTTTAAAAAGTGTACCATAACTATTTCCAGCCATATTGCTTTGTTTTGAACAAATATAATCTATTAGTTGAAAGATAAAAAGGTTAATCAAAAAAAAAGAAACATCATCGCTGTTGGTAAATACATTTTGTGAATGCTATAAACTTTACAAAAAATTTAACAATAAATAGACCAATCAAGCGTTTATCTTTGCAGAAACAAAATTTAATTAAATTATGAAAAAACTTATTTTATCAGCTTTTATGTTAATCGGGTTAGCATTTAACTCTCAAGGACAAGAAATATCCGAAAATGCCTTAGGATTAAGACTAGGTGATAATGACGGATTTGGAGTTGAAGTTTCTTATCAAAAAGAACTTTCTAAAAATAACCGATTGGAACTTGATTTAGGAATTAGAAATCGTGGCAATTATAATGACAATGGCGATCTAAATGCTTTTAAATTAGCAGGTTTGTACCAATGGGTTTGGAATATTGATGGAGGATTTAATTGGTATGCAGGAGTTGGTGGTGGATTGGGTAGTTATACTTATAAAAACAAAACTAATGGAAATACAATAAAAGACAGCGGTATTTTTGCCTTTGCAGCTGGTGATATCGGTATAGAATATGTTTTTGATGTGCCATTATTAGTCTCTCTTGATTTTAGACCAGAATTTGGCGGAAATGGTTATTACCAAAATAATTACGGTTCAGATGTTGCATTATCTGTTAGATATAGATTCTAATTTATTTTCAAAATAATTATAAAAACCTTGACAGATTTGTCGAGGTTTTTTTAGTTTATAACAATTTCTTTTTTTGAATTTACTTTCACAATCGTATAAGGGTAAAGATAATCTACGGTGATTGTATTAGAATTTGACTTATTTTCTTTGGTTGTGATAATAATTTTATCGGCTTTTTCTTCAACTCTTTCTACTCCTATTGAGTTTCCGTTTGTGTTTTGTTCTCCCATATTCAAGATAACAAAATTACAAGTATTGATATCGTTAGGTATTATTTTTTTTTTTAAATTATCATCCCCGAGTAGCATTTTTATTTCTCTTTCTTCCGATAAAATTTCAAAAAAACGAATAGAAGCACCACCATCTTTCTGAACAGTCAATATCTCATACAAAGGTTTAGTTGCGTCTTTACTTATTACTGAAGAGCAGCTACTAACAATTATAATTAATAAAATTAAAAAATACTTTTTCATTTTTTTAGATTAAAAAATTAAGCGTACACACTTAATGCCTTTTGATATAACTCTTCATACATAGGTAAAATATTTTTTATGTCAAATTGTTTTGCTTTAGTCAAAGCATTTGTTTTGAATTGATTTAAAACTTCTTCATCTTTAAGAATTTTAATCGCATTTTCAGCCATCTCATCAACATTACCAACATCACTTAAATATCCTGAAATTCCTTCAAAATTTACTTCTGGCAAACCTCCAGAATTACTAGAAATTACAGGAACACTCCATGCCATTGCTTCTAACGCTGCAAGTCCAAAACTTTCGGTTTCTGATGGTAATAAAAACAAATCTGAATAACTCAAAATTCTGTCAATTTCGCTACTGTTTCCTAGGAAAATCACTTTGTCTTGTATACCTAATTCAAAACACAATCGTTCTGCTTTTTCTTTTTCTGGACCATCTCCAACCATCATTAATTTTGATGGAATTGACTGTTGAATTTTATAAAATATCTGAATTACATCCGGAATTCGTTTCACTTTTCTAAAATTACTGATATGTGTTATAACTTTTTCTTCTTTTTTGGCAATAATCGATCGATAACAAGGAATAGTAGATTCGTCAATTATTTTATCAAGTTCTATAAAATTTGGTATAACTTCTATTTCTTTTTTGATATTGAAAAGTTTCAAAGTATCATCTTTCAAACTTTGAGAAACAGATGTCACAATGTCTGATTTGTTGATACTAAAAGTTACGGCAGTTTTGTAAAAAGGATGATTTCCTACCAAAGTAATATCAGTTCCATGAAGTGTTGTAACCATTGGTATATGAATTCCTTCGTCTTTTAGCATTTGCTTGGCCATATATCCTGCATATGCGTGCGGAATTGCGTAATGAACATGTAATAATTCTATTTTATATAACTTTACCATATCAACCAATTTACTAGACAATGCCAATTCGTAGGGTTGATAATGAAATAATGGGTATTCTGGAACGTTTACTTCATGATAATGCACATTGACATTCAACAAAGCCAAACGAACTGGCATACTGTAGGTTATAAAATGTATTTCATGACCTCGTCGTGCCAATTCCAAACCAAGTTCTGTTGCTACCACTCCACTTCCTCCAAATGTTGGATAACAAACGATTGCTATTTTCATATGTTGATAATTATTGTTTTTTAACGGTCATATGTAATTCGCATATCATTATCGGTGTTTGCATCGCATTTCCGTTATGCTCATTTCATACTAATAAATTAATGGAACGAATTTAAGCAAAATTGGGCTTTCAATGGGATTTGTTTTGTTAAATAATTGGCATCAGAATTTAATTTTTGTTGAAATTATTAAAAGAAAAATATAAAATTAAAAATGTTGTGGCTATACCTGAAACCAAAAAGGTTTGACTTGAACCAAATTGATACCATATTAATCCTGCTAATGAACTTGCAATCATTGCAAAAATACTTTGAAATCCAGAAAAAGTTCCAATTGCGGTAGCGACATCTTTTTTATCTGAATTAGAACTAATCCAAGCTTTTGATATACCTTCAGTTGCTGCTGCATATATTCCGTATAGAAAAAAAAGAAATATAAAAAAATACAAATTGGTGTTGAACGACATTCCAAAATAAACTATTGTGAATAAAGTAAGTCCAAAAACAAACATCTTTTTCAATCCTATTTTGTCTGCTAGAATTCCTACAGGAAAAGCAAAAAGGGCATACACAAAATTATAAAAAATATATACGCCAATAATTAGAGTGTCATTTATACCTAATTGCTTTGCTTTTAGTAACAAAAAAACATCTGAACTATTAAATAAGGCAAAAGCTAATAATCCTATTATTACTTTTTTATATTCTAATGAAGATGATTTCCAATAGGAAAAAGAAGAAAAAAACGAAACTGGATTTGTATTATTAGCAACTTCTTTCTTTTTTTCTTTTAAAAACAAAGAAGCAGCCACTGCCAAAATTCCTGGTATAAAGGCAATATAAAATAATGTTTTATAATTTTGAGGATGAAAATATAAATATAATAATGCTAGTGAAGGTCCGATTACTGCTCCTAAAGTATCAAAAGAACGATGAAAACCAAATATTCTACCTTTGGTTTCTGGTGTTGCTTCATCTGATAAAATAGCATCTCTTGCTCCAGTTCTAATTCCTTTTCCGAATCTATCTATTGTTCTTGAAAAAAATATCCATATCGGAGCTGCAAAAAATGCAATCATTGGTTTTGAAATAGCACTTATACTATAACCTAATTGCACAAAAGGAACTCTTTTGCTTCTAGTATCAGATAATTTTCCGAAATATCCTTTGCTCAATCCTGCAATTGCTTCGGCAAATCCCTCTAAAACACCAATCAATACAATTGAAAATCCAATAGATTTTAAATAAATTGGCATTATTGGATACAACATTTCACTTGCTGCATCTGTAAATAGACTCACTAATGAAAGAATCCAAACTGTTCTTGATATATACTTTATTTTATTCAAGTTGTGGATTTTTTTAATTCAAATTAATTTAAAAGTACTCTAATTTTGAATTGCTTCGTAGATTATTTTCTGAATGTCTTCTCTAACATTTTCTTTAGACAAAGTATTTTCTGTTGCGTTTGGATAGGTTCTATTTGACAAGAAAATATAAATTAATTCAGATTCTGGATCTGCCCAAGCCATTGTACCGGTAAAACCTGTATGCCCAAAACTAGTTAATGAAGCGCAACCACAAGTTGGTCCTGAAGTTCCTGGTTGTTGTGGTTTGTCAAATCCTATACCTCGTCTGTTTCCTTCTGCACAGTAATAACAGGTGTTAAAATCTGTAAATGTTTTTTCAGAAAAATATTGTTTGCCACCATAATTCCCTTTTTGCAAATAGAGTTGCATCATTTTGGCAAGATCTATGGTGTTCGAAAAAATTCCTGCATGTCCTTGTACTCCAGCTTCCATTGCCGCAGCCATATCGTGAACATATCCTTGAATTAATTGATGACGAAAATAAGTATCAATTTCAGTTGGCGGAATAATATATTTATTAAATTTTTTTAATGGATTAAATGTGGTATTGTTCATCCCTAAAGAATTATAAAATTGTTCTTGAGCCAAAACATCTAATTTTTTTCCTGTTACTTTCTCTAAATATTCATTCAAAATAATAAAAGTAAAATCGCTGTATTTGTATTCTTTTTTTTGTAAAAGTTTACTGTCTACAATTTTTTTTATAATCGTGTCGTGATAATCATTTCGGATATAAAGACTATCGGCAACTTGTTTTGAAAATTGTTCAGTTGCAAATTTGTTGTAATATTTTGGAGAAGGAAATTTATCTTTATCTAAAGTTTCTTGATAAAAAGGTATCCAAGCTTGTAATCGTGCATAATGTGATAACAATTCTTTGAAAGTAATCTCCTGTTTGTCTGAATTATTAAAAATTGGCAACATAGCTCCTAGTGTAGTCTCTAATGTAACTTTTTGATTGTCATATTGTTGCATAACATTTGGCAAAGTTGCAATAATTTTTGTTAATGATGCTACATCATAAATATCTGAATTTACAACTTTAATTTTATTGTCATAAGTATGATAACCAAATGATTTTTGATATACTACTTTTCCTTTTCTTGCTACTAGAATTTGCATTCCTGGTGTCATTTTTTTTGAAATAGCATTGTTTGCAATACCTTCAATTTTTGAAAGTGTAGCAGAACTCATTCCTACATTTTCTGGTGTTGCAAAACCAAGACGATTTAGTTTTGTGGTAAACAATCCGTCATTTACAATAAAATTTGGGTTTATGGTAACAGGTAATTTTCCTTTTGCATCTACTGCTCCAAAAATGATTTCGGCAGATACTTCTTGCGAAATTGCAGCATTTTGATATGAAACTACAATTCCTTCAATTTCATCAAAATTGGCAATAGGTATTAAAGAATAGGGTTTTGTAAAAACATCTAGAATTACAATATTATTTTTCGCAATTTCGTTCAACCATAACAATTCATTGTCAGTAAAAGCGTGACTTTTCCATGCTTTATCAGCTTTATGAAAACCAACAATTACGGTATTGAATTCTTTTAATTTTTCATTTAAACAATGAACATCTTCTTCTTTGACTTCTGTAATTTCGGTGTATTTTTTTAGTGTTGATAAAAAAGAAGAATTAACATCATCACCTAATTTTACGTAGGCAATTTTATTATTTTCTAAATTTGTAATGGGTAGAATATCGTTTTTATTTTTTAAAACTGTAATGGCATTTTCATATAATTCATATTGCAAGGCATCATTTTCAACACCATTCAAATCATTATATAAGTTATTTTCATCAATAGGTTTGTAATTATTTAACCCTGATTTATATTTATATTTTAAAATTTTTTTTACGGAAAAAGCTAGTCTTTCGTCACTTATAATACTGTCTTGCATTGCCATGCAAATTTTCTCATAAGCAACCGGAACGTTTTCTGGACAAAGTAACATATCATTTCCAGCCAAAAATGCCTCTAAATCTATTTCACCTGGTTTTCTGAAATTTTGTGCCGCTTTCATATTCAAAGCATCAGTAAATATTAACCCTTTGAAAACCAATTCGTTTTTTAAAATATTGGTAACAATATTGTATGAAACTGAAGAAGGTATATTTTCTCTAGACTCTAAACTTGGCACATTAAGATGAGCAATCATAACTGATTCTAATCCTTCTGAAAATAATTTTTTGTAGGGATAAAACTCTACATCTTCTAATCTATCTTTAGAAAAATTAATAGTTGGCAACGATTTATGCGAATCTATTTCGGTATCACCATGACCAGGAAAATGTTTGCCGGTAGAAAAAATATTTTGACTTTGCAACCCTTTCATCAAAGCTAAAGCACTTTCAGTAACGTTTTCTTTATCTTCGCCAAAGGATCGGAAACCAATAATTGGATTTTTTGGATTGGTATTGATATCTAAAACTGGAGCAAAATTAAACTGAATTCCCATTCGTTTACTTTGTTTGCCCATTTGAGAACCCATTTTTTGAATTAAATTTTTGTCTCTAATTGCGCCTAAAGTCATATTCCAAGGGTAACGATAGGTCGAATCTAATCGCATACTCAAACCCCATTCGCCATCAATTGCAATAAAAAGTGGTATTCTTGATTTTGATTGAAATCTATTAGTGAGTTTGGCCTGACGTATTGGTCCGCCTTGAAAAAAAATCAAACTACCTACTTTGTTTTCTTCAATTAATTTATCTATGTAGTTAAAATGTATGGAATCTCTATTAGAAAAAGCCGAAACCATAAATAACTGTCCAATTTTTTCATCAAAAGTTAAAGTATTGTATATACTATCTACCCATTTTTGTTGTGGATAGGAATCATAACTTGTATCGAAATTTTCAGCAACCTTAATACTTGGTTGCACAATTATTTCGGGGCTTTTTGTGATTATTTTCTTTTTTGTGGTACAACTAATTGCAATTAGAATCAAACTAGACCATAAAAAAAAAGTATAAATTGAATTTTTCATTAACTGTTTTTTAAAAGAAGCGACTGTGCCAACTTTCTCCTGCTGGAACTTCCCAACTCTCATCCCATTCTTCGATGGTATTGACTAAATTATTAAAAACGATAGTATTTTCTGAAACTGCTTTTTCTTTTGCCATTTTCTTAAATTCAATTAATGGTTTGTGAGCAATATGTTCTCCTAACTTGAAGGTTACATTCATTTTATCTAACAAATCTACATCATATTTTTTCTCAAGGTTTTGAATAAACTGCACCGAAGAATCTATTGAACATCCTGTTGCCATTTGAACTTCTTGATTGACAGCTAGTATTATAAATCTATTGTATTTTAATAAGTAAGAAGCTTCAAGACTTGTGCCGTGTGCCGCCCAATTTTCTACAAATGATTTTAAATCTTTTTCAATAGTTTGAAATTCATCATCAGAAAATTTTCTGTTAGATTGATAAATCCAAATCTTTGATTCTTGTGGTAAATTCTCAAAAGGAATTAACATATTTTATTTTTTTTAAAATGTTGAAACTAATCCAAATCCTGTTGTTTTTCCATCAAAATAAGGAATGAAAACTGTTTTCTTATTTGTTTCTTTTTTATTTTTATTTGTAAACAGCTTGTTTACAGTTGGGTATAACCAATAGGCAGCTTTTGTACTCAAAATACCAATTCCTGCTCCAGCAACAACATCCGTAAACCAATGTCGATTGTTATAAATTCTAAAAGCACCTGTACCACTAGCAACTAGATATCCTGAAATTCCATACCAAATAGAGGTATCTTTGTATTCTTGATATAAAAGTTCTGCACCCATAAAGGCATTTGCAGTATGTCCAGAAGGAAAAGAATCAAAACTTGAACCATCTGGTCTTTCTAAGTGAGAAATTCTCTTTATACTAGTAACGGTAATTCCTGTAATTAGTATGGCTGTAGCGGCAATTATTGCTTTATCTTTTATTTTATTTTTTCCTTTAACACTTATCAAATTGAGGCTTAATGCAGCTGTCATTGGCAAATATTGTGTGATGTCATCAATCGTGAGACTTTCATCAATATTTTCTTTTACTTCTTCTTTGATTTCTGCATTGAAAAGTTTTAGATTATCACTTTCTATGCCAATGACTCCATAAGCAATTAAAACAGTAGGTAGTATCAATTGTTTGTAATTAAATTTCAATTGCTTTGCATTCAATGAATCAATATCTATTTTTTGACCGTTGCAAAAAATCGTTGCAAAAAGAAAAAAAACAAATACTATGCTTTTATCATATTTCATTTAATATAAAAAAAAATTACAAATCTTGAGCATTAGCAATTAATTCTGCTATATCCATCACTTTAACTTCTGCTTCTTTTTCTTTATTTTTAACTCCGTCTGTCATCATCGTGTTACAAAACGGACAACCAGCAGCTATTATTTCTGGTTTTGTTTCAAGCGCATCTTCGGTTCTTTCAATATTGATTTCTTTATTTCCAGGTTCAGCATCTTTAAACATTTGAGAACCACCAGCACCACAACATAATCCGTTTGCTCGAGAACGTTTCATTTCTACCAATTCGGCATCTAGTTTTTGAATTAATTCTCTTGGTGCTTCATAAATACTGTTGGCTCTTCCTAAATAACATGGATCATGAAAAGTGATTCTCTTACCTTTAAATTGTCCTCCTTCTATAGTTAATCGTCCTTGATCGAGTAGCGATTTTAAAAACTCAGTATGATGCACCACTTCATATTTGCCACCTAATTCTGGATATTCATTTTTTAAAGTATTGAAACAATGTGGACAAGCTGTTACAATCTTTTTAGCTTCATAAGCATTGAGAACTTCAATGTTCATCATAGCTTGCATTTGAAACAAAAATTCGTTTCCAGCTCTTTTTGCAGGATCACCAGTACAACTTTCTTCAGTTCCTAGCACTGCAAATTCTACCTTTGCACGATTTAAAATCTTAACAAATGCTTTTGTAATTTTTTTGGCTCTATCATCAAAACTTCCTGCACAACCAACCCAAAATAATACTTCGGGTTGTTTGCCTTGAGCTAACATTTCCGCCATTGTTGGCACGTTTAATACTTCTGACATTTTTTAGATTTTTAGATTATTAGAATTTCAGATAGTTAGATTTATTTTATCTAATTATTGAATATCTAATAATCGAGTTTTTATTCGTGTTGTCCGTCATCAAAAACTTCTATTGTAACTTCTTTTTCTATTAAATCGGTAAATTTTCCTCTGTAACGAGTCGCTTTTACCAAGTGATTGTCTATCCAGTGATAGTTTCCCCCACGAGGTTTTCCGAAAAGAATTCCGTGGTATTTGAAACCATGTTTTTTTAACCAAATTTCAGTATACTCTCTGTGTGCTTCAGTTCTTGATGTAAAAAAGAAAATAATATGTCCTTCATCATACCATTTGTTTAATGTTACTAAAGCATCAGGATATACTTCGGCTGTTAACATTCTTTCTGGCTCTTCATTCGGAATATCATCACAAACAGTTCCGTCAATATCTATTAAATAATTTTTTATTCCCTCTGGCAATATTGGACTCAAATGATGTCCGTTTTCTGAAATTGCCACTAATTTTTTTTCCAAATCTTCTGTTTTCATTTTGTTTCTAATTTAATTTGATTCAAATTCATTAAAAACACCCTTAACCTCACTTTATAAGAGAATTTTTATTATTTATTACTTGTTTATTATTCGTTTTTCCAGTTCAATCTATCTTGTTGATTGTATTGCCATGGCGCACCATTGTTTTCAATATTTGTCATCATCGCATTTAATGATTGTGGAGCTGCACTTTGCTCCATAACCAGATAGCGACGCATATCCATAATTATTGATAACGGGCTAATATTTACAGGACATTCTTCAACACAAGCATTACAAGATGTACATGCCCAAAGCTCTTCTGTGGTAATATAATCTGTTAATAATGTTTTGTTATCTGGTATAAAAATTCCTTTATTTTTATCAATATTTTTACCTACTTCTTCCAATCGGTCACGAGTATCCATCATTATTTTTCGTGGCGATAATTTTTTACCAGTTTGATTGGCTGGACAAGCAGATGTGCATCGACCACATTCGGTACACGTGTAGGCATTGAGTAATTGTACCCAATTTAAATCTTGAACATCTTGTGCTCCAAATTTGGTTGGAGTAGCATTATCATCAACAGGTTGAGCGGCAAAAGGATCAGCATTTGGATCCATCATCAATTTTACTTCTTTGGTTACAGATGCCAAATTATCAAATTGTCCTTTTGGATTTAAATCTGCAAAATAAGTATTTGGGAACGCCAATAAAATATGCAAATGTTTAGAAAAATAGAGATAATTTAAGAAAATTAAAATCCCAATAATATGCAACCACCAAATGGTTCTTTCGATCATCATTACTGAGGATTCTGCCATACCGTTGAAAATTGGTTCAATGTATTGAGAAACTGGAAACGAACCCGCAGTATGATAATGACCAAATCCTAATAATTGCAAATGATAATCAGATGCATTCATCAAAAGAAAAAGTGACATTAATACAATTTCGAAATACAAAATATAGTTGGCATCGCTTTTTGACCAACCTTTTAAATCTGAACTTACAAATCGTTTTAGTTTGATGATATTTCTTCTTATCAAAAAAATAATAACTGCAATAAGAACTAGAAATGCTAATATTTCGAAAGAACCAATTAGAATATTATATAGTATTCCTAATGACGAAAACACTCGATGAGTACCAAATAATCCATCAATAATAATTTCTAAAACTTCAATATTGATAATAATAAATCCTGCATAGACTATAATGTGCAAAAAACCAGCGATTGGTCGTTTTACCATTTTAGATTGTCCTAAAGCTATCATTGCCATATTTCGCCAACGAGCAGAAAAATTGTCTGATCGATTAATATCTTGACCTAAGTTAATATTTCGAATGATTTTCTTGATGTTGATGGCAAAAAAACCAACTCCTAAACCTAATAGTATTGCAAAAAATATGTTGTCTAAATAGCTCATCATTTGCTAATTTTTTATTGAATCTTTTGGTGAAACATAGGGCTTGTTTTTCTTTCCAAAAAGGGAAACATTTACATATCGAGTTGGATTTAATCTCAAATCTTGTAATAGCAATTCTAGCTCTTTTGAAGTTTTACTAAAGTTATTATACAAGGCATCATCTTTTAGCATTTTGCCCATAGTTCCTTTGCCAGATTGCAAATCACCCATTATTTTATCAACAGTAGCCAATGTTTTTTCTAAATCTTTTACTGTTTTTCCGATGTTTGCTTTTGCTAACGAATCTGATATTTTTGAAAAATCGTTGGTCACTTTATCAATATTTGATAAAGTATGATTTAATTTTTCTTTATTATCAGAAAGTAAAGAATTTACTGTTTTTGAAGCTTCATGAAATTGAGCTAATGTTTTGTTCAAATTATCTAAACTTGCTTTTAAATTTTCTTTTGTTTTAGCATCCAAAACCGAATTTATATTAACCATTAAAGCGTTGGTATCTGTTAACAATTTATCTATTTTGGCTTGTGTTGGTTCTAGTTTACTTCCAAATGCTGCTAGCATTCCTGGTTTTATTACAGCTAATAATTTGTCTCCAGAAACAACAAGATTAGTATCTTTATAATTGGGTAAAATAGCTATTTGCTTTCCACCAATTGGTCCAGGTTCATAAATTTGGGCTTCACTCGTTTTAGAAATAGGAAAATCTTTGTTATCTATAACTAATTCAACCAGTAACATTCCGTTATTGTTGAGTTTAATATTGTTTACCTTACCAACTTGTTTGCCACTAATAGTTACTGGAGCAGACTTTGCTAAGCCTTCAACATTATCATATTCTACATATAACTTTGTTTGGCTACTAAATAAATTTTGTCCCTTTAGAAAACTGTAACCCCAAATAAATAAAAATAGGGAAGCAATAACTAATATGGCGGTTTTAATTTCTCTTGTAATTTTCAAAATAGTCTTGTTTTTTTAACAAAATTAAAATAAATATTCTAACTTCTAGTTATTATTAATAGCTTCCTGAATACTTATTTTTTTTCCGTCTTTGTATGCAATCAAATAAGCAGATGTATATCCTTTTGCTTTGGCTTCTTCTAGGTTTGATTTTGCAGTACTATAGTTTGAAGTTTCTCCGTAGGTATATTTGTATAAATTCCCTCCATCATTGGTAGCTTTTACATTTTTTAATCCTTTGAAATTTTCAGGAGTCAAATCCAATTTTTTAGCAACAGCTGTTATTTGAACTTTAAATAAAATTCCTTTTGTATCTGATTTTACTTCAGGTTTTATTTCTGTTTTAACTTCTGGTTTCTTTACTTCTGGTTTTTCGACAATTATTTCTTTTTTTGGAGCAATTGCTGAATCTTTAATAGGTTTTTCAGCAATTCTCTTAGATGGTTTCTCAGAAATTTCATTTGCACCAGAACCAAAATATTCTTTTTTATAACCTATAATTGCACTCGCTATAGCTTCTGCCATTTCTTGTTGTCCATCTTCTGAATCTAACAAAACTCCGTCGTGTGGATTTGAAATAAAACCTGTTTCTATTAATACTCTTGGCATATATGCTTTATGCAAAACCATAAATGGTGCTTGTTTTACACCTCTACTTTTTCGATTCATTTGAGAAACAAATTGATCCTGAATTTTACTTGCAAGTGTAATACTATTGTCTAAATATTCTTCTTGCATCAATGTCATCCCAATCATTGTACTAGGATTGTTTGGATCAAATCCTTCGTATTTTTGTTTATAATCTTTCTCTAAGGTAATAACCGAGTTTTCATTTTTTGCAACAGCAAGATTTGAAGCATTTTTATTCAAACCCATAACAAAAGTTTCTGATCCTGCAGCTTCTGGATTTTTGTTTGCATTGCAATGTATTGAAACAAAAATATTAGCATCTGCCCTATTTGCAACATTAGAACGTTCAACAAGTTCTATAAAAACATCTGTTTTTCTAGTGTAATTAACCTCAATGTTTGGGTTTTTTTCTAATATTTTACCCACTTTCAACATTATTGCTAGCGTGATATTCTTTTCTATGTGACCATTGTAAATGGCACCATAATCGTGACCGCCGTGACCAGCATCAAGGGTTACTTTGAATTTTGAATTGGTTTGAGCAATCGTTGAAAAAGCAATAAAACAAGTTAATATTGTTAGTATATATTTGATTTGATGTGATTTAATCATAATAACAAAAAAGTTAATTTTATTAAAAACCCTATGGTTTTAAAATTTATAAATGTCTATTTTTGACCGAAAATAAAATGTAATTTTGTCGCATCAAAAAGCAAGCCATAATTTTACAAAAATAGTATTAAAACCTTTGCGTACAAACTTATTTCATATCGTTTTATTAGCATTTTTCCTAACAACGGGAATAAGCCAAATATATTCGCAAGAAATTGGAAATAAATCTTTAAAAAATCCAGTAAAAACAACACCTGACAGCACTTCTATTTCTATTAAAGATTTAAATAAAATAATTGAACCTTCAAAAAGTGATAGCTCTAAAACTAAAAAACCTCTATTAGAAAGCAAAATAAAATATAAAGCTAAGCAATATGCCAAATTAGATCAGAAAAAAAAACTGATTACCCTTTATGATAATGCAGAATTATACTATCAGGATATTGAGCTCAAATCTGGCATCATTGTTTTTAATTATGAAAAAAACGAAGTGTATGCTGGTCGAATAAAAGATTCCTTAGGGAACTATACTCAATTTCCGAATTTTAAACAAGGTGCAAATGTTATTGAGCCCGATTCTATTCGATTTAATTACAAAACAAAAAAAGCATTAATTTGGAATTCTAGAACCGATCAAGGAGAATTTAAAGTTAAAGCCGATATTTCTAAAAGAGTAAATGATTCGGTCTATTTTTTAAAAGGTGCACGATTTACCACTGCCAAAGATCTTGATGATCCTGAATATTATTTTAGAACCAGTCGCGTAAAATATGTACCTGGCAAAAAAGTAGTAACCGGATTAACAAATATGGTTATTGCAGGAGTTCCAACACCATTAGCATTGCCATTTGCCTTTTTTCCGATGACAACAACAAGCCAATCTGGTATAATAATTCCTACTTTTAATGATACTCGTGATAGAGGATATTCATTACAAAATGGAGGTTATTATTTGGCTTTGACCGACAATTACGATTTGGCAATTTTAGCAGATTATTATACCAATGGTAGTTATGCTATGCGTTTTGAATCGAGTTATGCCAAAAGATATAAGTTCAGAGGAAATGTAAATGTGCGATTTGAAAATTTAATATCCAGCGAAAGAGGTTTTCCTGATTATTCAAAAACCAATATATACAACATTCAATGGTCGCATTCGCAAGATTCAAAATCGAGTCCAAATTCTCGTTTCTCAGCTTCTGTAAATTTAGGTAGTAGTAAATATTTTAAACAATCTGCTAGTCAATTGAATATAGGTTCGAACTTAAACAATACATTAAGCTCTTCTATATCTTATTCAAAAACATTTAATTCTGTTCCGCAAGTCAATTTATCGTTGACAGCAACTCATTCTCAAAATACAAATACCGAAAAAATCAATATGACACTGCCTACTTTGCAATTGAGTGTAGATAGAATTTTTCCGTTTGCACCAGAAGAAGGTGTAAAAAAAGGGATGATCAAAAATATCAATTTGCAATATAATTTGAGTGGTAGAAACGAATTTGAAACTACTGATGCGTTATTTTTTAAACCAGAAATGTTTAAAAATGCTAAAGTCGGTTTTCAACATAGTATTCCATTGAGCACCAATTTTAAAGTATTTAAATACTTTAGCGCAACTGCTTCTGCAAATTATAATGAAGTTTGGTATCTAAAAACCATACGTAAACGATATGATTTAGCAACTAGAAAAGACTCTATAACAGAAGTTAATAAATTTGACGCTTTTAGAACTTATTCGTTTTCATCAAGTTTGGGTACAACAATATATGGAACCTTTAAATTTGGTGATACCAAGAAAATTCAAGCCATACGACACGTGATGCGACCTTCGGTTTCGTATAGTTATACACCAAGTTTTGAAAAATATTACGATACTTATGCTTCTGATGGTAGCGGAACTATGACCAAAGAATATACTCGTTTTGAAGGAGGAATTTATGGTGCTCCAGCAAAAAACAATGCAAACAATATTGGTTTTAGTTTAAGCAATACTTTTGAAGCAAAAGTAACCGATAAAGACTCGACCAAACTTGAACCTAAAAAAGTAATGCTTTTAAACAACCTAAATTTATCTACCAGTTATAATATCATTGCCGATTCTTTACGATGGGCACCACTTCGTGTTAGCGCTGGTACAGTTTTGTTTAAAGATAAAATGAATGTCAATTTCGGAATGACATTAAACCCATATGCTCTTGATAATACTGGTAAAACCATCAATACTTTTAACATTGACAATGGAGGAAGCTTATTTAGAATGACCAGTGCCAATATGACATTAAACTATTCACTATCAAGTAAAGATGGTGAAAAAGATTTGAAGAAAAAAAATAAACAAGGCGAAAGAAATGGTGGTCGTGATGATGATTTGTTTGGTACAAATACCGATTTTAGTGATCGTAGAGAAAGCCAATTTGAAGATGATGACAGTGAAGATTCTAGCAAATTTAGAGGTTTTTTTAATGCTGATTTGCCTTGGGATATGACTTTTGCATATCAACTTACTTATGGAAATGAAAAAAGAGAAAACAAGCTAATTGGCAACTCATTAATGGTTTCTTTAAATACTGATATTACTCCAAAATGGAAAATGGGAGTTTCTACAGGTTATGATTTTGTACAAAAAGGAGTCACTTTTACTCAATTTAGATTCGAAAGAGATTTATTAAGTTGGCGTATGGATTTTAACTGGACTCCATTTGGTACAAATGCTTATTGGAGTTTCTTTATCGGGATAAAATCAGGTGTATTAAGTGACATCAAATGGGAAAAAAGAACAACTCCAGATCGTATTTTGAGATAAATTACTAATACTCAAAAACACCATATTCACATGATATGGTTAGTTTTTTTGATTTATTCTGATGAAAATCAGAATCTAAAGATTCTACTCTTCCTACTATTTGTGCTTCAACCCCAAACGATTTTGAAATTGCGATGATATCATTTGCAATAACTTTTGGAACATACAATTCCATTCTGTGACCGCAATTAAAAACTTGGTACATTTCTTTCCAATCGGTTTTTGATTGTTCTTGAATCAATTGAAACAATGGCGGCACCGGAAATAAATTGTCTTTAATAATATGTAGTTGATCTACAAAATGTAAAATTTTAGTTTGTGCACCACCAGAACAATGCACCATTCCGTGAATTTCGTTTGGGGTATATTTTTCTAGAATAGATTTGATAATAGGAGCATAAGTTCGAGTTGGTGAAAGGACTAATTTTCCCGCATCA
>JAYTVI010000103.1:0-19626 GCA_043744095.1 Flavobacterium sp.
TAGTTCAATCGCTACTCAAAAAGCAACATTAATAATGAAACTAGAAACCGATTTAGCAAAAGCTTCTCGTAAACTAGAAGCCTTGCGTGATCCTATTAAAAATTACAACAAAATGACTGTAGCACAACTTAATACTTTGACTAAAAATATTAAGTGGAATGACTTATTTGCAGTAATGAATCTGAAAAATGTCGATTCGGTAATTGTAGGACAACCAGAATTTTATGTTGCACTTAACAAAACAATCAATAATTATTCAATTGCAGATTGGAAAACGTATCTTAAATGGGATTTAATCAATACTTATGCTTCATATTTGAATTCAGAAATTGAAAATCAGAATTTTAAATTTTATTCTACTGTAATGAATGGTGTAAAAATTCAAAAGCCTCGATGGAAAAAGGTAGTTGAACAAACCGATAATTCACTAGGAGAATTGATTGGCCAAGTTTATATTGAAGAATATTTACCAAAAGGTTCTAAAGAAAAACTTTTAGAAATTGGTAATAATATTAGAGATGTATATGCAGAACGTATCAAAAAACTTGATTGGATGAGTCAAGTTACTAAACAAAAAGCATTATCTAAACTAAATAAAGTAGTTATGAAAGTGGGTTATCCTGACAAGTGGAAGGATATGAGCAGCATTGACATAAGTAGAAATTCTTATTGTTCTAATGTAATGGCAGTAAACAAGTGGATGATCAATTATAACATCGAAAAATTTGGAAAACCAGTTGACCGATCTGAATGGAGTATGTATCCTCAAACGTATAATGCTTATTATAATCCAAGCAATAACGAAATATGTGTTCCTGCTTGCAACATTTTAGTACCAGGTTATGAAGGTCGAATGCCAGATGATGCAGTTTTGTATGGTATTATTGGTGGTTCTACTTTTGGACACGAAATAACTCATGGGTTTGACGATCAAGGCAGTCAATATGATGAAAAAGGGAACTTAAACAATTGGTGGACAACAGAAGACTTGACCAAGTTTAAGGCCAAAACTAAACTTATTGTAGACCAGTTTAACAAATTTGAAGTAGTTGATAACAAATTTGTAAATGGAGATGCAACTCAAGGAGAAAATATTGCTGATTTAGGTGGTGTTGTTATGGGTTTTGAAGCATTTAAGAAAACAAAACAATTTAAGGAAAATCAAAAAATAAGTGGTTTAGACCCAAGTAAACGATATTTTCTATCTTATGGTTATGCTTGGATGGTTAATGCAAACAAAGAAGCTTTGATGCAACAAGTAATGGTAGATGTTCATGCACCAGCACAGTTTCGTATTAACGGACCATTGGCAAATTCTATTGATTTTCAAAAGGCTTTTAATATTCCAAAAGGTTCACCGATGTATCAACCTGATTCACTTCGTGTAGTAATTTGGTAATCCCTCAAAATTCAAAAAAAGCACCCTCAATTACATTACTAATTTGAGGGTGTTTTTTTAAAATGATGTTTTTTTTATACTTTTTTTATTTTACCATTAAGAGCAACTACAACTGCACCAATAATAGCACTTATAGTAGTAGAAATAGCAATGTCGAGAATCATATTAGTATAATTGGCTTCTTTATTCGCATACATAAAAAAGTTCATATAAGCACTAGTGAGATATCCAATAATTGCTCCAGCTTTAACGCCTATCATTATATTAGAAATAATACTATTTCGATTTAGAAAATAGGATATCAAAAACCATAGGTTAGACAACCTAAGAAAATAAAGAGAAAATTAGGTGTCATACTTTCTGGATAAATATCTTTAAAAAGAATACCATAAAATAGCCATCCGAGAAGGAAATTTGCAAAACCACCTACGATTCCGCCTAAAATAAAGTTTTTTACAGTCATAGTTATAATTTTTAATTGGTTATTATCATAAAAGTACCAATAAAAATAATTGAATGAGTAAACAATTGTTAAATTTATTAACTATTTTATTTTGAAGCCGTTGATAAACTATACTTTTTTTTAATGTTTAAAATTGCCTTTATCGACATCTTTCAAAAATTGAATTACACCTGGGAAATAAGTTTTTTGATCATCATATTGTGAACAATGACTACCGTTTGGGCAATATAGGAAACGACCATTTTGTACTTCGTTGGCTATCCATTTCATATGATCAGGATCCATAGTGTCATATTTTGAACCAATTGCTAAAGTAGGCACTGTAAGCATTTTGAGTCTGGTAGTTACATCCCAATCTTTTAAGGTTGCATTTCCGGTAATACCAAATTCACTTTGCCCTTGCATATAGACATAAACATTTGGATTTAAATGTTTGAATGCTCTATTAATTGATTCAGGCCAATCTGACAACGGTCTTCTCAAAATGTGCTCTGTATAATAGTATTTGAACAACAACTCGCTATACCTTGGATTTTTAAAATCATTATTTTTTTCAATAGTTTGAATCTCTTTAAGAATTTTAGGAACCATTTTTGGTCCCAAAACATCTTGAGCATATTTATTATAAGCTGGTGCACTTGCCATCATATTAGAAATTATCAATCCTTTTAAGTTTTTTTGGTATTTCAAGGCATATTCCATTGCTAAGATTCCACCCCAAGATTGTCCCAATAAATAGAAATTAGTATTATCGAGATGCAATGCTTGTCGTACTTGTTCTACTTCTTCAACAAAACGTTCAGTAGTCCATAAGCTATTATCATTGGGTTGATCACTATAATAAGAACCTAATTGGTCATAATAAATATATTCTATACTTTCTTGTGGGAAGTAGCCATCAAAACTTTCAAAAAATTCATGAGTTCCTCCTGGACCACCATGCAAAAGAAGTACTTTTATTTTTGGGTTATTACCAACAGTTTTTGTCCAAACATTAAATTTTCCGATTGGAGTAGTTATTGGAATCAATTTTATACCACCTGTAAACTGATCATCTCGTTTAGAAAAATCAAGATAATGTTCCTTGATTTTATCAGTAATGGAAACTTCCTTACAATTAGAAAATAAAATTAAGCAAGCTAAAACGATTACAGAAGATTTTAATTTCATAAAAAGGAGTTTTAAGGTTAATTGTATATTTTTTCGAATAAACCATGGTATTTTTCCAGAACTACTTTACGTTTCAATTTCATAGTAGGAGTAAGGTGTCCTGCAGGAATTGTCCATAAATCGGGAGTCAATTCAAAACGTTTTATTTTTTCCCAATTTCCGAATTTTTCATTAATTAAATCAACTTCTTGTTGGATTCTTGCAATAACTACTGGATTTTCAATTATTGCTTCGTTATTATTTCCAAGAGAAATATTATGAAGTTTTGCCCATTCTTTTACAAATTCAAAATTTGGTTGTATGAAAGCTGCAGGCATTTTTTGTCCGTCACCAATAACCATAATTTGTTCTATAAAACGAGATTGTTTCATAGCATTTTCTAAAATTTGAGGAGCAATATATTTACCACCAGAAGTTTTGAACATTTCTTTCTTACGGTCAGTAATTTTCAAAAAACCTTCGTTGTCAATTTCACCAATATCTCCTGTATGAAAATACCCATTTACAATAGCTTCGTGGGTTAGTTTTTCATCTTTATAATACCCCATCATCACATTTGGTCCTTTTACAAGAATTTCTCCATCTTCGGCAATTTTTACTTCTACATTGTCTATCACTTTTCCTGTTGTTCCTATTTTGAATCCTCGATTGCGTTGGTCGTTGACAGAAATTACAGGAGAAGTTTCAGACAAACCATATCCTTCCATAACTGGAATTTCAGCAGCAGCAAAAATGCGAGCCAATCGTGGTTGTAATGCAGCACTTCCGTTTACAATCAAATCAAGTCGTCCGCCTAATCCTTCTTTCCATTTACTGAAAATAAGTTTGCGAGCAATTTTTAATTGTGCTTCATACCAAAACCCATTAGCGCCATTTGGTTCATATCTCAATCCTAAATCGATTGCCCAAAAGAAAAGTTTCTTTTTGATACCTGTAAGTTCTGAACCTTTTGCAATTATTTTTTCATAAACCTTTTCGATCAATCGTGGTACACCAGTCATTACTGTTGGATGAACTTCTTTAATGTTATCACTAATTTTTTCAATTGACTCACCAAAATAGATAGCAACACCATAGTATTGGTAAATATAGGTTACCATCCGTTCATAAATATGACATATAGGTAAGAAACTCAAAGCTCTACTTTTTCCTACTTCAAACGGAATTCGGTTGGCACTATCAAGGACATTTGATACAATATTGTTATGCGATAACATTACTCCTTTTGGTTTTCCTGTAGTTCCTGAAGTATAAATTATTGTAGCTAAATCTAATGGATTTACTGAATTTTTTCTTTCTTCTACTTGGTTATGATTACTATTATCTTCACCCAAAGTCAATAATTCTGACCAGTTTTTGCAATTTTCTATACTGTTGAAAGAAAAAACTTCAATAAGATTTGGAACATTATTCTGTATGAGTTTTACTTTTCGTAATACTTCTTCATCAGAAACAAAACAATATATAGCTTCAGAATGATTAAGAATATATTCATAATCATCTTCCGATATCGTAGGATAGATTGGTACGCTTTGTGCACCAGTTTGTAAAATTCCGATATCCATAATATGCCATTCGGTTCTATTATTGGATGAAATGATAGCAATTTTATCATTTTTTTGAATACCTAAACGCAACAAAGCTCTAGAAATGGTATTGGCTTTATCTACATATTCTTGTGTAGAAGTCTTTACCCAAATCCCATTATATTTGGTGACAAGCGCATCTTCAATATGATATTTTTCTAATTGATAGTAAGGGAAATCAAATAAACGAGTAATTGTTGTCATTGAAAAAAGTCTAATTTTAATGCAAATTAATTAATATAAAACATACTTGCAATATTTATTTTTCATTATTATAAAAAATGCAACAACTTATCGTAATTTTGTATTTTTAATTTTGGTTACTCATGCAAAGACATATACGGCTCGATGAATATAAAGTGTTGTTTTATAGAATTTTACTTGCATATATTTTTTATTTTATTGCTAGAGTACTTTTTTTTACATATAATTCTAAATTACTACATGTAGAATCAGTAACTACTTTTTTTAAACTTTGCTATCACGCTTTAGCTTTTGATACTACTGCAATTCTCTATATCAATAGTTTGTTTATTTTACTTTCTGTATTACCATTATTAAAAAACACCAACAAAAAATTTCAAAGTTTCTTATTTTACCTCTATTTTGGAACCAATTTGATAGCCTATGCTACCAATTTTGTTGATTTAATTTATTATAAATTTACTTTTAATAGAACCACTATTGCTGTGATGGATTCTTTGAATCACGAAACCAATAAAACAGCTTTATTTCTTAGTTTTTTGGTGCATTATTGGCACGTTTTTGTTTTGTTTTTGATGTGTACAGCTTTATGGATTTATTGCTACAAAAAAGTAAGAGTAAGTGAGGCAAAACCACAAGTTGGTTATCAATATTTTGGTATTTCTACAGTTTTTTTCTTATTTGTTGTTACTTTATGTATCGGAGGTATTCGTGGCGATTTTAAAAAAAGCACACGACCTATTAATTTGTTAGATGCAAGTAGATATGTTACCAATACCAGTCAAGCTGATGTTGTGTTGAATACTCCGTTTGCTATTATCAGGACTTTTAATATGCAAAGTTTTAAAAAACAGCACTATGTTGATGATGCTACAATTACAGAATTAGTGCAACCCATAAAACAATATCAAAATCATCCACAAACAAAGCCTAATATTGTTATTTTTATTTTAGAAAGTTTTGCCAAAGAATATAATGGCGCTTTTAATAAAGATTCAAAAATTAATAATTATAAAAGTTATACTCCTTTTGTAGATTCGTTAGCTCAACATAGTTTGATTTTTACAAATGCATATGCAAACGGATACAAGTCAATTCACGGAGTTTCATCAGTACTTGCAGGAATTCCTTCATTTAAAGACGCTTTTACTTCATCTGCTTATTCTCAACAAAAAATAGAATCATTAGTATCTACTTTAGAAAATGAAGGGTATCAAACTTCATTTTTTCATGGTGCTCCAAATGGTTCAATGGGATTTTTAGGATTTGGAAATATTTTAGGTATAAATAACTATTACGGAAAAACCGAATACAATAATGATGAAGATTTTGATGGTGTTTGGGGAATTTGGGACGAACCTTTCTTTCAGTTTTTTGATAAAACTTTAAACACACAAAAGCAACCGTTTATGGCTACTTTATTTTCGGTTTCATCTCACGATCCATATAAAGTACCAGAAAAATATGCAGGCAAATTTCCAAAAGGAGATATCAATATTCACGAAAGTATAGGTTATACCGATTTTGCATTACGACAGTTTTTTAAATCAGCAAAAAAGGAAACTTGGTTTAATAACACAATTTTTGTTTTAGTTGCCGATCATTGTAACACCATTTTTTATAAAGAATATACCCAAGAGTTGAACCGAAATACAGTACCAATTTTAATATATCAACCCAATAGTCCCTATGTTGGTGAACATAAAGAATTGGCGCAACAAATTGACATTTACCCAACATTATTGGATATGATTGGATATCCAAAACCATTCAGAAGTTGGGGAAGAAGTTTAATTGGAGATACTAAAATACCTCCTTTTTCAATCAAATTTTCACAAAATGTTTACCAATATATGAGTGGCGATTATATATGTTGCTTCGACGGAACTAAAACGGTAGGCTTTTATAAAAAAGATGATAAGAATCTGGAACACAATCTTATTGCCAGCCAAACTCCCGAAATGAAAATCTTAGAAAAAAGATGCAAAGCTTTTGTACAAGATTATATGGAACGTATTATAGATAAAAAATTAACAGCAAATTAGGTACTGAATCTATTATCTTTGCTCAACAATTTATATATTATGAAAAATAATAAGAAACGTATTGGTTTATTCCTTTTAAGTGTTGTTTTGATTTTGGTTGCAAAGTATGTTTATGATGTTAATATCAATCATAATTTTGAAACCATTACTGAAGGAAAAGTGTATAAATCGGGTGTAATTCCGCCAAACCAATTGCCAGATTATATAAAAAAATACCATATAAAATCAGTTGTCGATTTACGTTTTCCTGGTACAGCAGATTTAGAAAACAATCCTGAAATCCCAGCAGAATTAACCGCTGAGAAAGATGCAATTGCTAAATTGAGAGTTATAAATTATTTTAATAATGGTTCAGACCAAGTACCAAAACAAGAAAATCTAGATTCTTTTTTCAAAATTATGGATAATCCAGCCAATTACCCTGTTTTGATACATTGTTATCATGGTGTTGGTCGTGCCGAAATGTATTCGGCAATTTATCGTATCGAATATGAAGGTTGGGATAATGAATCTGCTAGAAACGCTGTACGAACTTTAATAAAATTTAGTTCGTTTGATAATGGTAAACCTAAAGGAGAATATCTTAAAGCTTATAAAAGCCGAAAACAAAAAGAAGCATTAATCAAAAAATAATGTATGAAAAAAATAACATTACTACTTGTTTTTATTCTCGGATTTCAAAATAGTCAAGCACAATGTTGGCAATCTGTTTCAGTGGGATATTCTCATGTAACTGCTATCGCAAACAACGGTACACTTTGGACTTGGGGAATGAATCATTTTGGACAATTAGGTGATGGCACACAACTCACAAGAACAACTCCAATTCAAATTGGAACTGATACCGATTGGAAAACCGTTTCTGCTGGTTCTGGACCTACAAGTTTTAACTTAGCCTTAAAAACCAATAATACTTTATGGTCTTGGGGATGCAATACTTATGGTCAATTGGGTGTCGGAACATTTACACATCAATTTGTGCCAGTTCCTGTTAGTACAGATACCAATTGGAATTCTATTTCTGCAGGTTATTCTCATGCATTAGCTACAAAAACAAATGGCACTTTATGGTCTTGGGGAAACAGTGAATATTATGCATTAGGTTACGGAAATGGTTATGGAGAAGGATTTCATAAAAACATTCCGACTCAAATAGGTACTTTAACTACTTGGAAAACAGTTTCAGCTGGCGATAAGTATTCATTGGCTTTAAAAATTGATGGTACTGTTTGGGGTTGGGGATATAATTATGGAGACCCAATCGGATTGAATTCGGGACTTTATATTATGACACCACAACAGCGATCATATAATAATACAGGAATTAAAGCTATTTCTGCAGGTGGTAATCATAGTTTTGATTCTAAAACAAGTAACAACTTATTAGTCACTTGGGGAAGTAATGTTTATGGTCAAACTGGCGGAACTACTTGTGCTGGTTGTCCAGAATATTTTGTAAAACAATTTGATTGTGGCGATGATACTTCGGCTATTATTAAAACAAATGGCACTTTATGGTATGCAGGTAAAAAATTAGGATATACAGAATCTACTGTTCAATACACCAGTACATTTTTATCTTTGAGTAATGCTACCAATTGGAAATCAGTTTCGGTAGGAAATCAAAGTGGTGCAGCTATTGATTTGAATGGCGCTATGTGGACTTGGGGTTGGAATACTTATGGACAATTAGGAAATGGAACAAGTGGAAGCAATACACATTCAACAACATTAGTACCTGTAAGCTGTTTAGGTGTTTTGGCAAATGCCGATTTTAAAAAAGTTGTCCCTTTTAAAATTTATCCAAATCCTGTTGATACTGAACTTACAATTCAAAACAATAATAATTCTACTTTATCTCATATCCGTATTTATGATATAATGGGCAAAAAACTTTTGGATTCTTCTAATATAGAAACCACTATGAATGTTGCAAAACTTACTGCTGGTCTATATATTTTACAACTGGAATATGAGGGAACAATTACACATACTACTTTTCTTAAAAAGTAAAAAAATATAAGTAAAAAAATGGAAAAAGCCCAATATCATAGAGACATTGAGCTTTCCAACAATAAAACAAAAACAAACCAATATTTAATAGCTAAAAGCTATTTTTGCTTTTAAAAAAAATGGTGTACCTGGAGTGAAGTGAATTTCTTCAACACTATTACTTTCGTTTTGCAATCGTGATTCTGTAGCAAATTGTGTTTCATTCCATTTAGAATTGAATATATTTTCAATTGCAATTCCAAAAGTGATGTTTTTTATTTCATAATTCATATTGATATCTGAGATAAAATATCCTTTTGCAACTATAGAATTGTCTTCGTTTGCAGGTCTCGATTTTAAATATCTCGAATGTAATCCACCAGAAAACCCTTTATATTTTAGTACACTGACACCAAATGTAGTCGTCAAATCTTGTGCTAATGGAAGAAAATCTTGCCCTTTTGGTGCATCAATACTTCGAGCATAAGTATAATTTGCATCACTATCAAGAAAGAGATAATCATTTACTTGATACCTAAAACCAAAATCAATTCCCATTCGTTTGGTTCTTCCAGAAATTTCAACTGTGGCAGCATCACCAACATAAACCAATTCTTCTTGCAATTGCAAATACCATAAGGCAGAATTGATAACAAGTCTTTGAAAAGGTTTGAAAACAGTACCCAAATCACTACCAAATGCCGTAGGAAGTATTTCTTTTCCTTGATTGGCTACTACAACTCTTGTATCATTTGAATGAAAACCAAAACCTGATTTTAGATATACTTGCCCATTGTTATTTTGAGAATAAATAAAATTTAATTTTGGTGAAATTTTTACTTTATTCTTACTTTGGGTTTCATAACTTGAAGCTAATAGATCTTGATAATTAAATTTGAAATAATCCAATCGAATAGCAGGGTTTATTTTTAGTTTTCCAAAATCAACTTCTGTATTGATGTAGGTAAAAACATTTGTTTGATCGATATTACCTAATTTTATTTGTTCAAGTGTCTTAATTCTTTTTAAAGTATGCGATAGCTCTGTTGCATTTGTCTCATCTGCTCTAAAACCAAATCCTAATTGAATAGTTCCTTTTGTATTTTTTAAGTTGATTTTACTATTTAACTCTGTATTAAATCCGTAAAGGTTTCTATTTTCTTTTTGTTTAATTTGATCACCATTAATAGGATCATTTAGAAAAAAAGTAAAGTTAGAATATAGTTCAAATTGATAGTTGGTATAATAAGCATTCGATTTTAGAAATGTATTTTCGTTAACAGGTTTTGAAAAAGTAATATTAAAATTTGATCTAGCAGTTAGTCCTCCTTCGGTTGCATCTACAGCTCCAAATCTAGACAGCAACCCTTGATCTATCAATCGTTGAGGTATTTGTCCAGATGCATCCCATTTGCTAGAAAATCGCGAACCAATTAAGGAAAGTTTACTGTTATTCCCCAAAACACTAGTATACTTTCCAAAAAAATTGATTCTTTTAAAATTTTGTGGAGCATTAAAGGGACCATCGGTTAAGACATATTCAGTAGCAAAATAAGCATTTTGATTTTTTTTATTTTCTAATAAATTAAAAATCGCAACGGTTCGTATCGTATTAAACTGACCTGCTTCGATGTTGATATTACTTTTTGTTATTTTTTCTTTGGTCTGAAAAGCAACATAACCAGCTGTTGCAAAATCACCTTTGTTTGCATAATAAGTTCCTTTACCAAAATCAATTTTCTCTATTGTTTCTGGAATTACAAAATGCAAATCAGCATAACCTTGACCGTGAGCATGAGATACTATATTAACAGGTATTTCATCTACAGAAATAGCAATATTAGTACCATGATCTATATCAAAACCTCGAAGAAAAATTTGTTCTGCTTTTCCTCCACCTGCGTGTTGACCTATGAATAAACCAGGTACTTTTCGTAGTACTTCTTGTGAAGAATTTACGGGTGCTGTTTGCAAATCTATTTTGGATATTATATTCATGGCATTCAATTTAGATTGAATTGTAACTTCATTTAGTTGATATCTATTTTCTTCTAAAATAATTTCAAATTCATTTAATATAAAGGTGTAACTTAATTTTTTAAATCCTAAAGCAGTTATAATTAATACATCATTTGTATTTGTTTTATCTATTGCAAAATGACCAAATTCGTTTGTATGTGCGTGAGATTGACTATTAGAGTTGATTATATATGCATTTTCAATTCCGTTTCCGTTTGTATCAATAATTGTCCCTTTTTGAATTTGACCTGATGATAAGAAACTTATTATAGAAACAATTAAAACTAATATCGGTTTCATTATAGTATAGACAATTTTTTATCAAAAATAGGTCCTAATTCATAGATGCTAGCTTTCAATTCTTTAACAATAGGTTCTATAACAACTTCATTTTGATTGGCTTTGTATATTACTGCTAGATGATAATTTAACATTGGTTCATGCGATTTTCCAAAAACATATTGTTGTTCTATTTCATACGCTTTTTTAATATCACCTTGATTATAATAAGACCATGCTAATAAATCATAAGAATCTGGAGTTGGTCTATGAGCTACTTCTATTTTTGCTATTTCTATAGCTTTTGATGTTGTTAAGGAATCGTCTGCAAAAATCAAGGTATTGTATTTGTTATACATTGCACCATATTTATTATTTTCTAGCATTTTAAAATAAAGTGCTAGGTTTTCAGATTTAGCGTTTTCATTATTTTCAAAATCAGCTATTTTAGATTTTAATAAATAAAAATCAGGAGAATCGTGTCTTTTAGAGATTTTAGCAATAATACGTTTGGCTTCTGTTGGATTTCTTTCGTATGAAAAAGCAATCCAAGAAATTCCTTTCAAAGCATAATTATTGTTAGGTTCTATTGCCAATGTTTTCAAATAATAGTCGTATGATTTTTTTATTTCACCATAATGTCCATTTAGATCCCCAAGATTAGAATAAGTCCAAATTTTAAGTGCTTTATTTTCATTAGATTCAGCGATAACTTTGGCTTTTTCCATAAAAGAAATTGCAGTTTTTAAATCACCTTGATGGTCATTCCATTTAGATATTCTAATTAAATAGTCAAAATCTTTAAAATCTTTAATTGCATTTAAGTTTTTTTCAGCTGCATCGTAATTCCCTAATTCCATATTAACATCAAAAAGTAGTTTTTGAGTTTCGTTCATTCCGTCACCAATTTTAAAAGCTTTATTTGCCAATACTAAAGCTTCTTTAAAACGGTGTTGAGAAATATAATTTCTTGCCAAAGACCTAATTGTTCCTGTGCTAGTATAATGGAAAACTTCGTTTGATTGGAGCAATAATTTTTCGGTTTTATACAAATAATCAATTTTACCAGTATATTCAAATAGTTTAGAATAGTTAGAAGCAATCTGACTCAAATAGGTAATTTGATTCGGAGCTTTATCATATTTATTTTGCCAAAAATCAATTTCACTTTTCACAAAGTCTAATGATTTGTTTTCTTTAATATCCAAGAATTTATTATAATCTTCTTGATGTGTAATTTGGTTTGACTCTTTTTTACAGCCTATAATAGAATATGATATAAAAAGAAATAATATTGTTTTATGTAGCGTTTTCATTATAGTTGTTTTTTTGTTTATTGTTTTTTTTGTTTGTTATAACAGAGCGCAAGTTTTTCTTGCGCTCTGTTTAAATTTATTACCAAGCTGATGCTAAGTAAGGAAATGAGGTCAAAAAGGGTTTGTCATTTGCATTAACATGATCAGAGGTTACACCTGCATTTGCAGAGGCGTCAGGACCACCAAAAATGAGGATTAATTCTACATCTATCACATCATCTGCTAATGCTCTTCCAGTTAAAACCTGTGTACCGTTATAGAATGAAGTTGGTCCTGATTTTGCAACACCCAAAACATCAGTAGCCAAAACTCCTGTAAATGCAGAAGCACTTAATCCTAATAGATTTGTAGTATACCCAGCATTTAAAGCCAATAATCTTGATTGAAAAACCGGTTGGTAAATTGCTCCCATTGCTGATGGTATTGTACTATTAAAAGCATCTTTTGGTGCACCAGACGCAATAAAAACGGTATTAATTGCAGGACGACCCATTTGGTCTTTTTGTACATAAGTGCCTGAAAAATCTACATTTGTAGTTGTAGGTTGATCATCATTATTATTGCAACTTGTCAAAGAAATAGCCATTATAATTGCTAAGCCTAAAAATTGATATTTTATTGTTTTCATAATTTTCGAAATTTAATTTTGTTACTGTTTATTGTTTTTGTTTAGTTTCTGCCCATACATTTATTGTTGTAGACGAACCCAACATCGATTTTGGCACTTCAACTACTGTTGCCATTACATTTGTTCCAGCAAAGGTGTCAGTTCCTGGATTGTTAAATCCACCAGCAGTTCCGCTTAAAATTGCTTTAAATTGATTCAAATCAAAAAAGAAAGGATCATCTCTCGGACCAGCAAAAAATTTCATTCCATTTGTAGCAGTTGCAATTACAGGAGCACTTCCGTATTGTGATATGTCTACACTTCCAGCAGCTGAATTTGTTTTTACCATACTAGACGTACCAGTAGTTCCTGGTGCAATTGGCCCAAAAAAGTACATTTTACTTCCTCTTTTAATTGCTTGGATAACTAGGTCTTCAACATTATCTCCAGTGTTGTCAATGTTGATTTCTGTCATTACATTTTCATTAAAAGCTGCTGTTGCAGTTGCACCAGGACTTAATAATCCTTGTGTGTTTACTACAAATACTATATTATTTGTATCTTGCCCTTGAAAAGCATATACATCGGTAATGTCATTTGCATTACCAGTTACCGCAGGTGCATCAGCATGATCTGCAGCCATAAAAACTAGACCTGCAATCGCTACCAGCGACAGACCTAAAACCATTCTTGTTTTTTTCATTGTTGTAAATTTTTAAGTTATTACTAAATTGATTTACGCAACAAAAAGAAATTTGGTTTTAAAAAAAGTAAAGTATTTTATAAGTATTGTACAATAACCTAATAATCAATGGTTTAATTTCGTAATTTTTTAAATATTATTTTTTTATATCTAAGAAATTATTAAATTTTTAACTTCAAAAACCAAAATCAATTAAATATCGTATATGTTCATAACAAAAAACAAAATCATAAAATTATGACACAAGAAGAATTAATTCCGATGATTCTCAAAAAGGAAGAACGGGCATTTACATTGCTATATGATATGTATTCTAAAAGTTTATATGCAGTAATATCTAACTTACTTAAAGAAACAGAAGATGCAGAAGATGTTCTGCAAGAAGTATTTGTAAAAATTTGGAAAAATTTCGATTCTTATTCAGATTCCAAAGGGAGATTATATACCTGGATGCTCAATATTGCTAGAAATACTGCGATTGATAAATTGAGATCAAAGGGATATAGTAACAACCAAAAAAACCTTTCGACTGATAATTTCGTACATCTCTTGGATGACAGCAATAAAATGATTCATCGTATAGATACAATTGGTATAAAAGAGTTTGTTCAAAAATTGAAACCCAAATGTATTGCTATTATAGATTTGTTATTTTTTAAAGGGTTTACACAACAAGAAACTTCTGATGAATTAGAAATTCCATTAGGAACAATAAAAACCTTGAATAGAAATTGTATTAATGATTTAAGAACCTATTTAAAAGTATAATGACAACAACAGAAATTATAAATTCAGGAGATTTAGAACTTTATGTTTATGGTTTATTAAACGAAAGTGAAACGAAACAAATTGCAACTATTGCAAAATCTGATGCAGAAGTTGCAGCCGAAATTGTATCAATAGAAAAAAGTATTTTGCATTTATCAAGTAGTTTTTCTCCACATATTTCATCGGATGTTTTCGAAAAAATAAGAGCAAAATTAGAAATAAAACATGCACAAATTGTGAATATGAAACCAAAACGTAGTTCTATTCAATATTTGGGATGGGCAGCCGCAGCAGTTTTGGTATTAGGAATAAGTTACCTAAACAGCCAACAAAAAACATTAGAATCTCAAGTTGTAATCTTAGAAAATGATAAATCTAAGTTAGAAGATGTTGTTGTGAAAACAGAAATAAAAAATAAGCAAACAAAAGATGTTCTCGAAATAATTAGAGATCAAAATAACACAGTTATATCTTTAGGCGGTCAAACAATTGCACCTACTTCATTTGCAAAAGTTTATTGGAACAAACAAACTCAAATAGTTTATATCGATGCTAAAGGACTACCAGAACCTCCAGAAGGCAAAGTATATCAAGTGTGGTCATTAAAATTAAGTCCTACACTAACTCCTACAAGTATTGGTTTACTAGATAACTTTAAGACAGTTACTAATAAAGTTTTTGCAGTTTATAAAACAGCAGATGCAGATGCTTTTGGAATTACTCTTGAACCCAAAGGAGGAAGTTTGTCACCAACAATGGAACAATTATATACTTTAGGGAAAGTTTAAAAATATTAATTTAGATTATAAAACAGGACACTATCCTAAAAAGTGAGTCTGTTTAAAATATTAGGGATTGACTTTTTTATTTAAAGTTGAACCTTTTTTTATTAGAAAATAGATAAAATCAAAAGTACTTTTTTGTTTTTTTATTTCATAAAAAATTATATTTTAGTCCAAAAATAGAATGATATGAAAATTTTAGGAATAGGTTCAAGAATAAACCATTCAGAATTTGGAAAAGGTGTTATTACTAATGTTTCAAACAAAGAATATTGGGTTACTTTTATAGAAAACGGATTAGAAACTATTGCTCTTGATAGTGATTTTGAAGTAATTGAAGCAGCTGAAAATGAAGTAGACACAGTTAGTTTTTATGATGTTGAGCAAAGTTTACTTAGTATTTTAAAAAAATGGTCAGATGTTTCTCAAATTGTACCAATTGGAGACAAATGGAAAGGTGGAAAAATGATTCTTGATCCAGGACAAGCAGGTTTGGCTTCAAAAGAAATTCCTATTGACACTTTTTTTCATAAAATAATAATGGTTAGAGATCGTTTGCGTGTTATGGAACAAAAGATAAATACCAGCAATATTCAAGAAATAGAAAAAATTGAGTTGCAACAATACATTACAAGAATTTACGGAAGTTTAACTACATTTAATGTTTTATTCAAATCACAGAACGATTATTTTGTTGGTGAAAAAACAAAATAGTATTCGTTAAAATTGATATAATTTAAATATTTATTGAGTAATTTTATAGAAAATTTAATCAATTCTAGTATGAAAAAATTATTTACAGTTGCCACAATTGTTATCGCATTGTTTTTTGGTTGTAAAACCAGTACATCAGCTAGTGCTTCTAAAAAATTAGTTTTGGCATTAGAATCAAAAAGTAATTCGAAAGTTTCTGGCACAGCAACTTTTTCTGAGAAAAATGGAGAGGTTACTCTAGTCGCCAAAGCTGCAGGGCTAAATCCTGGTACACACGCCATCCATATTCACGAAAAAGCAGATTGTTCTTCTGTAGATGCTGTATCTGCTGGTGGTCACTGGAATCCAACTTTTAAAAAACACGGAAAATGGGGAGAAGCAGAACATCATAAAGGTGATATTGGTAATTTTATTGCAGATGAAAAAGGAAATGGAACAATCACTTTTAAAACAAATGAATGGTGTATAGGTTGTGATGATGCAACTAAAAACATTATAGGAAAAGGATTAATAATTCATCAAGGAACAGATGATTTTACTACTCAACCAACAGGAAATGCAGGTGCAAGAGTAGCTTGTACAGCAATTATTAAATAAATTTTTTAAAAAAAATTGGAACAAAAAGAACAAAGAGAACAACATTATTTTAAAACAGCATCTGAATGGCGTAAATGGTTGCACGAAAATCATAACAAATCGACTGGTGTTTATCTGATTTTTTATAAAGTAAATAGTGTCAATGAAAGTATGCGTTGGGACGAAGCTGTAAAAGTGGCGCTTTGTTACGGATGGATAGATTCTACTGTGCGCAGACTTGATCATGAACGAAGAATGCAAACTTTTACACCACGAAAAGAAAAAAGCACTTGGAGTAAACTTAACAAAACTTATGTTGATAAACTTATTGAAGATAATTTGGTGCATACTAGTGGCTTGTCCAAAATAGAGAATGCAAAACAAAGTGGTGCTTGGGAAGCTTTAGATGAAGTTGAAGAGCTTATTATTCCGAAAGATTTAGAAGCTGCATTTTCAGAAAACAAGTTGGCATATGATAATTATCAAAACTTTAGCCCTTCATACCGCAAAAGTTATTTGTACTGGCTCAATCAAGCTAAACTAGAAGAAACTAGAAATAGTAGGGTAAAAGAAATAGTTTTGCTTTGTGAACAATATATAAAATCGAGATGATTTTTTATAAAAAATATATTGCAAGCACTGATTTAATAAAAAAACATAGCTTTGTATCCTTAATTTGAAGTTATGATTAACCCATCTGTAAACGGTTGGATAGATAAATTTTTTATTGAACAAAAATCATCTTTACCATCTAAAGGTATTGATTCCAATTTGTATTATGATGGTGTTAGAAATACTGGTTTTATTTATGGTCATATTATATCGATTTTTTCTTCTCAAAAAATAGACAGTACAAATTGGTTGCGTGATGAAATTTCTAAAGTTGCTTTGCTCAATTGTCTTTTTCGAATGTATCAACTTATAGAGAAAGAACAATCTTCAGAACACTTTATTTCAAAAGCAGTTTTGTTTTATAATAATATGAACCCTGAAGGTTTTAATCTACTTAAAAAAGTTTTGCCAACTGCTTCTAATTCATCAAAATTAGAAAAAATAATTGACGAAAGGGTACAAACAAATGATAATATCATTAGCAAAAACTTTTCGCATATTGTTACCAATGCCTTACTTTTTGTAGATGTCTTGGCATTTCAACATTTTTTGGTAGAAGGAGCAATACCAAATAAATATTTGCAAAAAATAGAAGAAACAATAGTAAGTATTGTTGCACTTGCATTAAAAACAAAAGTAAACAAATCTCAACACGATGATTTATTAATTAAACTTTTTGAAGCATCTGTTCGTTATAGTAAATTCTCTAAAGTAAGTGTCAAAAATCTAGACGCTTTAGGTTTGGATTATTTTGGTTGTGAATTAGAAAAAAAATACCTTATAGATATGGCTGGTTTGGCTTTATGGAGTGATGGTGTAGTAGATAAAGACGAAGCCTATTTCTTGCATACTCTGGGAGATTTAATGTCGGTTTCGGATGATTTTGTTAAAAATAGTATGGAATCAACAAATGATTTTATCGAAAAATATCGACACGAAATTCCGTATTTTAATTTTTCAAATCCAGTCAAGCATTTTTATGATCAAACTACACAATTAGTTATTACTTTAATACAACGTAATAAAAAAAGATTATCTAAAGAAATCTTCGAAAGCAAAGAACTTATGGTTTTATTAGCTTACTCTACCCAACGCGATTTAGATAAAGACGAGAAAAAGAAAGTAAAAAAACAATTGTTAGATATTTGCAAATCTGTACCATCGTTGACTATTTTTTTAATTCCTGGTGGTAGTTTATTATTGCCAATTTTAATAAAATTTATTCCTCAATTACTTCCGTCTTCATTTAATGAGAATTTAGAAGATTAAAAAAGCCACTCGAAAGTGGCCTTTTGATATTAAAATTTTAATTGATATACTTCATCTAAATCTTTATTGGAACTCATATTGACATTCAAATCGGTTACATATCCTGAGTTTAGACCATATGCCCAACCGTGAAGTGTAAGTTCTTGACCACTACGCCAAGCAGATTGTACAATTGAGGTTTTAGATAAATCAAAAACTTGTTCTTTTACATTCAGTTCTACAAATGCATTGAATCGATCATTTTCATCTACAATGGCATCTAAAAAAGCAGTATGCAAACGGTATACATCTTTGATATGACGAATCCAATTGTCAATAATTCCAATAGAATCGTTACCCATTGCTGCTTTTACACCACCACAACCATAATGCCCACAGACTATAACGTGTTTTACTTTTAGGACATTAACAGCATAATCCAACACACTTAACATATTCATATCTGAATGAACTACCATATTGGCAATGTTTCTGTGTACAAAAACTTCACCTGGTTTAGCACCAATAATTTCATTTGCAGGCACACGACTATCTGAACAACCTATCCAAAGTAGTGGAGGATTTTGACCTTTTGATAAATCTTTGAAATATTCTGGATCTATTGCTAATTGGTTTTCAACCCACTTCTTATTATTATTTAATATTTTTTTATAAAAATCACTCATTTATAATATGGTTTGACTCGTTTTTATTGCAATAAAAAAATTAAATTTTTATTGGTATAAAACTAATCATTTTTTTAATTAATAATTAGTGTATCGTCATAAAAAGTAACTTCTCCATTGGTTATATTGTGATTTCCTCCAACAATACCAATTTCTCCAGCCATTATCATTTCTTTCAAAATCGGACTTCTTTCCATTATTGCCTGAACTGTTCTTTTGATATTTATACTTGTAACTTTTTCTACAAAATTCTCATTGTTAGAATTTCTATTTTCGAGTACCGTTTTTTCATCATAAACTGCGGGTTGAATTTTACTTAATAATGCTGTTAAATTTCCCATTTCAACATGATCACAAGCACCTTTAACTGCACCACATTTGGTATGCCCTAAAACTGCAATGATTTTTGAACCTGCTACTTTACACGCAAATTCCATGCTTCCAAGAATATCTTCAT
>JAYTVI010000104.1:0-5218 GCA_043744095.1 Flavobacterium sp.
TTAATTGAGCATCTGAAAATTCTATATTATTCATAAATTGTTTGCCCACAAATTTTGACAACCAAACAATTTGCAAACTTTCTGATGGCTCAAAAACAAAACTGTTTCCTGCTATAACACTTGGTGAAAATGCAATTTCTTTATTTCCAAAATTTGTCCCATTTACATTCAAATCTTGATTTTTGTTTTGGCTTAGTGTAATATTGGGTTTTACCAATAATTGTTTTGCTAATAAGATTGTTGCGTCTATTTCTAAACCTAAACGGTAACTTTTTTCGCTATTAGAACGAATAGGATTGCCAACTGCGTCTAGGTTTCCTGTTAAAATTAACTGGTCTTTGTACCGCATATAATAAAGATTGGATGTAAACTTCACTTTTTTTGAATTATAACGCCAACCCAATTCATAATCGTTTAATTTTTCTGGTTTTGCGTTTCCTCCTTCATAATCGGTTCGGTTTGGTTCTCGATTGGCAACTGCAAGCGAGATATAAAGTTCGTTTTTTGTGTTTAACAAATAAGTTAATCCTGTTTTTGGATTAAAAAAATGAAAAGTCTCCTTTAGAAAACTTTCCTGAACTCCATTGGCTTTATAATTTACTCTACGGTATTGCAAATCTGCAAATAAGTTCCATTTTTTTGTTAATTGATAGTTTGCTTTTGTAAAAAGATTGCCATCTGTTTTATAACCATAATCATTATAATAAGTATCTCCCAGCTCACTTGAAGAAGCATTTCTAGCCCAAATTACTTTACCGAAATGGTCTCCAAGATATTTATTCCATCCGCAACCAAAAATAAAATCGAGTTTTTCTTTTTTATAATTTGTCGAAAAAGTAGTGCCATAAAAATCATTATCTAGCCATTTTTGAACAATTAAATCAGTTGTTGTAACAACTTGGGTTAAATCTGTTTTTAATCCATAATCAGAAAATTCGGCTGCTTCTTTATAATTTTCAAAATAGCCTTTTCCTTTTGTGTAATGAAAAGCTACATTGGTATTACAATGTTTTGAAATTTTTTCGTTCCAGTGAAGCTGATAATGATCTTGTTGGTAATTATCGGTTTCGTTATCATAAAAACGTAAGTTGCCTAACTCGTCTGTAAAAATTCCTGCAGAATTGTAGGTTCGGTCTGTTTTTATTGTTTCACTGTCAATTCCGTTCCAAGATTGATAGGTTTTTTCGGTTCCGCCAAAAACCAAAGCTTTTATCAAAGTTGTTTTGCCAACATACGTTCCTTGCATAAAATACGACTTTAGGTTTGACGAAGCACGATCTATGTAGCCATCTGATCTGAGATTTGATATTCTTCCAGCTAGTTCAAAACCTTGTTTTGCATTTTTTTCAGAATGGTTATTCATTAAACCGGTACTAAATTTTATGGTATGCTTTCTTGAATTAAAACTTCCGAAAGAATTTGCGATTTCGCCAGAAGTTTTTTCAGAATAGGAATTGGTTAGCATATTTAAACTTGCACCAAAAGCACCAGCGCCATTAGTAGACGTTCCAACACCACGTTGCAATTGCAAACTTTCGAGAGAGGATGCAAAATCGGGCATATTTACCCAATATGTTCCACTGCTTTCCGAATCATTATAGGGAATTCCGTTAATGGTTATATTTACACGAGTTGCATCACTTCCTCGAACCCTAATTCCAGTATATCCAAAACCATTTCCAGCATCAGAAGTTGTAACCACTGAAGGCAAAAAATTCATCAGAATAGGAATATCTTGCCCAAGATTTCTATTTGCTATTTCTTTTTTGTTCAAATCACTAAAAGTAACAGGTGTTTTTTTTGTAACTCTAACTGCTGAAACTAATATTTCATCCAATTGATTCACTTTTGTAGTATCTTTTTCTTTTACTTGACTATGTGATAGAAAAGAAAATAGAACTAGGGAAATAAAAGCAGTAAGCTTTTGAGATTTTTTGCCTTTTCGGCTAAATTGTTTTAGAAAAATTTCCATTCGTAAAATTATTACGAATAAAAAGAGGTAATTATTCTTTAGTTTAAAAAAATGTTTGTTTCCTGTGACAATAGATAGCGTGTAAGCTTTTCTCATCACTTTTCCCTTAGCAGCATTACCTGCTCAGGTTCATTGGGTATAATCTCAGCTTTAATTCTGAATTTATTTCAGAACTTCTGCACCCCTTTTGAGACAGTGCAAAAATATAAAAAATAATGGTTTAAAGAGTATTAATTAAATATTAAAAAACTCTTTAAACCATTAATATAAGAAACCACTTTTGTAACTTTAAAATAATCAATAGAAATTTTCGCCTTTTTATCTAGTTATAATATCTTCAATTGTAATAGTTATTTCACCTATATTTCTGTAACTTCCAGCTACATTTTGTTGTCTCCATCTTACTACAACTAAAGGTAAAATTTTTTTATGGGTGTTTTTTAATTCAGAAAAATCAGACATACCATATTTTAAAATACTATTATATCCTTGGTCTAAACTTCCTAAATTGGCTAATGATTTTCCAGGATTATTACCCCAAATAACTGATAAGTTTTGTCCAAAATCATCTAGTACTCTTCCTTGAATTAGTTTCCAAACAGGATATCTTTCAGAAAATGGATCACTAGGTACTGTTAACATTCCGAACATTTTGGTCATTTGCTCACTATTAAAATAACCCAAATCGCCATTATGTAAATCTGTATTAACTACATGCCAAGAGTTTATTGCAAACGCATCATCAGATACTTTTTTATAATTATAATAAGTAACTTTTTGATTTGATTTTAAAACAAAAGGCACTTCATTTTTGTGCAAAATACTAATAGGGTCAAGTAATGCATAGTTAGTTTGAGCACCAACCCCAAATATAGCATAATCATAACTACTTTTGTTTATAAAGTTTAGTTTGTGTGACCAACCTATTGTTTTGTTGGCAGTATTGTTGTCTTCTGGAACTTTGTTTTGTAGTTCGTCATTACTACACGAAAAAGTAAAAGCTATCGAGATTAACATTACTATCAATGCTACTCTCATTTTTAAATTATTTTTCATGATTATTAATTTTTAAAAAATTAAAACAATTATTGTACTTATTTTTTTTTAGTTTAAGCAATTTTTTTACTCTAAACTTAGAAGTTTTATGTTTAGATGGTATTGATGTAATTTTACATTCTTATGTAGTTTTATTGAATGTAAATTAATTAATAATAAGGTAAACCAAAGATATTATTTCATCCCATTTGACAATTTTTAAAATAATAATTATATTTTATAAAGTGCCAATAAAGCAGTTCAACACATTAATTATTAGTCGTTTAATTATTTAATAAATTTACAAATAAATAAATAAAATGAAGCATTAATATTAAACATTATGATAAAATTAACGAGGGTTTTTTGCAATAAAACATCAAAAATTTTAAACTCTTTATAAACAATAGCTGCGAAAGTAATCTTTCAATAAAAACATAAGAAAGTAAGTGTCAAAAAATAAAAAATTATTCAAAGTCTGGTTTTTTTCTTGTTTCTTTTAGGATAGACAATGATTTTTTGTCTTTCAATCTTTTCTTAATAACTGATTTAGGAACTTTTGTTGCTTTTCGAGGTTTGGTAACAATTAACCCAGCTTTTAGTATTTGTAAGAATCTTTTTGTGACAATTTCTTTGTTTTTGAGTTGACTTCTGTCTTCATCACAATTTAATATCAAAATTAGATCAGATGTCAATCGAGAATTTAGCTTGGTTTCTAAAATTATTTTTTCTTCATCCGATAAGGCTTGAGAATTTTTTAAATCAAAAGACAAAACCACTTTTGATGAAACTTTGTTTACATTTTGACCTCCAGCGCCAGAACTTCTAACAGCTTTGTATTTTAACTCTGATATGATTTTTTCAGTTTCCAAAATTATTGTGGTTGATGAGCCGATTTTAATAAATCGTTTACTGTTTTTACAGGATTGAAAGTTGAAAGTGGTACTTCAACAAAAACTGTTATCCATTTTGCCATAGCACCATTCCATAAACCCGGTAATTCATAAGCTTTTAATTCTTTTCCGTTTTTGTTTTTCTCAACAATAAAACCCGTATTATGATCTACAAATTGGTGCAAATCAAACTTATTGCCTTTATAATCTTTAATTCCGCAAACCAAATCTACAGGGTTAAAATAGGTTGAACTAGATAGAATTTGTGCTTGATTTTGGTTGTTTAAATCGATTTGAGCAGTTTCTATAATTTGCAACGATGTAATTCCTTTGGCATCTCGTACCCAGAATGGTCCACCGCCAGGTTCACCTTCATTTTTTACCATTCCACAAATACGGATAGGTTTATTCAAAATAGCTTTAATATAATTTACCTTATTCTCGAATGTATACTTTGAAAAATCTTCAATAATCTCGGTATTTAGTTTTTCTTGAATAAATAAAATTATCGATTCGATTTCATTTTCTTTTATGGTATTTAATTCGATTTGATTTAAATATGAAAATATTTGCTTTTGCAAATTAATCAATAATCCAGCTAATGCTTTTTTGTAAAGTGCTATTATTTCTATTTTGCCTTGAATGACATTGTCAATATTTTTTATAAAAACAATATCGGCATCTAGTTGGTTTAAATTATTTAGTAATGCACCGTGTCCTGCTGGACGAAAAACCAATTTTCCGTCAAGATTTCTAAAAGGCAAATTGTCTAATCCGACAGCAATTGTATCTGTAGCAGCATTTTGAAACGAATAATTAATATGAATTTCAGAATTTGAAATTTCTTCTATTTTGTGTTTTACTTTTTTAATAATTTTTTCAAAAATGGCTTGATGGTTTTCTGAAATAGTAAAATGCAAGTTTGAATGTCCGTTTGAATTGGCATAAAAAGCACTTTCGCTCAAGTGTTCTTCAATAGGAGTTGCGGTATGGGTTTTGTATTTATGAAAAGGCAAAATTCCTTTTGGTTTGTTGCTATAATCAAACTCGTTTGTGTCTAATAGTAGTTTTATAAAAAAGTAATTTTTTTTGTCTCGTTCCCAAGTTTCAAAATCTGGATAAATAGCTCTTAATTTTATATCAACCGTTTCGTAAAAAGGAAACTTTTCTAAACCTGTAATAAAAACAGTTAGACTTGATGCGTTTTTTCTGTTTATAAAAGCATTTATGGTTTCGTTTTCTTCATCAAAATCGTTCAAAAATTCACTTAAAAATTTAAACATTCTGCTTGCTGCGCCAGAAGCGGGTACAAATTTTT
>JAYTVI010000105.1:0-19573 GCA_043744095.1 Flavobacterium sp.
AGTTCTATCAGTAATTTATGGGCTACAATTTATGCAAACCCATCAACAGATGCAGTTAGCTATAGATTTGAGGTAGTAAACGGAGCTCAAACACGTTTCCTTGATACACCAAACCCTAGATTTAGTTTACAACAACTAGCAGGTGGTGCAGCGGCAAATACAGTTTATACTGTGCGAGTTGCTATCTTCTACGGAGGAGTTTATCAAGCATTTGGAACAGCGTGTACAATTACAACTACACCAGGCGCAGTAAGAGGAACGTCTACAGATCTAGCCATCTTCGAAGCAATCGCTTATCCAAACCCATTTGCTGATACATTCAAATTAGATATCAACACCTCAAGTGATGATACAGTAGAAGTAAAAGTATATGATATGATAGGAAAACTAGTTGAGCAAAGAAAAATTACGCTTACTGAACTAGGAACTCAAGAAGTTGGAAGCAAATTTAATTCTGGAGTGTACAACATTGTTGTAACTCAAGGTGAAAATGTGAAAACTTTGAGAGTGATTAAAAGATAATTTATAGTTTTTAAAATAATTGAAACCGACCTAATTTGATGGTCGGTTTCTTTATTTAAAAATTCAATCTTCAATAATTAATTTATTGACACATTTCATTAAAATCATTTCGAATGAAAACAAAAAATACATACTTCAAAATAATATTTTTTTTATTATTGACTAACGCTATTAATGCTCAAGTAGGTATAGGAACACTATCTCCTAATGGAGCTTTAGACATTACATCAACAACCGACGGTTTATTAATACCAAGAGTCGCATTAACCATTACTTCTAGTGCATTACCATTAACATTACCAACCGTTTCAGAATTAGTTTATAATTCAGCAACGGTCGCTGATGTTACACCTGGTTATTATTATTGGAACAGTTCGATTTGGGTTCGTTTAGCTGCTGGAGTTACTAATGACTGGAGTGTTTTAGGAAATACTGGAATAGTAGATGGAACCAATTTTATAGGAACAGCAGCACTTACAAATGTAGATGTCGCTTTTAGAAGAAATAATTTACCTTCTGGAAAAATAGGACTAACAAGTACTTCATTTGGAGTTGGTGCTTTAAATGCCGGAGCTGCTTCGAATAGTTCGGCTTTTGGCACAAATGCATTATCACTAAATACTGGTGCAAATAATGTTGCTTTTGGTAATGGATCATTAGCAGCAAATACAACAGGAGGCAATAACGTAGCAATTGGAAATAGTTCACTGGCAGCAAACACCAATGGAGCATCAAATGTTGCAATTGGTACAAATACTTTGGCTGCTTTAAATGGTGGAGTAAATAATACTGCTGTTGGTTTTAATGCTTTATTAGTTAATACCGCAGCTGCAAATACAGCATTTGGTTACAGAGCTTTAGCCTCAAACACAACTTCAACTTTTAATACTGCAGTAGGCTTTAATGCACTTGCAACAAATTCAACAGGGCAATGGAATACTGCATTAGGATATAACGCTTTAACAGGTAATGGAACTGGACAAAATAACGTAGCTATAGGATTTAATGCTTTAGCTAGAATTGCAAATCCACAACAATGTGTTGCCATTGGAGCTGGAGCTTTAGGTAATAATACAGGTAATAATAATACCGTTATTGGCTACAATGCAATGTCAGGTTTAAATACAGGAATTGACAATATTGCCTTGGGTATTAGTTCCTTAGCGGCAAATACTAGTGGACAACAGAACACTGCTGTTGGTGGTGAGTCTCTTGTTCAAAATTCTACTGCTAGCTTTAATACTGCATTAGGATTTAATTCAATGCGATTTTTTAATGGTTCTCAAAATACGGCTGTAGGATATCAAGCAGGTAATGGAATTAACCCTGGTAGTAGTATTGGAACAAATAATGTTTTTATGGGGTACCAAGCAGGATTTAGAAATACATCTGGTGGAGGTAATGTTTTAATAGGAGCTTTTTCTGGAGATAATACCTCTAGTGGAAGTTCAAATATCTTCTTAGGTCTTGATGCAGGTAACCAAAATACAACTGGTAGTAATAATATTGGAATTGGTGCTAATGCAGGTAATGCAAACACAACAACAAGTAGTAATATTAATATTGGCTTTCAGGCAGGAAATAACAATACTGGTGCCAACAATGTCAATATTGGTCATCAAGCAGGTTTATCAAACACATTAGGAGGTAATGTTAATATTGGATATCAAGCAGGAAGTGCGGAAACTACTGCAAATAAATTGTATATAAGTAATTCTGCAACAACCGCTACATCATCATTAATATATGGAGATTTTAGTGGAACTAGAATTTTACGAACAAATAGTACCTTTCAAATTGGTGATCCTTTAGGAACTGGTTATGTTTTTCCAATAGCAAGAGGAACCTTAAACCAATATTTGGCCAGTGATGCAAGTGGTGTTTTATTATGGACTTCTCCTCCAACTCCTGATCCATTGCCAAATAGTGCTTTGTCGGTTGTAAGAGGAAATTTAAGCGCCAATCAAGTATTAACAGCTCCAGCTAGTAATTGGGAAAAAATTAATTTTAATACTGAAGCTTATGATACTAATGGGGAATTTACTGGTGGTACTTTTACTTGTACTAAAAATGGAATATACCAAATAAACGCTGGTTATCATACAGATGTCACTTCAACTCTTACACTTTTTGGAATCGCAGTTTATGTAAATGGAGTTTTATATCAAGAAAATACTCACGATCATAATGGTGGTCAAGTTTCAAGAACTATTAATTGTACTGCTAGCTTAATCGTTGGTCAAACCGTTGAAATTTATGTTCGTAATCCTGATGTTGGAAGACAAATTGATTCTTTTTCTGGAAAATCATATTTTGAAGTTATTCAAATACGATAAAAAAATAAGAGCTACAATTCATTAAATTATAACTCTTATTCAACCTAACCAATATAAAATCATGAAGCAGTTATGTAGTATATTTCAAATAATTATTTGTTTCTACTCTTGCTTTTAAATCATGCATCAAATTATACAACCCAAAAAAAGTTCTATTTATATATAAGAAATGTTTTGAACCTCTATTGCCGTTCATTTTGCGTAATTGGGTATCTTTTGTAAATTCTTCTCCCATAGTAGCAATTGCACCAAAGAATTCTTCATCAGAAAAATCAAAGTAATCGCCATGAAATGGTTTGGTGAACAAACTCAACAATCTATAAAAAATATCTGTAAAATATTTTATTTCTGATTCCGAATCGTCTAATCTTAATATTTCTAATTCAAATAATTTCTCGTTAAATAAAGTAGAATTATTAATAATTTCAGGGTTTGCTAATTCAAAATATGGATAATAAAATTCATCTGGCACAGCTTTTATACATCCAAAATCAATAGGCATTAAATTACCTTCATTATCAATCAAAAAATTTCCTGGATGAGGATCTGCGTGTACTTTTCTTAATTGATGCATCTGAAACATATAGAAATCCCACAATGCTTGCCCTATCTTATCACCTTTTACTTTATCTGAGTTGTGAGAAGTAAATTCTGATAGATGTTCACCTTCCATCCAATCCATAGTTAGGATTTTAGAGGATGATAAATCTGAATAGTATTTTGGAAATTTCAAATTAAGAATAGCATTACAATCATTTGCCATTGTTACACTTTGCTGCAATTCTAATGTATAATCTGTTTCTTCCAACAATTTATTTTCGACTTCAATAAAATATTTTTCAGAGTCTTTGCCTTTCAAATTAAACATTCTAGTAGCTACTGGTTTTACTAATGCTAAATCTGAACTTATACTGTCTGCAACTCCTGGATATTGAATCTTAACTGCTAATTTTTTTCCGTTTTTTGTTGCAGAATGTACTTGACCAATACTAGCTGCATTAATAGAATTTGGAGTAAAGGTATCAAATATTTCTTCAGGAAACTTTCCTAGATATTTTTTAAATGTTTTTCGAACTAATGGAGCAGATAATGGTGGGACAGAAAATTGTGATAACGAAAACTTATCAACATAAGCTTGAGGCATTATACTTTTGTCCATACTCAACATTTGAGCAACTTTTAGTGCACTTCCTTTCAAATTTTGCAAACCATCGTATATATCTTCTGCATTACTCTCATTCAATTTATCTTTTGTTAAAGAGGGATTGACCATTTTCTCACCGTAATATGCAATATAATTTCCACCAACTTTTATACCCGTTTTTACTAATTGACTAGCACGTTCAATTTTACCGGTTGGAATTTTATCTAATGTTTTCATTTGTTTTTATTGAATCTATTTGTAAGCAGTAACATTAAAAAAAATTACATTTTTCGCTCTTTCCAAAGAAATTTACCTAAATCTATTAAACTTTCTAATGGTTTTGTATCTAATATATCTACTACAGTATTGACAGATTTTTCAATAATTATATCTGTTTTTTCAAATCCTTTTGAGGTATCCTCTATCCAAAATTTTAAAATAAATAAAAATTGAATCCAAGCACCTTCAGAAAAAATAGGTTTTGTCACTTTATCAAGATTGATACTTCCTTTTTCTGGATTAGATTCTATTATTTCGTTTACAAAATTTTTGAAATTATTTCGGAGGAATTTCAAATCTTTTAAATTCTTAAGCCCTAAATGATTTTCTTTCAAAGCATACATCACATAACTTCTGTTAAGTGTTAGTATTTCAAACATTGTGAAATATAATGTCAATAGTTTGTTTTTGTTAGAATAAGTTTCATAAGACTCTTCTTTATTTATAACCTGAACTGTATTTTCAAAAAACTGAACCCAAATTGCAGCTCTTACTGCTTCAAACGAACCAAAAAAAGTATAAAAATCACTTTCTTCAATTGCATTTTGTTTGCAAAAGCTATAGATATTTAATGGTGTTTTGTTATTTTCTAAAACATAATCAATATACAAGGTAATTATTGAAACCTCATCTAATGATTTCTTATAAGTAGTTGCTTTTTTTGTAGTTGCCATAATTATTATATTTTAATATGATGTAAAGATATTAATTTTGTTTAACTTAATAAGGTTTATATTAAACAAATATTTGTTAAATTTTTATTTAAATAAAAAAAAGCTGCTTCACAATGAAACAGCTTTTTAAAATATTTATGAATATTAATTATTTTCCGTCTTGTGCATCTTTAACCATTTTTTCATTTGCAGTTATTGCAAATTCTACTCTACGGTTTTGACTTCTTCCTTCTGGAGTATCATTTGTTGCAACTGGGTCTGCAATACCTAAACCATTTACAGTAAATCGCCCTGAAACCAATCCTTTTCCAGCTAAATAATTTTTTACAGATGCTGCTCTTTCTCCTGATAATTTCAAATTATATTCTGCTTTTCCTGTGCTGTCAGTATAACCATAAATTACAATATTGGTGTCAGGATAATCTGTAAATACTTTTACCAGTTTGTCTAAATTTGCTTTAGCAGTTGGAGTTAATGTTGATTTGTTAGTATCAAAACGAACAGAATTTTCTCCTAATACAAGTTTAATACCTTCACCAACACGAACAACTTCTACTCCTGGAAGTGCAGTATCAATTTCTCGTGCTTGTTTATCCATTTTATTACCAATAACACCACCAGCAACACCACCAATAACACCACCAAGTACAGCACCTAATGCTCCATTTCCTCCTTTACCTATGTTATTACCAAGAATTCCGCCAATAACTGCTCCACCAACAGCACCAATTCCTGCGCCTCTTTGTGTTTTATTTGTATTTTTTACTGCTTCACAGCTTGTGAATACTGAACCTGTCATTACTAACAATGCAAGGACTACTATAGAAAAATTTTTCATAATTATTATCTGTTTTTATTGTTGTACTTTTTGAAATTGATAAACAATATCGGTCATTTTTCCGCCCACATTTATTTTATCAACCAACTGAAATGATTCTCTGGTTTGATTTGCAACTGACAAAATATATCCGTCTCTTACTTTTTTTGCTTTTTCTCCAGCATCAATGATTTTTAAAACCATTTGACCATCTTTGTTGATATACCATTTTATTTTTGAATTAAAAGAGATACAATCGGCTTTGGTTATGGTCATTTCTCCTGAATCATTATTAGAAATAAATTTCCAAGTACTACCTTCAAAACATTTAGAATCAGCAAGGTCAAAAGAATTTACTTTAAAATATTCTGAGCTTGGATAACTTACCTTTGTTATTGTCCAATCGCCTTTGATAGCTACTTGGGATTTTCTATCAATTGATGTGTTGGCAACTTTAGCTTTTGGCTTGCAAGAAACAATAATCAAAAGCATTGTACATAGTAATACTATTTTTTTCATAAATAAATTTATTATTATTAAGTTACAAATATACAAAGCTCCTTTTTAATTTATTTACAATATTAAAAAAATTGTTTATACAATTTTGCTTCAGACAATTTGTCACTTTTGTAGAATTGGTATTCTATTTGAATGGTTTTTTAATCAACAATTATTAATAAAAAATAAAATTATGACAACAGGAAAAATAAATGTATCGGTAGAAAACATCTTTCCCTTAATTAAAAAATTCCTATACAGTGATCACGAAATTTTCTTGCGTGAATTGGTTTCAAACGGAACTGATGCAACTTTAAAACTTAAACATCTTACCAGTATTGGTGAAGCAAAAGTAGAATATGGCAATCCAATAATTGAAATTAAAATCGATAAAGTAAACAAAAAACTTCACATTATCGATCAAGGATTAGGAATGACTGCCGAAGAAGTAGAAAAATACATTAACCAAGTTGCCTTTTCTGGTGCAGAAGAGTTTCTTGATAAGTATAAAGATTCTGCAAAAGATTCAGGTATTATAGGTCATTTTGGTTTAGGATTTTATTCTGCTTTTATGGTTGCCGAAAAAGTCGAAATTATTACAAAATCTTATAAAGACGAACCTGCAGCACATTGGACTTGTGATGGAAGTCCTGAGTTTTCTTTAACCGCTCACGACAAAACTTCAAGAGGTACTGAAATTATTCTTCATATTGCTGAAGATTCTGTAGAGTTTCTTGAAGAATCTAGAATCACAAGCTTGTTGAATAAGTACAATAAGTTTATGCCTATTCCGATAAAATTTGGTACAAAAACAGAAACACTACCTAAACCAGAAGATGCTCCAGAAGATTATAAAGCAGCAACTATAGAAGTTGATAATATAATCAATAATCCTACTCCAGCTTGGACAAAGCAACCAACAGAACTTTCTGAAGAAGATTATAATAAATTCTATCACGAGTTGTACCCAATGCAATTTGAGGAACCCTTATTTAATATTCATTTGAATGTTGATTATCCTTTTAACTTAACTGGTATTCTTTATTTCCCAAAATTGGGTTCGGATATGCAAATCCAAAAAGACAAAATTCAGTTATACCAAAATCAAGTTTATGTGACTGATAATGTAGAGGGAATTGTTCCAGAATTTTTGACCATGTTAAAAGGAGTTATAGATTCGCCAGACATACCGTTGAATGTTTCTCGTTCCTACCTTCAAGCTGATGGTGCTGTAAAGAAAATATCAAATTATATAACTCGTAAAGTTGCTGATAAACTCAAAGCTTTATTTACAGAAAACCGTGAAGATTTTGAGAAAAAATGGAACGATATTAAAATTGTTTTAGAATACGGAATGCTTTCTGAACCAAAATTTTACGAAAAAGCAGGAAGTTTTGTTCTATATCCAACGGTTGATAATACTTATTTTACTCTTGAAGAAGTAAAAGAAAAAGTAAAAGAAAATCAAACCGACAAAAACGGAAACCTTGTTATACTTTATGCGTCAAACAAAGAGGCACAACACTCTTATATAGAAATTGCAAAAGAAAAAGGATACGAAGTCTTAGTATTAGACTCGCCTATTATCTCACACTTAATTCAAAAATTGGAAGCTGATAACGAAAAACTAACTTTTGTTCGTGTTGATGGTGACCATATTGATAATTTAATCAAAAAAGACGAAACAACCATTTCTAAATTATCTGATGATGAGAAAGAAAATCTTAAATCTGTTCTAGAAGGATGTATCCCAAAACCTACCTATTCTGTTCAGTTAGAAGCTATGGATAGTAATGCTGCACCATTTATTATCACACAACCAGAATTTATGCGCCGTATGAAAGAAATGAGTCAATCTGGCGGTGGCGGAATGTTTGGTATGGGTAATATGCCAGAAATGTATAATTTAGTTGTTAACACCAACTCAGATTTGGCAACCAATATCTTGAATACTGCCGACAAAACTGCGCAGGAAAGTTTGGTAAAACAAGCTTTAGATTTGGCAAAATTATCTCAAAACCTTTTGAAAGGAGAAGAACTAACTGCTTTTGTAAAAAGAAGTTTTGAGTTGATTAAATAAAAGTAAAGAGAATAGACAAAAAATCATAAACCTGTGAGTGAAAACTTGCAGGTTTTTTTTTGGCAATAATTTTTTAAAATGAATATTATTCTCGAACTTTGAAAAAATGACAAACTACCCAAAATGAACCTTTCTCTAGAAACTCCTGCGCTTCTCTTTTCTGCAACCTCATTGATTTTATTAGCCTATACCAATAGGTTTTTGACTATTGCACAAATCATTAGAAGCCTCAAAAAAACCTACGATTTAGATAGAAATAAAAGTATTTTGCTCGAAATAAAAAACCTTAATTTAAGACTTACATTGATACGCTATATGCAAATGTTCGGTGTTTTATGTTTGTTTTTATCTGTATTTGCAATGTTGTTGTTATTTTTAAAACAACAAGAAGTAGGTATTTACCTTTTTGGGTTGAGTTTGTTTTGTCTGTTAATCTCATTGGGGATTTCGTTTTGGGAAATAAGTATTTCTGTAAATGCACTAAAATTGCACCTTAAAGACTTAATTGAGAACGAAAAAAAGTAAATATCCTAAATATGAAAAAAATTCAAAAATCCCCATGGTTGGGGATTTTTTTGTAAATTTAATTTTTCAAATTTGTGAGGTTAAACTTTAAAACAAAACAATCATGGGACATTTAACGTACACAAGCAGCTTGGTAAATTTTGATGCTGGAAAAAGTTTAGTTAATATCGAAATTTTTTTACCCGCAGAAACGTTAACAAATAAATACACTATTGAACCTACCTACAATTTATCTAAAAAAATAAACGGTGTTGATGTGAATGCTCTTTTTTGTCATATGACAGATGATGATGGTGATTTGTTATATGGTGATGCTATTTTTCCTGTAGAAATTGATGTCAGCAAACTCGCAAATTATGTTGCACCAGATGCAGTAAATTATAATTTTGGCATCAACGCCACACTTATTTTTGTGTTTCATCTTAATACTACACCAGTACCTATGTCTACAATTGATTTTATATTTAATAATTTAGAAGATTTTATAAAAATGGCAGATATTGGACCTAATTCAATGATTTTTAAAAGTAGTGGAAAACCAAAAGTAGTTGGTACTAGTCAAATTTAGAATTAATGAAAATATTAAAATTAATATTTATCAAAATTGTAGTACTTAGTATACTAATAATACTAAGTACAACGGGCTATTCTCAAAAATTAGATTTTAAAAAAGTTACTCTTTTATTAGAAAAAGATAAAAGTTATAGCGCACTAAAAATTCTAAATGAATACAAAAATAAGAAAGTCTCTGTATATGATTTGGGTCAAATTTACTATTATATTGCCAAGGCAAATGACATTGAGAATCATCAAGATGAAGCCTTTAAGTATTATATAAAAGCAAGAACTGAATTTATTAAAACAGATAGTATAGAAAAAGCTATGTGGGTAAATCTTGATATTGGTGAATCTATCGGATTATCAAGTACAGATACTGAATCACAATTTAAATACATACAAATAAGTATTGATTATGCTTTAAAAAATAAAAAACACAAGTTAGCTGCATTGGCTTACCAAAAATATGCAATGGAACAAGTTTATAAAGTATATGATGGATTTGGAGATAAAAAAGAATTAATTAAACAAAGTCAATTTAATTTTTATAAAGCAAAGTATTATAACTCACTTGATAATGATGATGTAACATTGAATAATATATATAATGGTTTAACCAAATTACATTATGTTTATTTAAATGAAAAAGATTCGGCATTTTATTATATGGATAAGGCACTTACCCTAGCAAAATTAAAAAACAATACTTATGATATTTTCACTATCATGTTTAATAAAGCTGATTTATATTCTTCTATTAATCAATATCAAAAAGCAATTGATATATTGAAAGAAGCAAATGAAATACCTATAACAAAATATGTAAACAAATCACTTAGCAATAATTTTCTATTCCTTTCAGTATTTTATTCAAAACTTGGAGATTATAAAAATGCCTACGCTTCATTACGCACTTCTTTAAAATTACTTGATAAGGATAAATATGATGAGCAACAAAATAGAATAGTTGAGGAAGAAGCAAGATTCAAAACTCAAGAAAAAATTATAGAAAACTTATCCTTAAAGAACAAATTACAAAGAACACAATTAATTAACTATTCTATACTTGCGCTGCTAATTGTAGCCTTACTTATAGGTATTCTAGCTTTGAAAAATATTTCTAAAAAACGAAAAATAGCCGAACAAGAAAAACTCATCGAGACTCAAAAACTTGAAAAAACATTAAAAGAACAAGAGCTACATCAAATAGATTTAATGCTTGAAACACAAGAAAAAGAACGCCAAAATTTTGCCAACGAACTACACGACAATTTAGGCAGTATGCTAGCTACACTTAAACTTAATTTTCAAAATCTTAAACGAAATGAAGATAAAATTGATGTAAACGACAATCTTCTTTACCAAAAAACTGATGCACTTATTGAAGAAACTTATCAAAAAGTACGCAACATTGCACATCTCAAAAATCTTGGAGTTGTAGGAAATCAAGGATTGCTTATTTCTGTAAAAAAAATGGCAGAAAAAATGAGTGTTCTTGAAAAAATAAAATTTAATGTTATTCCGTTTGGTCTTGAAGAAAAATTAGAAAACAAACTCGAAGTAACTTTGTTTAGAATGATACAAGAATTGTGTACCAACATTATTAAATATGCTAATGCAACAGATGTCAATATTTATCTTACCCAAAACGATGTAGAAGATATTAATATAATGATTGAAGATAATGGCAAAGGATTTGACCCTACAAAAATTGTTCAAAAAGACGGAATCGGATTATTATCTATAGAACGAAAAGTAGAACAATTGGGAGGAACTTTCAATATTGATTCAATAATTTCTAAAGGAACAACAATAATAATAGACATACCATTATGATAACAGTAGTAATTGCCGAAGATCATCAATCACTCATTGATGGCATCAAATTATTTTTAGAAAACGAAAATGATATTTCAATTATTGGGGAAGCCAATGATGGAGAAGCACTTATAGAATTGGTTAGAATAAAAAGACCTCAAGTTGTTCTTACAGATATTAGAATGCCAAAATGTGACGGCATTTGTGCAACAAAAATAATAAAAGAAGAATTTCCAGAAATAAAAGTCATTGCCTTTACTATGTTTGAACAAAGCGATGCTATCAAGCAAATGATGATTGCTGGAGCTTCTGGTTATATTGTAAAAAATGCTTCCTTAAATAAAGTAATTGAAGCAATTAGAACTGTAGCAAGAAACGAAACCTATTTTGACGATTCTGTTACTTCAAAAGACGAAGCAAGCCACGAAGAAATTATATTGAGTAATCGAGAAAAAGAAATCCTAAAACTTGTTGGTGAAGGAAAAACTTCAAACGAAATATCTAATCTTTTAGGAATAGGAAAAAGTACCGTTGACTCGCACAGAAAAAATATCATAAAAAAAATAAATTTACACGGAAAAACTGAACTTTTAAGGTATGCTGTAGAGCGAAAGTATGATTTTTAAAGGAAAAACAAGCTTAAATAACAAATTGAAAAAAAAGTGAAAAATCCCCATAGTTGGGGATTTTTTTGTGGTTTTTATTATTGAAATTTGTAAAGTATTACTATTCTAAATTTATCATTATGGAAACGACTATGCCAACTTTCGATATCATAACAAGTTTTATCATTATTGGAATTCTAACTGTTATATTTCAAGAAATCAAAATTATTATTTCGATTATAAAAATCAATAACACTATTAAAAATCATATTAAAGAAAGAAAAATTTTCAAAAAAAACAAAATATTTATTTGTGTTTTCATAGCTTTTGTTGTTACTACAATAACTTTTTTGTTTAAATTAAATGAAACAAAATTTTTTGCTTTAGAAATCCTACTTGCTGCTGTTATTGTAAGTCTTTTTAGGTTGAACATTATGAAAAAAGTAATTTGAAGTAGTCTCAATTTTAATCAATCTCAAAAAAAATTAAACTCAAAACCAATAACTCACTACAATCGTATATCTTTGTCCGCTTTTTAAAAATCAAAAAATGATAAAGAATTCAATATTAAAAGGAGTTATTCTAGTAGGATTAGGTGCAACAAGCTACGGAATGCTTGCTACATTTGTAAAAATGGCTTACACCGAAGGCTATACTACTGCTGAAGTAACATCATCTCAATTTATTTTAGGAATAATCGGAATTCTAATTATCAATCTGTTTCAAAAAAACAAACACAAAGAAGCAGTAGTCAAAGCTACATCCAACAATATTTTTCAGTTAATGTTGGCAGGAAGTTCTTTAGGTATGACTAGTGTTTTTTATTATTTATGTGTAAAGTATATTGATGTTTCAATAGCCATTGTATTGTTGATGCAAACCGTTTGGATGGGAGTTTTACTCGAATGGATATTAGACAAAAAAGCACCTTCTACACAAAAAATAATTTCAGTTATTATTGTTTTATTCGGAACTTTCTTAGCAACAAATTTAATCAACAACGACACTCAAATAGATTGGCGTGGAATACTTTGGGGAATGCTTGCAGCTGCATCATTTACTACAACAATGTTTACTGCAAATCGTGTTGCAACCCAAATTTCATCAGCTCAACGCAGTTTGTATATGCTACTTGGTGGGGCTGTAATTGTGTTTGGTTTTGGAATTTTTACACAAACAACATCTTACAATTTTGATATTTTTCTAAAATGGGGACTTTTTATAGCTTTATTTGGTACAATAATTCCACCAATGCTAATGAATGCCGGTTTCCCACTTACAGGTATTGGTTTAGGGAGTATTGTTTCTGCGCTTGAGCTTCCTGTTTCTGTACTTATGGCTTATTTTTTATTGAATGAATCTGTTGTTTTCTCTCAATGGATTGGAATAATTCTTATTATTCTAGCTATCATAATTATGAATGTAAACTTCAAGAAAAAATCATAACCAAAATATTTTTGTGAATTTTTTTATACAAATGTAGCATATGTGTTAAAAAAAATATAAATTCGTAATAAATATTCCATTTATGAATTTGATTAGATGTTTTTTTTTAATGCATTTTATTCCTTCATTAAAAGAAATTTTTCAATTCTTTAACCCATTTATTTTCAAAAAAACTTTTTTTTGTTATTCTTATTCTACTTTTAGTTTGAACAAGAATAATCAACCTTTTTATATTTAACCTTAACCAATTATTAACTAAATTTATTTATTATGAGAAAACTATTAGCAGAATTTTTTGGAACCTATTGGCTTGTATTTGGTGGCTGCGGTAGCGCACTATTTGCTGCAGGAATTCCTGATCTTGGTATCGGATTTGTAGGTGTTTCGCTTGCATTTGGATTAACTGTTTTGACAATGGCTTATGCAGTTGGACACATTTCTGGAGGGCATTTTAATCCTGCAGTTTCTTTCGGACTTTGGGCTGGAGGACGATTTGATATAAAAGATTTGGTACCTTATATTATTGCTCAATGTGTTGGAGCTATTGCTGCAGCTGGAACTTTATATACTATTTGTTCTGGAAAAGCTGGTTTTATGATTGATAATACAAAAGCTGGTGCATTTGCATCAAATGGTTATGGAGCATTTTCTCCTGATGGATATTCGATGCAATCAGCATTTATTGCAGAATTTGTATTGACATTATTTTTCTTAATGGTCATTCTTGGTGCTACAGATAAATTTGCAAACGGAAAATTTGCTGGTATTGCAATTGGTTTAGCATTAACATTAATACATTTAATAAGCATTCCAATTACCAATACATCTGTAAATCCTGCTCGTTCTCTATCGCAAGCCATTTTTGTACAAGGAGAAGCTTTATCTCAAGTTTGGTTGTTTTGGGCTGCACCAATTTTAGGTGCGATTGCCGCTGGATTTATTTATAAAAATCTATTACAAGATCATTCAGTAGCATAAATAAAATCGATTAAAAAAATAATAAAACGATAATCTAGGTTATCGTTTTTTTGTTTACATTTGGTTGCCAATTAATTAAAGCTAAATATTATGAAACACAAATTACTTTTATTTTTATTTACTATCAGTTCGATTACTTATGCAAAACCAATAAAGAAAACAATTACTGGTCCATCAATGTCACTCGTAGTATCTTCAACTTATTTAGATTATAACATTGATGGTTTTATAAATGCTGGCGATGCCATTATTTATACATTTACTGTAACCAATACTGGTGATGTAACTATAAGTGGATTGACAGTTACCGATAATTTATTATCAACTTCTACAATAAACTTAGATGGAATGGGATTAGGTACACTACCTGTTGGTTCTAATAGTTCTGTTACTTTTACTAGGAATTATGGCATTACTCAAAATGATATTACTAATGGTAGTATTTCTAATACGGCTACAGTTACAGGTACAACACCAAGCAGTACAACGGTAACTGATTTATCAGATAGTGATAATACTTCTTTACTTGGAGACAATGACCCAACAGTAACCCAATTACAAACTACTTTGCATCCCGCAATAGGATTAATTATGGAAGGTCAATATTTTGACGAAATTATGGTTCAATATTCTTTTAGAATAAAAAATAATGGTGATGATACTTTAACTGATATTTATGTTTCTGGATTACCTACAAATAATCCTGCTTATCAAGATTATCCGAGTTTAAATATTGTAAATCAGCAAAGCGGTGGAAATCCTCCAATACATATTACAAGTTTAGCTCCAGGTCAAGAGGATTTTTATACTTTTAGAGGTAATAATTTTCAACCTTGCTTTGACCAAAATCAAGCAATGGTTATTGCTACAACCAGTTTCGGGACAAAAATAGCTGATTTGTCTGATGGATATGATTATTATAATAGTAATTCAACACAAACTTTTTTTCAACCTTTTATGGATTTTAATTGTGATGGAATTTACCAAGATACAAATAACAATAGTATTGTTGACATAGGTGATGTTGTTAATTATACCTATCAATTAAACTTTGTTGATAGTAATAACAGTTTTAATTTTACTCTTATTGACCCAAATGTTACACTTTCAAATCCAAATGGTAATGCTTTCCCAGGTTGGTCAACCACTGGAGTTCATACTATTACTCAATATGATATTGATCTGGGTTATGTAACAAATAGTCCATCAATAAGTTTTCCACAATCTCCTTGTCCTATTTTTCCTTTTAATATTCATTTTAATGACCCAACTCCTTGTAATAATTGTCCATATCCTGTAAATTGTTTTGGTAATGATTGTATTATTACAAGAATTTCACCTTTATTACCTAATTTAATTGGTGGTAATGTAAAATTTAATACTAATAATGACAATTGTACAACTGGAATTGGTTATCCTAGTAAATTAGTAACTACTACATCTGGTGCAAATTCCTATGGAACATTTACTGATTATAATGGTAATTATAATTTATATATACCTAATTCTGGTGGTTTTAGCACCAATGTTACTGCCAATTTAGGAAGTGGTTTATCATCATCGCCAACAAATATTACTCAAGTAAGTAGTGGAGAAAATATGAATTATTCTGCCAATTTTTGTATTAGCTCTGCAACCAATGTCAATGATTTATCAGTAGTATTAATTCCAATAGACCACGCAAGACCAGGTTTTCAATCAACATATAATATACGTTATGAAAATAATGGTACTACAAGTTTAAGTGGTACAATTCAATTAACTTATAACAATGGTAAATTAAGTTATTATTATTCAAATTATATACCTGATGCTACTACAACAAATAGTTTAACTTATAATTTTTCAAATTTATTGCCTTATCAATATAGAGATATTACTGTTTATTTTAATGTTTTAGCACCACCAACAGTTAATCAAGGAGATATTTTGACTTTTACAACTGTAGGAACTACAACTGTAACTGATGCAAATAGTTCAGATAATACATATGTATTGAACCAATCGGCAGTAAATTCATTTGACCCAAATGACAAAACAGTACTTGAAGGTGCGTATATTACTGCTATGCAAGCAACAAAACCTTTGCATTATATTACTCGTTTTCAAAATACAGGAACATTTGCGGCATATACAGTTGTTTTAAAAGAAACTCTTGATGCTGATTTAGATTGGAATACTTTTGAACCAATTGGTTCAAGCCACAATTATAGAATACAGATTAAAAACGGAAATCAAGTTACAATAACTTTTGATGCAATCAATTTAATAAACAGTTCGGCAAACGAAAGTGGAAGTCACGGTTGGTTTGCATATAAAATAAAACCGAAAAGTACTTTTGCAATCGGAAATATAGCAACTTCTAATTCGGATATATTTTTCGATTATAATTTGCCTATAACTACCAATTCTGTTACTACTCAAATTGCACCATTATCAAATTCAGAATTTGACAAATCAAACTTTAGTGTATATCCAAATCCTGCGAACAACTATTTTGTTATTACCAGCAATTTAGCTGAAACAAGTTTTTATGAATTGATAGATATTAATGGTAAAACACTTTCTAATGGTAGTTTTGAAAATAAAAAACAAGTTGATATAAGTGCTTTAGAATCTGGTTTTTATTTACTAAATATTAAAACTCAAAATTCAAAATTTGCTTATAAGATTGTAAAACAATAATTCATAACAGTTAAAAAATAATTAAAGAGAAAAAGGAACTGTTTAGTGTCTTTTTTCTCTTTATTTTTGCTATATGAATACACTTTTTCAATCAGAACCAATACATTTTAACTTACCAGATGCAGAAATCAGTTACTTTCCAGAATTTATTGGTAAGGTAGAAGCAGATGCTATTTTTAATGATTTACTCCAGAAAACACCATGGCAACAAGACAATATAACGGTTTATGGAAAAAATCACCAACAACCAAGATTAACCGCTTTGTATGGTAACAATGGTAAACCATACTCCTATTCAAACATAATAATGCATCCTCATCATTGGACATTATTGCTACAAAAAATTAAATTTCATATCGAAAGTCAAGAGCCTACAAATTTTACTACAGTATTACTTAATTTATATAGAGATGGCAATGACAGCAATGGTTGGCACGCAGACAATGAAAAAAGTTTAGGTAAAAATCCTGTTATTGCTTCTGTAAGTTTTGGAGCAGAAAGAGTTTTTCAATTGAAACATAATGACGATAAATCTCTGAAAAAAAATATTATACTTGAACACGGAAGTTTACTTATTATGAAAGGAACAACACAACATTTTTGGAAACATCAAATACCCAAAACTGCCAAAAAAGTAGACCAAAGAATTAATCTTACTTTTAGAGTGATTCAATAATTGAATGAATTTTTTAAAAAAATAATTTTATTTGAAAAAGTAATTGTTATTTTTATTAATATTGATAAAGAATTTTAACATTAAAAAAAAACATAACTGAATTAATTTTCAAGTAATGAAAAAAAGTAAACGCATAGAATTAAATTGGGAGCAAACCGAAAGATTAATTACATTGGCATTAGAGGAAAGAAATCCGTATGAAATCATCAAAAAAGAGTTAGGAATTGATGAGAAAGATGTTCTTGAAATCATGAAAAAGAAATTAACTGCCGATAAATTCGAAATTTGGAAAAAGAAAGCAAATGCTGCTAAACCAAAACCAAAACCTATTAAAATAGATGATTTTGATGAAGATTTAGATGGAAAATATTATATAAAAAATAAATTTGATTAATAAGAAAACTCCTTTTATTGGGAGTTTTTGTTTTAAATACGACTTAAACTATGATTACCATTACATCTTCTGATGATAAATTTATCATTGACATCAAGGGATTTCATCAAATTTTGACATTAAAAAGTAAAATTATTATTTCAAAAAATAATATTGTCAATGTGTATCAAAGTAGTGAAGAAGTAAACAAATGGAGCGGAATTAGAATTGCTGGAACTTATTTTCCTTTTTTAATAGTTGCTGGTGTTTTTTATAAAAAAGGAAGGAATTTTTGGGATGTCTCCAACACTTCAAACGCAATTATAATAGAACTCAAAAATGAAACTTTTCATAAATTATTTTTAGAAGTAAAAAATCCAAAAGAAGCTATTGCACTGCTTTTAGCAAAATAAATTTGTTAATCAATTCTTAAAAAAACACTCATTACTAACTATTTTATACTTTTGGGGACTTATTAAAAAAATAATCCTTAAAATGAAAAAAATTCTGTTTGCAACCTTGATTTCAACTACACTATTTACTTTTGAAACCAAAGCACAAAATAGTAATGAACAAATTAAAGTAAATATTGATTTAAATTCAGTCATAGAAGACAAAGTATTAGTAACAATAACTCCACCTAAATTTACTACAGAAGAAGTTGTTTTTCATTTCCCTAAAATAATTCCTGGTGCCTATTCTGAAGATGATTACGGTAAATTTATTGACAATCTAAAAGCATATGACAAAAAAGGAGAAGTTATTCCGGTTGCAAAAATAGATGATAATTCTTGGACAATTCGTAATGCAAAAAATGTAGCAAAAATAACGTATAAAGTAAACGATACTTTTGAAACAGAGTCTGGTGCTGGTTTTGGTAAAGATGATATTTTTTCGCCTGCAGGTTCAAACATTGATGCTGGAAAAAATTTCATGTTAAATACTCATGCATTTGTTGGTTATTTTGAAGACAAAAAAGAAACACCTTATGTAGTTTCAATTTCTCATCCAAGCATACTTTGGGCTGCAACATCAATGACCGATACTGATGATAGCACTATAAATGATGTTTTTACTACGAGTCGATATGCAGAATTGGTAGAAAATCCTATTATGTATGCCAAACCAGACTATACCACTTTTACCGTAAATGGTATGGATATTCTTATTGCACTGTATTCTCCAAACGGAATTCATACTGCCGAAAGTATCACACCAGATATGAAAACGATGATTACAGCTCAAAAGAATTTTTTAGGAAAATTCAATTCAACCAAAAAATATAGCGTTTTGATTTATCTATCTGATATGCAAAAGGAGAAAGATGCAAAAGGTTTTGGAGCATTAGAACATCCAACTGCTACAACAGTTGTTATGCCTGAAGCTATACCATTAGAAGAATTAACAAAGCAGTTAAAAGATGTTGTTTCGCACGAATTTTTCCATATTGTAACCCCATTAACCATACATTCAAAAGAAATTCAGAATTTTGATTATAATGTTCCTAAAATGTCTGAACATTTATGGATGTATGAAGGAGTCACAGAATATTTTGCCAA
>JAYTVI010000106.1:0-5204 GCA_043744095.1 Flavobacterium sp.
GACAAGCAACACGTTGATCATTACACACTTGTAAATCATGCAACACCCAATTGTGAAAGCCATCAAAACTACAAGACAATTTTGTCGGATAACGCAACAGGTGTTTTCAACGGAAAAATTTATGTAGAAAGAGAAGCTCAAAAAACAGATGCTTTTCAACAAAACAACAATATACTTATTGGAGATAAAGCCACAATAAATGCCAAACCACAACTCGAAATTTTTGCAGATGATGTAAAATGTTCTCACGGATGTACTATTGGTCAACTTGACGAATCGGCAATGTTTTATATGCAACAAAGAGGAATTCCGAAAAAAGAAGCAAAAGCATTATTGATGTACGCTTTTAGCAACGAAGTTATTGAAAGCATCAAAATACCAGAACTAAAACAACGAATTACAAAAATCATCGCTACAAAATTGGGTGTTAATTTGGGTTTTGATTTGTAAATAAATCACTTTTCATAGTTTTTTTATAATTTAAGATGATATTCGAAAAGTGCTTAGCCAAGACTTTATGTGTAATTTGATTAAAATGTCCAATGGTTTTTGTTCTTTCCCAATAGTACGGATTAATACCTTTATTTCTCAAAGAATCTAAAATAGGTTTGCATTCAAAAACTGGTATTTTATATGTTTTTAATAGTTTTCTTACTTTAGGGTCAATAGTTTCTTTAAAAATTATTATAGAATTTTCTTTTTCTAGTTCATTCAAAATCAAATTGTTAATTTTTGGCATAATATCATACCTATCAACATTGTTTATTGATGTGTCAAATATTTTAGAAGAATTTGATTTTGTTTCAAATAATGAAAACTGATTTCTTTTTAGAACAAAAATCATATCCAAAAACAGGTTTAGACAAGAAGAGTTTTCGACAAAAAAAGCAATTTTTTTATAAAGTAAAAACGATTTTGAATTACTGGGTATAAGTTGCAGTTTTTTGTAGTTTTCTTTTACATCTAAGCCATTAAAAACACCTTCTGAATATTGAATAAACTGGATATTGTCAAGAAAATATACATTTAAATTAGTTTTAAATTTTGAACCCAAAGTTTTCTTTCTGATGTAAATGTCTTTTAGTAAAACATTACTAATTCCAAAATTTAAAACAGTTGTTTTAATATTTGTTTTTTTATTTAATTCTTTTTCTAAAAGCGATGTGAAATTATTTTCCTCATTTAGCTGAAAAGCTTCTGTAAAAGAGTCTCCATAAAAAGCAATGTTGTAATTTTTTGAAGAGAATCCATCAATGTATCCAACAAATCCAAACTTATTTGTTTTTCCTAAAAAAAAGCCTTCTTTATGAATATGAATTGCTTTGTTTGTTTGATACGAACTTCCAAAAACACTATCAAATTTTTTATAAGGAAGTTTAATTTCTGTGCCTTTTAGGTATAATTCTAAAGCTATTATTGTAAAAATAATGCCAAAGCAAAACCAAACTATTTTTAATAAATTATGTTTCAAAATTGAAAATAGATAAAAGGATTAGGTTTATTGTTTATCAAAGAAATTATGCAAATTAAAAAAATGCTTAATGCTAATCCGAATGCAAGACTTTGATTTTTAAGTTTGATTAAAATCGAATCATTTTTGTATTTTATCTGCAACCAATCTATAAAAAACAAGGCAAATCCAAAACTAAAAACCATTTTTAAGTAACGCAAATAGTATTCGCCAAAAGTAAAATGGGTCATTTTATGAATTAATATTTCAAATTGCAAAAGAGAATCAATTCTAAAAAATAACCAACCCAACCAAACTAAAATGAAAGTAACTAAAACCCCAATAAAAGCATTGATATTAAATGATTTAAAAAATTGATAGAGTACTAACAATATTCCGTTGTAAAACCCCCAAATTATATAATTCCATCCTGCACCATGCCAAAATCCAGCAATAATCATCACAATAATAATGTTGATAAACATTCTTTTTTTTGTTGTTTGGTTTCCTCCTAAAGGAATATACAAATAATCTTTAAACCAGGTTGATAAAGTAATATGCCATCTTCTCCAAAATTCTTGAATGTTTTTTGAAAAATAAGGTTGAGCAAAGTTTTTAGATAATTCTATCCCAAAAAACAGTCCTATTCCTCTAGCCATATTTGAATAACCTGCAAAATCAGCATAGATTTGAAAAGTGAACAACAAACTAGCACAAAATATCTCGAAAGAATGGTACGGTGTAAAATCATAATATATGGCGTCAACTATTTTGCCACAAGCATCACCAATAAGTAATTTTTGTAACAACCCAATTGTAAATAAATAAAAACCTTCTGTTATTTGTTGTTTGTTTGGCTTAAAATGATGTTGCAATTGCGGAAACAAATCATTTTTTCGTTCTATTGGACCAGCAATTATCTGAGGGAAGAAACTTAAAAATAAACCAAAATCTATAATGTTTTTAATAGGATCGGTTTTTTGTTTATAAACATCAATCAAATATGAAACTGCTTGAAAAGTATAAAAAGAAATCCCAATAGGTAGAATAATAGAAAGTTTTGTAGTATTAATTTTATAATTAAATAGTTCTAGAAAATGAGTTATTGTATCTTGAAAAAAATAGAAATATTTAAAAAAAAGCAATACTGAAAAATTATAAAAAAGTCCAAAATAAAAAAGAAACTTTCTATTTCTTGAATTTAAATTAAATTGTTGAGAAAAATAAAAATTTACAGTAATACTCAATAGCAATATGCTCAAAAACCGCCAATCCCAGTAAGCATAAAAAAACAAACTCGATAAAAAAAGGATATATTTTTGTATCAAGTAAACTTTTCTAAATAGGAATACAAGAATAACTATAAAAAACAATAAAATAATAAATTCTAAACTATTAAATAACATAGTACTTGTTGAATTGAATTGGTCAAATTTAGTTTTTAATGTTTGATGTTAAGCTATTTACAATTTCACTCAATAACTCATTAAAATCAAATTCAGGATCTTCTTTTCTTTTTTTTTGGACACTAACCAAGTTATTACTTCAAAACTATTGTAATTAATCCTGATTAAATAATTCAATATAATCTTTAAAAACAAACAATTTATTTCGTTCTGCGCCAGATATTTCTTTAATTATGTTTAATTTTTCTAAATCTGCAAGCAATTTATATCCCGTAACAGACGATTTTTGTATTAATTCTTCTACTTTATTAATTTCGATAATAGGTTGATTATAAAGATAATCCACCACTTTTCGTGCATCAACATTTCTGTTGCCTAATGTTTTGAGTTTTTCTTCCAACGTTTTTTGCAGTTGAAGAATTCCATCAAAAGTTGTAACGCCTTTTTTTGATGTTTCAATTACACCTGTTAAGAAAAATTTTAACCATTGATTAATGTCGTTATGCGTTCTTGTTCGCATAAGATTATCATAATACAACATTCTGTTTTTTTCAAAAAAATCAGATAAATAAAGAATTGGTTGTTTTAAAATTCCTTTGCTAACAAGGTAAATAGTTATAAGTAATCGACCAACTCTACCGTTACCATCTAAAAAAGGATGAATGGTTTCAAATTGATAATGAATTATTGCTATTTTAATTAAATCAGGTAACGGATTAATTTCATCATTTGCAAAAATCTCTAAATCAGATATCAATTCGTTAATTGTGCTATGAAATGGCGGAATAAATACAGCATCATCAATACTTGCGCCACCAATCCAGTTTTGACTTGTTCTATATTCACCATGAAGTTTGTGTTCACCTCTTACTCCTTGAAGTAAAATTTTATGTGTTTGTTTTATTAATCTTGATGAAAAAGGCAATCTGTGTAGCATTTTAACCGCTTCATTCATTGCGCCAATATAGTTTTGAACCTCTTCCCAATCGTCTCTTTTTTCGTATGCAATTTCTTCTTTTTTCAAAAAAGCTTCTTCCATATTGGTTTGTGTACCTTCTATTTTTGAGGATTGCGTGGCTTCTTTTGCAATATGCATTCTTATAAATAAATCAATATTTACATATTCTGAATACATATCTAATCGTCCAAGATGTCTATCAGCTTTACTTAATAACTGAATAACTTCCATATTATTTAAAATCCAATTTTTATTTATTGGATATGGTTGAAAGCTTTTATAATAAACTTGGTTAATATATTGACCTGAAACAAAAGTGTCCATTTATTTATTTTTAAAACTTAAACAAAGATACTCTTATTTAAGAAAAATACCAAAAAACTTAAATAAAAAATTTGTTGTTTAAGAAAAACGCCAAAAAACTTAAATAAGAGTGTTTTTGTTTAAGAAAACAGCAAAAAATATTAAAATTTCAAGTTTTTTAATCTTTGCGAACCTTGGGCTTTTTACTTTGTGTTCTTTGCGGTTAAAGAAGAAAAAACACCACTCAACAATCCATTAAAATCAAATTTAGGATCTTCTACCAATCCCATTCTTACAATTACTAAATCTTGACTTGGGAAAATCGCCACCATTTGCCCTTGAAAACCACTTGCATAATACATATCACGAGGAACATCAGGAAATCTTCCGCCAGCATTTAGCCAAAACTGTGCGCCATAATTTCCGTTTGAGGTATTTGTTGGAGTTGCTACATAGTTAGACCAATTTTTATCAAACAATTGTTCGCCTTTCCAGTTGCCATTATGCAAGTATAACAATCCAAATTTTGCCCAATCTCTTGTTGTTGCCCAACCATAGGACGAACCTACAAAATTTCCTACCATATCGGTTTCTATAACTGCCGAATTCATTCCGATTTTGTCAAGTAAAGCACCATACCAAAAATCTAAATATTCTTGGTGGTTTTTGAACTGTTTTCTCAAAATTCCTGATAATAAATTAGTAGTTCCTGACGAATAATTCCAGTGAGAGTTGGGTTTGAAAGTTGCTGGTTTTTCAAGTTGCGATTGGCTCATATCTTCTGCTTGAAAAAGCATGGTAGTTGCATCTGAAATTTTCTCATAATTTTCTCCCCATTCCAAACCAGAATTCATATGAAGCAAATCGTTAAGTGTAATGTTTTTGCGCTCATCGTTTGCCCACTCTGCAATTGGAGCAGGTTTCATAATATCAATTTTGCCTTGCTTTTGTAGAATTCCATAAATTGTTCCAGTAATACTCTTTGTCATCGACCAGCCTAAAATTCTTGAGTTTTTGTCAAAACCAGGAGCATATTTTTCGGCTATAATTTTATCTTTATAAATTACAATAATCGAGCGTGTCCTTT
>JAYTVI010000107.1:0-19541 GCA_043744095.1 Flavobacterium sp.
ATTATTTGGGAAGAAATGGACAAACTTACCGATATTGATGAACCCAAACTTGACCCTAAAGTAGCTGCAAATATTGAGGAATATAAAAAGCAATTGAAAGCTTAATTTTTATAAATAAATACCTCTGTTAGATTTTTTAAATTCTAACAGGGTTTTGGGAACAAAAAAAAATGCTCTGAATTTTTTTTACAGCATTTTTAATTTCGGGTAAATTCAAATCAATTAATTAGTTTTTAATTAGTTTTTTAGAAACTGTTTCACCATTTTCAAATAAAATAGAAATAATATATAATCCATTTGGAAATAAAGAAATGTCAATATTATATTCAGTTGAATTATCAATAGAAGTATTATAAATTGTTTTTCCATCTATTGATGTAATAATAATTTTATTAAAGTTGTTACTAATAGTTTTTAATGAAATAAAATTTGAAGCTGGATTTGGAATGATTAAAAATTCTTTAATACTTTTTACTAATCTAAAATTATCAACAGTTGTATTTTTAATTTTTCCTGCAATGATAGGAGTTGAACAAGGACTAATAAAAGCTTTGTATTTTGAACCATTTGCTGCATAAAACCCATTGGATAAAACAATTGCACCACCTGAACTATTATTACTCTCACTGTCTGATGCTATATAATTTGAAGAATTAATAAGAACTGAAGATTGGTTGTTGTCAGTTTGGAAGGAATATACATCATAATTTGGTGATGTAATATTAAGAACAGGAACACAATTTTTTGTTAAATGATATGGTACGATTTGTGGTAATCCAGCTCTACACAAATTACTTAATGGTATATTGTTTAGCAAAATACTTGGAGAATTTATACCATCATAATTAATTGTTGATAGGTTAGTTGTACCATAATTAGCACAAAAAATTTGATTTTTATTTAAATCGTTAAGTTGTAATTGATAAGTAAAAGATCCTGTATTACTAAAAATTGTTGCCAAAGTTGTGATACTATTAATATTCAATGGATCAATTGTGATGTATGATATTTTAGCATGCGGATTAGTAGTAAGATTTTGATTAGAATAGAAAAGTTTATTATTTGAAAATTCTATGCCATGTAAATATCCATCCCATGGAATGTTTGCGCCAACTGGTAATGAATTTAAAGTTAAGTTACCACTAAAATGATTAAAGTTACCAACAAATAAATCAGATTCATAAGTAGAAAAAGCAAAATTAATATTTGATGTTGTGCTTTGGGAAATCTTTAGTGAAAGAACCCATTTATTAATATCTAAATTAGGCGTTATTAGAAATGTACTTGGAGTAGTTTCAAAACCATTTTCAGTAATATGATAACTTAAAAAAGTTGAATTACTATTATTCACAACATGAGTCACAACCCAATAGTCAATATTATTATAATCTAATGTTGAAGTTATTGCTTCCGACCTATTTAAATATGATTCATTAATTAAATTTAGATTTTGGTCTTTTAAGGGTATATTTAATGATACCATTTGCCCAATGCCATTTGATAAATTAATTTCAGAGTAATATAGACCTTTATTATATCCTGAAGTACCATCAATAGAAACAATATAATAATTATCTCTGTGATTTGGTCTAGGTATAATTATTGCATTTTGACTACTTGAGGTATTTCCTTTTAATTGATTTGTAATTAAAGTATAGCTATTATTCCATTTTTGCCACAAACTCTGTCCATCTGTAAAAAATAATAAATTACCATTTTTTGCAGAGACAGATGCAGATCCTTCACCAGGATAAAATGGAATAGATACGGGAAGTGTAATTTGTGATGGAGTTGTATTGTTTGTGTTTATTTGTATTCCAGTATTTACTCCAAAAATCCAATTAGAATTTTGAAGGTTCGGAATTTGCCCATAAATTGAAAATATAAAAAACAAAAAAAACCCAATTAAATTATATTTTTTCATAATTATGTTAAATAAAAAGTTCGTTTTTGATTATTTTCTATTCAATAAAAGTGATTCCAATTTTTCTATTCTTTTATTTTGAGCTTCTAATTGTTTATTTTGCTCAATTATATATAAAGTCAACTCTTCAATTTTTTCTTGTTGAATTTTTGCCATATTACCAAGTTCAATTCCTTCTTCTTTTACTTGTTTTGCAGATGGCACATTTGGTAAATGACCATTTTTATTGATAAATTTCTCTACCTCACTGAGTGGTTTTAATTTATAATCTTTATTAAAAACATAATCTGCCCAAGTGGTTGATGTACTTATTCTAACTTCTTCGGTTAAAATACCACCTTTTACAAATAAATTATATGCTGAAACATTTACGTTCCCAGCATTGGTTGGAAAATTTGAAAAACCTGTTGTGCTATTTCCGCCAATACCTACTTTAGCATTAAATTTTAATCGATCCAAAGCAAAATCTCCCCAAATTAATGGATTAAAAGTTTGATTAGTTGAATTTTCAATAAATAATTTGTCGCTGTCATTTACATTGTTGCCGGCATAATTTCCTATATAAATATTTCTTGAGCCAGTAGCTTGCCAACCGCTAAAATGTCCTAAAAATGTATTGTAATCACCTAAACTAGCATCATAAGATGAACCATAACCAAGACAAACATTTCCTATACCGCCGATGGATGTGGTTGACGATCCTATACAAACATTTTTACTTGCAGTTGAAAACATACTTGAACTGTATCCAATAAAAACATTATCAGAACCATTATTAGCGTTACCAGCTGATGTTCCTAAATAAACATTTTTTGTACCAGTAGTATTACTATTACCTGCTGATGAACCAGCAAAAAAATTATTAAAGCCACTTGTGTTAATAATGCCAGTATCTTGACCTAAAAAGACATTACCTATCCCACTATTTAATACAGAAGCACTTTGCCCTTTACCTGCATTGTTTCCTATGTATGTATTATTTCCTGTTCCAGATGAAAATTGACCAGCGCTTACACCTATTGAAGTACTATTTGGCATCGCGTTTGAATTTACTCCAAAAAATGTTTTTGTTGTAGACAATAAACCTGCCGAAATATTATTTCGTTTAAATATTACATCAAAGTTACTTGTTGCACCACTACCTAAATATGCAGTTGCTGCTACAGTATTACTTGCAGTAGTTACTTGAGCATTTGAAAAGTGATAATTTGTTACGCTGAATAGCAGTAAAATTAAGTGTTTTGTTTTCATAATTGTTTTTATTATTTTGTTTAACATTTGTAAATTTAATTAATCCTTTTCATATAAATGAGTTGTTTTACTAATTAATAATAGGCAAAACTTATAAATTATTTTTATATTTGATAAAAATTTAAAAAAATGATAGGGGAAAAAATCAGAAAAATTAGAACCATAAAAGGATATTCTCAAGATTATGTAGCTGAGAAATTAAAAATATCTCAACCTGCTTATTCGGATATTGAAAATTGTAAAACAAAAGTTACTGTCGATACTTTAAACGAAATAGCATCTGTTTTTGAAATGGAAGTTCTTGACATAATGAATTTTGATGAAAAGAAGGTATTTAATAATACATTTAATGAAAATTCGAAAGGTTTTTTTAAAGTCAAGAAATTTTTCAATGAGAGTTTTAAAGAGGAAAGAGAGTCTTATAAAGCTCAAATTAAAACTTTAAAAGATGAAATTTTATATTTGCGAAAAAAACTTGATGAAAAGTAAAAAATGCGCATTAGCGCATTTTTTATATATTTGATTATTTTATTACAATTTTTTGAGTAAATCTTTTCTCGTCTGTTATTATTTCCACAATATAAACTCCTGCGGTAGTAATAGAATTTATGGAAATATTATTTTCATTTTCGGATAGAGAAGTTGTTTTAGTTTCTATCGTTCTTCCTTGAATATCATAAATAGAAATTACAGCATTTTCTAAAGAAATAGTTGAATTTATATTTAAAACTCCGTTTTTTATATTGTTTGATTCTACAAAAAATGTATTGTTTGTAAACTCGTTTAAATATAATGGTAAAAATCCTAAACTTTCCCAAGTATTTGCAACACTTATGAGTCCCATTTTACCAGTTGGCATAGCAGTCCATTGCTGTCTTATTCCTATTCTATCAATTCCTATTGCATTGACTAAATCAGTTCCCAAATTACTAGAAAAAGTAGTAGTAGCAGGTTCGCCACTTGAATATGTGGGGTCAATATATACCGATATTAAGTCATCATTGGTTCCCGAATTGATTGTGTATTTAATAATTACTAAATGATTCTGGTTAAAATTGTATGCTAAAGGTGAGTAAACTCTGGTTCCACTATTTTTGGCAACTCCAATTTGAAAAGCTCCTGAGTTAGGAACTGCATAGACTCTTAAAGAGGTATTATAATTTCCACCACTCATTAAACGAATAAAGTCATTTGTATTTTGAGAATCTTGAAGAGTAGTACTCAAGTTTATGACAAAACCTAAATACAAATTTCCAGTTGTAGTTGGAGTAAATCCTCTACCACAACCATCAGAATCAGGTTTAATTTCAATAGAAACATCAGAATTACCATAACCTGTATAAGCAACAGGATTTGCTAATACTTTAGTATTGTTAATTCCACCACCTTGTGAGGCACCAAGTCCACCTGGATTGGAAGTATTGTTTGACCAACTGCCTTGACCATTTAAATCAATTCCGGTGAAATAGGAAGCAAAATCATCACTAAATATATTTTGAGCATTAGAAGCAATAGATAAAATTGCTAGTAAAAGAGTAATTTTAAGTTTCATTTTTTATTTATTTTATTTGATTATTAATTTTTGAGTATAATTTTTACCTGAATTATCGGTTAGTTTTAGAATATAAATTCCAGTTTCTAGATTAGAAAAATTTCCTATTTCTGACTTTCCTTTTGAGATTGAAATTCGTCTATCTTCAATTAATGAACCTGTTATTGTATATAATTTCAAAACTGCATTTTCTAATTTTATTTTAGAATCTAACATCAATACATTTTGAGTAGTTATAGAGGCTACAAAAGCATTTTCTGCATTGTATTGGTTTAGACCTAAAGAAATAAATCCTAATCCTTCCCAATTTAAAGACGAACTCGACAAACCAGCATAACCAGTTGGCATTGAAGCTACAATATTATAATTTTGTCTAAAAATATAGCGGTCAATATAACCCGATTGATCAAATCCGTTGGTAGTAGTTGCAGAAGGTGTAGCTGGTTCGCCAAAAGCAAAATCTGGATTGACATACACATTCAAAATATCGTCGTTTGTACCTGCCAATTTAGAATATTTTAAAACTATCAATACATTTTCATTATAATTATATAAATCTGTTGTAAAGGCAGTTGTGTTGATAGAATCACCTTTTCTTATTCCTACTTTATAACCAAAACCAGCATCTTGAACCAGCATTCTAAAAGCAACTTCAGAACCTGTACCATTACCACCATTATTGATTCTAAAAAAATCTGAAGGACTTGTTGCTGGTGCAGTTGCAAGATTCAAAACTACAGCTATATACAAATCTCCACTAGTGACCATAGGAGTAATTGCTCTTGCTACACCATCTTTTATTGGTCCTATTTCAAGGCTTTTTGTTGAAGTCCCAAAATTTAAATAACTTAAAGCTTGGTCTAGAATTTTTGCATTACTGCATGTGCCTGAACTTGGCGGAAGACAAGAACCAATTCCAACATTTGGTGCAGCTGAATTATTTGTCCAAACGCCTTGACCATTTAATTCTTGACCAATTGTATAGGTTGAAAAATCATCTTGAAAAATAGTTTGAGCTTGAGAATTTCCAAATGATATTGTTATTATTAGGAGTAATATTTTTTTCATAAAGTATATTATTTACATTTCGCAAAGTTAAACAAATTTATGTATTTATTTTAAATTTTCAATTTAGTTACCTATAACTGTCTTATTTTTGCAACCAAACACGCAAAATGAACTTATCAATATATACCAAAGAGTTTTCGTATAATTTAAAATTAGCATATCCAGTAATTTTAGGAATGTTAGGACATACTTTGATAGGAATTGTCGATAATATTATGGTTGGAAATTTGGGTGCTACAGAATTGGCGGCAGTTTCTCTTGGAAATAGTTTTATTTTTATTGCAATGTCACTCGGAATAGGATTTTCTACTGCAATCACTCCTATAATTGCCGAAGCAGACGCTGAAAAAAATCATAAAAAGATTCGTTCTGCTTTTCATCACGGAATGCTTTTATGCACAGTTTTGGGTGTTGCATTATTTATTTTGGTTGTTTTGGCAAAACCAATAATGCTATTGATGCATCAACCTCAAGAAGTTGTTAACCTCGCAACTCCCTATATAGATTGGGTTGCATTTTCATTAATTCCGGTTATAATATATCAAGGATACAAGCAATTTGCAGATGGTTTGTCTAAAACTAAGTACTCGATGTATGCCATATTTATGGCAAATGTCGTACATATTTTTTTTAATTATGTGTTGATTTATGGTGTTTGGATTTTTCCGAAATTAGGAATTCTTGGAGCTGCACTAGGAACTGTAATTTCTAGAATTATGATGGTAGTTTTTATGGATTTACTTCTACGAAAAAACAAAGAACTCAGTCAGTATTTCAAGAATTTTAAATTTAATGAAATTAGAAAATCGATGCTTAAAAAAATATTCGACCTTGGTTTTCCTTCAGCCATGCAAATGTTGTTTGAGGTAGCATTGTTTACAGCTGCTATTTGGCTTTCTGGTTCTATTAGCAAAAACGATCAAGCTGCAAATCAAATAGCATTGACATTGGCAACTGTAACTTTTATGTTTGCGATGGGTTTGAGTGTTACAGCAATGATTAGAATTAGTAATCAAAAAGGACTAAATGATTATAAGAATTTAATTATTATTGCAAAATCTATATTTTTATTAGCGGTTATTGTAGAATCTGTTTTTGCTATAACTTTTGTGATATTGCATAATTTTCTTCCTCATTTGTTTTTAAATATGCACGATTCAAATTTGGCGTTAGACAATCAAGAAGTTATAGGTATTGCCTCAAGATTATTATTGGTAGCAGCAGTTTTTCAAATTTCAGACGGAATACAAGTTGTTGTTTTAGGTGCATTGCGTGGTTTGCAAGATGTAAAAATTCCGATGTACATCACTTTTGTAGCCTATTGGGTTGTTGGTTTCCCTATTTCTTATTTTTTAGGAAAATATACCGATTTGAAAACCACTGGAATTTGGATAGGACTTTTAGCAGGATTAACTGTTGCTGCACTGTTTTTGTATATTCGATTTGCAAAACTTACTAAAAAACTTGAAGCAGAAGCTGTAGTTAAATAAACATTTCATTTTAAATGTAACTTAAATTATAATTTAACGTATAATCACCGTATAAATTAAATACATAAAAAATGATACTATTTATTATTATTGGAGTTATCTTATGGATTGTAAGTTTTTCGTTAAAAAAAAATATAAACAATCCGTTGTCACCGTTTTCAAATCTACTTAAAATTGTAGGTGTAGTTTTAATCTTATTAGGGATTTTCTCTACAATGTTCAAACAAATTGATGCCGGAAAAGTAGGGGTACAGTCACTTTATGGTAGTGTTCAGCCAGATGTTTTAGAAAGTGGTTTGCATGTAATAAATCCTTTATTGGACATTACAACTTTTGATATTCAAACGCAAAATTATACCATGTCTGCTGTACATAGCGAAGGAGCACAAGAAGGAGACGATGCTATACGGGTATTGTCTAATGATGGTCTTGAGGTAGTTATAGACTTGACAGTTTTGTATAGAGTGATTCCAAATGATGCTCCAAAAATATTAAAAGGAATTGGAGAGAATTATATCGATAAAATTGTGCGTCCTGTCACTAGAACACGTATTCGTGACAACGCGGTTTATTATGATGCTGTAGCTTTATATTCTACAAAAAGAGAAGAGTTTCAGCAACGTATTTTTAAAAGTATTGAAACCGATTTCAAAAAAAGAGGTCTGATTTTAGAACAATTATTGATTCGAAATATCAATTTACCTGCATCTGTAAAAACCACTATCGAAAGTAAAATTAACGCTGAACAAGATGCTCAAAAAATGACATTTGTACTTCAAAAAGAAAAACAAGAAGCAGAAAGGAAAAGGGTAGAAGCACAAGGTATTGCCGATTATCAAAGAATTATTTCTACAGGATTGTCAGACAAACAATTGCAATACGAACAAATAAAAGCACAAAAAGAATTGGCAGCTTCTCCAAACACAAAAATTATTTTTATGAATGGCAAGAATACACCAGTTATTTTATCTGATAAATAGATTTTTATAAAGTTTATTCGGTTATTTGAAGATTAAGAAAAACATTTTAAAATAACCAAATATCAAATCAACAACATTATGGAATTACCTAAATTTTTACTTGGAGATAACACTGATTTTCCTGAAGATATTTTTATCATTCATTTAGATTACCCTCGATTTATTATCAATCTAAAAGACGATGAGGTTGAGTTTATGGAAGAAGCCGAAGACCTTGACGAAGCTGAACTCAACGATGAAATGGAAGGTTTGATTGTGCAAGCTAACGATTTTTATGATCGCGAAATGGAACGTTATGAGAAGGAGTGATTTTTGTATTAATGCATTTTTTTTATTAACTGATTTTTTGTAAATCGAATAAGACTTCAAACGTTAACAGAAAATAAAGTCAAAAATCCTCAAAAATAGTGTGTCATTCTCTTTTTAGGTGAAACTAATTCAATAGCAGTTAATATTTTGTAAACTAATATGTATAAATATCAATATTGATAAACTACATTTAAAAATATTAAAATGTTAAAATATTAAAATTTTTTCTATGTTTATAGAATGTTTTTTAGACAAAGATTATCTCATTAGGGTAAATTTAACTCAAATTTTATGAAAAAAATAGTAATTCTTTTATTTTTTATCCTCTTTTCAAAATCTTTATACGCTCAAGAATATACAAAAAAATATAGTTCACTTAATGGAGCTTCAAGTGGTTATTATTCTGCATATAAATCAGGAAGTTATGCTACAAATGACAATGGTTCTATACAAACAAGCAATAATGGAACTAATTTGAATGTTACTAAATTAAATAATGAAGGATGTATAGAATGGTCTTTTGACTATGATTTTGGTGCAAACTCAAAAGGAACGGTTATTAAACAACTTTCAGATGGCAATTTTTTAGTTTGTGGTACTTTTGGTTATGACACTATTGGAATGAAAATTGATGCAATTGGTAATATTATTTGGTCAAAAAAGTATGAGCTTCTATATGGATCTCCGTGTGATTTTGTACAAAAAGGAAGTGAAGTGATTATTTTAACTGGTTATGGAAGTGGCGGCTTTAATGCCAATAATGCATTAATACAAATAGACGAAACAAATGGCAACTTAATAAGTTCTAAAGAGATAAATCGAGTTCCATTAGAATCTGCTGATTTAGATGTTCGTTGCAGCTTCAATAGAATATTAAGTATTGGAAGTGGTTATATTTTGGGTGGATTTTCTTTTATGAATAAATATTTTAGTGATCCATTGGCAACTCCGAGTTATTCATATACTCCAATTTTGGCATTTTTGGATTCTGCGGGAATTATTGTAGATGGAAGATATTTTACAGAAGGTGCTACTGTAAAAGAAATTATTCAAACAATTAGCGGTCAATATATTGTAGCAATAGAAAATCATGATTATAGGTATATGCCAGCAATACCAAATTCTTTAAATAGACTGAGTTTATTTAAAATTGATTCTTTTGGAATATGGTGGAAAAAAACTTATGTTTCTCCTTCAAGTTCGGTACTCTATGTTGCAAATCAAATTCCAAATAATATGGAATTTACTCCCACGGGAGATATTCTAATAGCAGGTTTTGTAGATCAAGGACTTGGTGGTTCAGTTTATGCAAGTGGTAATTATATTTTTAAAGTGAATGGTAATGGAAATAAATTAAGCGAATTACTAGTTTTTAATAATAGTTTAAATCAAGGAGTTACGGGTCTTAAAATTACACCTACAAATGATTTTGTACTGGGTATGTATACAGCAGGTATCACAAGATTTACATCTAATTTGTTAACCAGTTTATGTGATTATACATCTATACCTATCGATGAGTTCGATGATACAGTAACTTCTTTATTACCAACTAATATGATAGAAATTACGATACCAATAAATTCAATTTCTATAACACCCCTCAAAACAATTACTAATCCAGTTGTAACAACTATATGTGGTACAGCTTGTCCATCAAATTTACCTTGTTATGGAAGTGGCACTACAACACTTACAACAGGACTACTTGCCTACTATCCATTTGGTGGAGGCAGTCTCAATGATTATTCTGGTAACGGGCATCATTTAACCAACATAACCACAGCACATTCTACAAGAGATAGAAACGGAAATGTAGATTGTGCTTTTAATTTTACAAAGGCAAATAATGAAAAATTACAAATTATATCACCATCATTTCTAGATAATTTAACTACATCTCCATTTTCAATTTCATTATGGTATCAACCTTTAGGACCAAGACCTATTGGTGATTATGAACAATTAATTGGTAGAGACAACACACTCCATTGTCCCGACACCTATGGTCAATGGTCAATGGGATTATACGATTGCCGAAAAGTAGTTGTAGGTTTTGATATGAATAGTCATTGGCAAACTTCTACCTTACCAGATTGTAATACTTTACTCAATACAATTTCAAATAATTGGCATCATATTGCTTTTGTTTATGATGGTACTTCCTACAATGTTTATGTAGATGGTGTTTTGGACAACAACACACACGGACCTTGTGGTAGTATTTCTGCAAATATTGGAAATCTTTTAATTGGAAAAGATTATACAGGTGATTTAGATGATATACTAATATATAACAGAGCATTAACAAGTTCGGAAGTAATTCAAATTCAAGGTTTAGGAAGCTCTTGTTGTTCTGATAACCCATTATCAATTAATAATTTAAATCATATAAATAATTCAAACATTAAATTATTTCCAAATCCAGCTAATGATTTCATTACAATACAAAATAATGAGAAAGACAATGCTAATTTTGAATATAAAATTGTTGATTTAATAGGTAGAATTGTATTGAGAGGTAAATCAAATTTTAATGAAAATATAAATATTGGAAGTATGAAAAATGGAAATTATTTTATTCAGATACAAGCTAAAAATAATGAAAAGACTATTTTAAAACTCATTAAAAATTAAAAGGAAAGATAGTGGTATAGTTTTTTAAAAAAAGGGTGCGTTTTATTATGTAGATGTAATGGTTAAAATAGTCTTGATGGTATAAGAATCAATTCTGTAACGGAAGGTTTGATTGTGCAAGCTAACGATTTTTATGATCGCGAAATGGAACGTTATGAAAAGGAGTGATTTTTGTATTATTGAATAAATATTTTCTGTTTTATAGCATAAAGAACCAATCCTATTCTGTTTTTTACATTCAATTTTACAAATAGATTGTCTCTATAACCATCTATAGTTTTAGGACTAAGATTCATTTTGTCGGCTATTTCTTTATAAGTAAGTTCTGTACAAATAAGGTTAAGAAACACTGTTTCAGAATCTTTTAAGTTAATATCTACTGATTTACCATTAATTGAATTCAATAAAACATCAGTTACTGTATGAGAATGATAGATACCAGTTTCCATTATTCTTAATAATGCCATTTCTAGTGTGTTTTTGTCTACATCTTTGAGTAAATACCCTTTTGCACCCGAACGAATCATTTTTAGAATAGTCGTTTCATTTTCTTCAACTGTCAAAGCTAAAACATGTACTTGAGGATGATTATCATTTATCCATTTTGTTGTTTCTATACCATTCATAATTGGCATATTTACATCCATCAAAACCAAATCTGGCAAGTTGTTTATAAGATTAAATTTCTCTGTAACTTCAATACCATTTTTGCATAAATAAGAAACTTCAAAATTTTCAAAACCATTTACAACACCTGCAATAGCTTGTGCTAGTAGCGTATGATCTTCTACAATTACAACCGAATATTTTTTCATTTTTCGAATTTAATATAATCAATACTTAATTTTGTTCCATTATTTTTTTCAGATACAATATTTACATTAGCATTAATCAAAGCACCTCTTTTTTTCATGTTATTTATCCCAATTCCGTTTTGAGTCTCTAAAGAAGTGTCAAAACCAATTCCGTTATCAACAGCAAGAATAAATACTTTATTTGCATCAAAATTTAACAAAACATTTAGTTCTGTTGCTTTTGAATGCTTTATTGTATTCGAAAAAAATTCTTGCAACATTCTAAAAATTACAATTTCGGTTTTGGGATCAATCTCGAACGGTTCGCCAATTATCTTCAAATCAGATTTGATATAATTTAATCTATTAAATCTGTCAATTTCTAGTTTTAATGCCTCTATAAGTTTTATTTTACTTATAAAATCAGGATTTGTCGTTTTAGATAATACTCGAACTTCATTTAATATTGTTGTCAAATTATCATTAATTTCCTTAACGTTGTCTGGATGTATTGGGATATTTTGTAATTGTATTTTAGCAAGAGTAAGCAATTGACCAATGTTATCGTGCAATTCCCAACTAATATTATATAACGATTGTTCTCTTATTTCTATTTGTGATTCGATAATTTCTTTTTCAAATTGTTTTTTGGCTTCAATTTGTTTAAAAAGCAAGAAATTTTTCTTTTTTTGAAAAATCATAAAAAGAAAAACAACAATAATACAAAGTCCTAATAAACCAATTATTGCAAAAATTAATCCTTCTGTTCCTTGTTGCTCCATATAAATGCTATAGTTAAAATAATAAATACAATAAAAATAAGTAAGTAATTTATCAGGTAAATATAGGGTATAGTTGGGGAATTTAAATAATATTTTGTAACTACTTTAAAAGGAATACTTGGTACATAGTAAATCAAATTGGCAACACTTATCCAAAATAATAAAGATTTGTTGATGTAAATTATTTTTTCAGAATTTAATATTTCTATCAAATACATAACAATTGCTATCACAATTAATAAGGCACCAAAAATAAAATTATTTGAAAAATAGGTCCATAAAAAATTTTCAAAAGAACAATTAATAATTATTGAAGTATAATAAATCGTAATAAAACTTTTTATTAAAATCTTGCTTGTTTTATTATAAATTATGTTTTTGTAGAGAAATAAATAAAAACTGAATTCTACAATTTGATAAACATTATAAACTATACTATTATTCTCATTAATATAATTGGTATACAACAACCCAATACACTCATTGAAAGTTGCATACCAAATAAGGTATACTATGTTTTTTAGATAACTGTTTTTATATTTATAATAATAAATACTTGCAATAATTGCTACAAATAATTGAAAACTAATAAGAAAATTACGAATAAAAAGTGTATCTAAGTTTACAAAATCCATTATGATAATAAGAATTTATTGATGACCCTTTGGTGGCGGTGTCAAAGCTAAGTCGTTCAAAATAAGACTTGTAGTTTGTTTTCCGTTAATAATATTATTGATTACTTCGTTATCGTTTTCGTGTAATAATTTTTCGATAATTACAAAATCTCCTTCAAGAGGATTAGTATCATAAGGATCTATTGAGAAAGGTAAGTTTTCTAGATTTTCAAACTCATCAGATAATTTAGTGGCAGCAACTTCTATTGTTGGTGCCATAAAAATAGTCTCACGTCCAGGAAAATTAATTGGTAAACCTGAGCTATTAAATTTTGAAGATTCGGGATAAGCACCAAAATAAATTCTTACCCCAGATATCTCTTTATTGTTTAAACTGGCAACATCTTCAAGCATAGCTACATATTGTTTTAATACATCAAAATCTATCCAAGCAAATTCGGTTGCTTGATATTGTCCGTTATTACGTGTTTCAATAAGTGGAGCTAGATTTTTTTCGTACTCCTCATGCATTTCTATTGCTTGTGCTACAGAGATAATTTTAGATTGTAATAAATCTTGTTTCATTGTATTTGCTTTTTAAAGTTTAAACAAAAGTAGGTAGCAAGTTACAAAGAATTTACAGGAAAAACACCTTTTTTTTTAAAAGTGTTTTTCTTCTATAAAATGGGTTTTTTACCTCAAAATTTTATAAGGTAACTGTTTCAACTTTGCAAAGAGTTTTGTAAGTAATTCAAAACGTAAATAAAAGTACAACTAAAAATAGTAGATATGAAAAACTTAAAAATTTTACTTCTCAAAAATAAAAAAATGTACAGAATACTTATTTACATAAAATTTTTATTGAATTCAGAATCCGATTTTCTAAAGACCATTGATTATTTAGAAAAACACAATTAAAAAAACTAAATATTATGAAAAAAATCACAGCAATTTCAAACGAATGTTTAAAACTCATACAAAACTATGAAGGTTTAAAACTAAAAGCTTATCAAGACTCTGTAGGAGTTTGGACAATAGGCATTGGCACAACAAGATACCCAAATGCAGTAAGAGTAAAAAAAGGAGATACAATCACAAAAACACAAGCGAGGGATTTTTTATGGTTTGACCTTGCCACATTTATGCAAAACGTAGATACATATACAACCGATGCTATTACTCAAGGGCAATATGATGCTTTGGTCTCTTTTACTTACAACTTAGGTGTAGGAAATTTTAAATCATCAACATTATTAAAAAAAATAAATATTAACCCCAATGATCCTAGTATTCACGACGAATTTTTGAAATGGAAATTTGCAGGCGGAATAGAATTAGCAGGGTTATTAAAAAGAAGAAAAGCAGAAGCCTATTTGTATACTAACGGAAAATACAAACAATTTTAATAAAAATTATAAAACTGGCGCAACCCGAAAAGCCAAACCAAGAGTAGGGAAAAACAAAACTTTATTTTATGAAAAATTTAAACATTTTAGCAACTGCATTCATTATTGTAGTTACAACAACAGGAGCTTTTGGACAACAAATTACTGGTTCATCCTCTTTTTCTCCAACTCCAGGTGGCGCAAGAATTTTATCAGCTCAAGGCGAAACAGCTGCAAATCCTGCAATTGGTTTTCAAAGTAGTGTTTCAACAGTTGGAACTGCTGAAAATGATGGCGGTGGTGGTCTTGGTATTTTTAGACCAATTGCAAACGCAATGGCATTTGCAACTAGTAGTGAAGAAAGAATGAGAATTAGTAGTGGAGGAAATATAAGTATTAACACTACAACTCAAAATGCACAACTTGAAGTTAATATGACTAGTACAACTTTTCCAAAACCAGCAATAAGAGGAAATGGTACTTTTAACGGAATTTATGGTGAAGCAACAGATCAATCTGGGACATTAATTCAACGATCAAATTCTTGGGGAGATTTTGATGGTGTTGGTGTTTTTGGAAGAGGTCGATATGTGACTGGTACAGGAAATGGTTCTATGTATGGTGTTGTTGGTTCGTCATATGGAGCCAATCCATTAAATAATGTTGGTGTTTTTGGCGAAGGCAAAGATGCAACAGGATATAATGTTGGGGTTTCAGGATATTCAAGTTCTTTAGTAGGAATTTATAACGCAGGTGTAATTGGTCACGTAGAGTTGAATACAACAGCAACTTGGAATAGAGCAATTTTTGGATTAGCACCATTAGCTCCAAATCATTTTGCTGGTTATTTTGATGGAAATGTAGAAGTTGCACAAGGAACAATAAAAGTAAATCGTATCACCAGTGATACTGATACTGGTAACCATTTTAGAGCAACTGATGATGATAATGTAAATGATTATGCTGGTATTGGAAATGCCACTAATAATTCTGGCTATTTTATTCCTACTTTTAGAGCTAAGTCGGATGTAACAGGTTGGGCTGGAAGTGGAGATGTTAGTAATTGCTACATAACAATTCAAGCTGACGATAATCAAACAACTACTCGTAAAGCTGCAATGACATTTGATGCACGAAATTATAGCAATACAGGACCATTGGTTTCAAAAGATCTTTTCGCTTGGGGAAGTTATATAGTAGGATCTTCAACTGGATCCACTTATATGTCTATGGATGCTCAAGGCAAATTAGGTCTTGGCACAACAAATCCAATTGAAAAATTAGATATTCAAAATGGAAATGTTCGTATTGGTAACGTTACAACTCCAACAGGTTACAAATTATATGTAGAGAAAGGAATTTTAACCGAAAAAGTAAAAGTAGCAGTTGCAAGTTCACCAGCTTGGGCAGATTATGTTTTTGCTTCTGATTACAAACTAAAACCACTTTCTGAAGTTGAATCTTTTATAAATCTATACAAACATTTACCAAATGTTCCTTCGGCTGATGAGCTTGTAAAAGAAGGTTTAGATTTAGGTAAAATGCAAGCAACACAAATGGAGAAAATAGAAGAATTGACACTTTATATGATCGAAATGAAAAAAGAAATCGAAGTGTTAAAAAAACAAAACCAAGCTTTACGATCTAAAAACTAATTAGGATGAAAAAGCTAATCACAACAAGCGTTTTTATGCTCCTAAATTTGTTTGCTTCGTGGGCGCAATGCACACCAAACATTACAATTTTTGGACCAACATACACAACAACGCTCACACAATCAAGCACATGGATTGCAACTAGTGGCGTACTCAATATACCTACTGGTGCCGATGTGACTTTGAACGGTAATCCAACAGCAAATGGATATGTCCTACTAGACACAGGTTTTGAAACGAGTCCTAATGCAATATTTTTGGCTCAAATGGTCGATTGTACTTTAGGTGTAAATGAAAGTTCTTTAACAGATTTGTTTACGATGTACCCAAACCCAACTAACGGATTTGTAACTATAAATTCTAATACAATTATAGAGAAGTACACTTTATATGATTTGAACGGGAGAATTCTTCAATCAAAGATGTCTAAAGAAAATGTTCAAACAGTTGATTTAACAAATCTTTCCTCAGGTGTTTATCTTTTGGAAGTTACAGCTGAGAATCGAAAATCAGTTCAAAAAATCATTAAAAATTAGTTTAGTTAATTGGTTTTTTTATCAGAAAACTCAAGCAGTATGCTTGAGTTTTCTATTTAAAATATTTTTTTAATAAAATCTGAGCAGCTGAAAAAGGTGAAATTTTGTCATTTGCGACTGCTTTTTTATTTTCTTCTAAAAGTTTGATAATTTCAGGATGATTATAAAAATTAGATTTTAATTGTTCGTTTATGGTTTCCATCATCCAAAATTGGTTTTGATTTTTTCGTTTTTCTTCAAAATATCCATTCGATTTGACTAAATCAAAATAGGAGGTAATCGTTTTCCATACATCGTCAATGCCTTCTTTGGTATAGGCACTACAAGTCGCAGCGGTAGGAATCCAACCCGATTTTTTTGCAGGAAACATATGCAAAGCACGATTAAATTCGGTCTTAGCCAATTTGGCTTTGGCAATATTATCACCATCGGCTTTGTTGATGACAATTGCATCTGCCATTTCCATAATACCACGTTTGATACCTTGCAATTCGTCACCAGCTCCAGAAATTTTAAGTAATAGAAAAAAATCAACCATACTATGTACCGCAGTTTCACTTTGACCAACACCAACAGTTTCTATGATAATTGTATCAAAACCTGCAGCTTCACAAAGAATTATGGTTTCTCTAGTTTTTCGAGCCACACCACCTAAAGTTTCCCCTGATGCTGATGGACGAATAAATGCATTTTCATCTTTTACTAATTCTTCCATTCGGGTTTTATCTCCAAGAATACTTCCGTGAGAAATGGTACTACTCGGATCTACTGCTAAAACACAAACTTTTTTACCCAACGAAGTAAGGTATTTGCCGAAAGTTTCAATAAAAGTACTTTTACCAACTCCAGGAACACCTGTAATACCTATTCGAATCGATTTATTGGCTTTTGGCAAGCAGTCTTGAATAATTGCATTTGCTTTTTCTAAATGTTCAGCATTGGCACTTTCTATCAATGTAATGGCACGACTTAAAGCAGCAATATTTTTATCAAAAACACCTTCAATGAGTTCTTTTGCTGATGGTTGAATTTTTCTAAATTGTTGAATAGTAGACGAAGATTGGCTGCTCACAATTTCTGGTTGCGGTATGCCTTCTTTTTCTTTTAATGCTGATTTTTTGGATGATTGTGCCAAGTTGTTTTATAAATTGAATAAAACAAATTTACATAAAATATTTTCTTTTTAAACTTTGCAATAAACATTAAAACAATCCTCATAAATAAATTTAAATTTGCAACATCAAATTTTTTACTAAGTGATATCAAATTCTAGTACAGAAACCAAAAATAAAATAGTTGAAAAAACGGTTTATTCTATTTTATTTTCAATCAGTTTTGCTCATTTACTCAATGATTTAATTCAAGCTGTAATTCCTTCTGTTTATCCAATTTTGAAAGAAAACTATAATTTGTCTTTTACACAAATAGGATTCATAACATTTGCGTTTCAATTGACAGCATCAATATTTCAGCCTTTTGTAGGATATTATACAGATAAAAAGCCAAAACCATTTTCTCAAATTTACGGAATGTTATTTTCAGCATTCGGAATTATTTTGCTTTCCTATGCAGCTACTTTTTATTGGATAGTAGCATCAGTAATGTTGATTGGTACTGGATCAGCTATTTTTCATCCAGAATCGGCAAGAGTATCTTATTTGGCTTCTGGCGGAAAACGTGGTTTGGCACAATCTATTTTTCAAGTTGGAGGAAATTTCGGAACAGCTCTTGGTCCGTTATTAGTTGCTTTAATAGTGGTTCCAAATTCGCAACGCTACATTTTATGGTTTGTTATTGCAGCAGTTATAGGATTAGCTATTATTACAAAAATTGCTTTTTGGTATCAAAATCATCTCACTTTTAAATCAAAAAAAGTTGAAACAGTTCGCTATCATACATTATCTAGACATAAAATAAAAATGGCAATAGGTGTACTTTTAGTCATTACTTTTTCTAAGTTTTTTTACTCTGCAAGTTTATCGAGTTATTATACTTTTTATGTAATAGATAAATTTCATTTAACCATACAACAAGCTCAATATCATATGTTTGTTTACCTTTTTGCATATGCATTAGGTACCATTCTTGGCGGACCATTGGGTGACAAAATTGGACGTAAATATGTTATTTGGTTTTCCGTTTTTGGAGCAACACCATTTACTCTTTTATTACCTTATGTAAATTTATTTTGGACCGATGTTTTGATGATTATTATCGGAATTATAATATCTTCAGCTTTTCCTGCAATGTTGGTTTATGCACAAGAACTAGTTCCTAAAAAACTCGGAATGATTTCAGGATTATTCTATGGTTTTGCTTTCGGAATGGCAGCTTTAGGCTCAGCATTGTTAGGGATTTTAGCAGACCATACCAGCATTCAATTTGTATATCAGATTTGTTCTTACTTGCCTATATTAGGAATTGTATGTTATTTTTTACCTAATTTGAAGAAGATTTAATACCATTTAAAGTTAGAATTTACTGTAAAGAAAATGAAGTTTTTTTTCTTTATTCAAAAAAGAAAAATCAAGCATAGCATCGTTACGATTTATTTTTATTTTGAA
>JAYTVI010000108.1:0-19464 GCA_043744095.1 Flavobacterium sp.
AAAAATGGAAATAGTCAAAACAAAAACAATAAATAAGATAGCCAAAATAACAATACTTTTTTGGCTTATGAAAATCGTTGCAACAACACTTGGAGAAACCTTGGGCGATTTTATAGCCCAAACCTTAAACCTCGGTTATTCAACAGGAATTGCAATAACTTTAGTGTTTTTTATAGCACTTTTATATGTTCAATTAAAAACCACAAACTACAAACCAACTGCCTTTTGGTTGGTTATCATTGCAACCACAACATTGGGTACTGAAATTTCAGACTTTATAGACCGAAGTCTAAATTTAGGTTATACAATAGGAAGTCTAATTCTACTTATTGGATTATTACTAACATTATATTTTTGGCACAAAAAATACAACAATCTAAACGCTACACCTATCAACGAAAAACCTAAAGAACTATACTTTTGGATTGCTGTTTTATTCTCTAATAGTCTCGGTACAGCATTTGGCGATTATTTGGGCGATGTTATTGGTTTATCCTATCTACAAGGCGCATTAATTACAGCTTCAATAATCATTATTGTTGTCCTACTACATTACCTTACAAAACTTAATGAAATACTTTTGTTTTGGTTGGCATTTGTTTTTACACGTCCATTTGGCGCAACCTTTGGAGACTTTTTAACCAAACCAATTACCAAAGGCGGTTTAGATTTAGGAACACTACAAGCATCAATAGTTTCAATAATTATTATGTCTGTAATGATTTACTTTTCACACAAAAAATTAAAAACCAACGAACAATGAAAAACATACCAAAAATAAATTTTATCTATTGGGTACTAATGATTATTGCCACTACAACAGGCGAAATTGTTGGCAATTATATTTCAAGAGATTTAGGGTTAGGTTATAAAATCGGCTCAATAATTTTAGTGTCAACCTTCGTTTGTGCTATATCCTATTCAATTTTTGCCAAAAAATTCAATCAATTATTCTATTGGTTACTCATAATAATTGGTAACATTGGCGGAACAAACATAGCCGATTTAATTTGCATCGACCTTAATTTAGGCACAATTTATGGCTCATTATTAGTAATATCTGCTTTCCTATTACTACTATTAGCCATTAAAATTATCTCGAGAAAACCAAGCGTAATCGCAGAAATAAAAATAGAATTCCTCTATTGGTTTGCTATACTTACATCGAGTACGTTTGGCACAACATCGGGCGATTTTCTTTCTAACGACACGCCTCTCGGTGCAGATGGCGGAACTATTCTTTTAATATTTTTGTTAATCATTTCAATTTTATTATTACACTATAAAAGAATTTCAAAAGATTTATTCTATTGGTTAGCAATAATTATAATTCACCCAATCGGTGCAACATTTGGTAATTACATTTCCAAACCAGCAGGTTTGAATTTCGGAAACGTTTACACAAGTATTTTTCTTATAATTTTATTTTTTATAGTTTATCAAATCAATCAAAAGAATAAAAATGAAATCAAATAAATATAAAATAGTAACGCTTATTTTTTGTTTGAGTTTTTTGTTCGCAAATGCACAACAAGAACAACAAAAAGACAGTTTAAAAAATATAAAAACTGAAAACATTAAATTTAACTACAGACAAATTATCATTCCAGCAATTTTAATTGGTTACGGTACAATTGGGATTGAAAGTGATGGACTAAAATTTATAAATTCAGGAATAAAAGAAGAAGTCAACGAAAACATAGATAAAAAAATAACTATTGACGACTTTTCACAATACGCTTCTGCTTTGTCAGTTTACGCTTTAAATTTCGCAGGGATAAAAGGCAAAAATAACTTGCGAGATGGAAGCATCATTTTAGGAACATCTTATTTGTTAGTAGGAACCTCAGTTTATGCCTTAAAAAACATTACAAAAGAAGAAAGACCAGACAAAAGCGGTTTTAATTCCTTTCCGTCAGGTCATACTGCTACTGCCTTTGCAGGTGCAGAATTTTTGTGGCAAGAATACAAAGATGTTTCAATTTGGTATGGAATATCGGGTTATTTAGTCGCAACAGGAACAGGAATATTCAGAATATACAACGACAAACATTGGCTAACCGATGTCGTTGCAGGCGCAGGAATAGGGATTTTAAGTACCAAAGTCGCCTATTGGATGTTTCCATACATTAACAATCATATTTTTAAATCTAAAAAAAATATCAATTCAGCAATGGTTGCACCATTTTATAATGGCAATCAAATGGGATTAGGAATGCTTATCAATTTGAAATAAAACCATTTACATTTTTAGAGTTTACTAAGAAAAAGAGATAACAAAATATTAAACTACCCCCCGATTTATATATATTTCTATCGCAATTATATTTATTTACTTCGTAGTTATTTAAATGCGTCCAATTTTGATAACTAAAACTATTTTCATCCCAAAAAGGCACCGTTGGATGACTAGTATATCTAGGACCAGGAATATTATATTTTTGAATTAAAGAATTTTTCATTTTAATGTTAGATTAAAATACAAATGTATTTTCAACCTTAATATAATAAAATGATAAATATCATTTTCAGAATATTTTATATAAAAAAAAGCCTCAATTTTAAATTTTGAGACTATCATTTATAACGTTTAAAATAAATTATTATTTTTCAAACAAACCCAATGTTCCTCCAACCCAATCTTTGTCTTTATTGAATTTTACACCAATCATTTCGCCACGACTCAAACGCACAAGATTGCAAAGTAGAGTAGGAGTTTTATCCTCTTTTTTCCAAACACATAGTACACGAACCTCTACTTTTACTTTTCCTTCTGGAGATTGAAGAATTGGAATATAATTTACTTTTTTCTGAAGAATATAAAGTTCTTTTTCAACAACTGCTTCTATATCTTCTTTTTTAACGTGAAAAATAACACCACTTCCAGAAAATGAAAATAATGGTTTCAAAACATAATTTTCTAGGTCTTCAGGAATAGATTTTAGCTCGCTTAACAAAGTTGTTTCTATAAAGTATTTTCCTTTGAGGTAGGGCAAAATATATTTACTAATTCTAAAAAACCAATTTGGATGACCTGCCCACTCTACATCAAGATTGTCAGAAAAGCTAAAATTTAATTTTAAATCTTTTCGCAATTCTAGTTCGTCAAAAATAACTCGATTATAGATTCGTTTAATCAGAATTTCTGTTCCTTTTTCGTTTAAATAAAAAAGTTGATTTCCTTTTTTAATGATTTCGGTAACACAAACAATCGGAATGCCAATATCTCTTCTACAATAATAGAAATCAATTTTGGTATTTTGTTTCTCAGGTTCAATTTCTAAGAGTACAACATTTTCTTTAGGGTGATTATTACATATAACATCTTCTAAAATAGTAATATATTCTTCAGGATAAATTCCGTTAATAAAAGGTGTAAACTCTTCTAAAAATGGATATATTTTTTTGAATTTATCATAAATTATATATTGATAATTGAATAATGAAGGAAAACCTTGAACCTCAATAAGTTTTGGAATAATTTCATTATTTTCTTCACAAATTCCAAAATCAATAGCTAAAAAGGAGGTATGATTATCTTCGTTCGAAACTTTTGTATTTAATTCTAGTGCTTTGTCAGTTAGATTATTGAAATCGCTTTGTTGAATCAAATTAATAACATCATTGCATCCTTCGATCAATTGTGATTTTAGTTTTTTTGAAATAAAAAAAGGTGTTTCTGCCATTCTAAAAGTTGGCAAATAATCAAAATCTGAAAAAATACTGTCTTGAAATTCTTGGTATTTTTCTAAACTAAAACTTTCATTAAAAAATTTTCTGTATTTATCTATCATTTAAAAAAGTATAAATAACGATTGGAATGTAAATATTAATTTGAAAGTGATTTTTTTGTTTTCAAAATATCATTAATTGCTATACGAATAAAATTAGGAATCAAAGTATCGTTTGTCTTGTATATCTTTTCTTCATCTAGTAAATCCTCAAGCATATTTCTAAACTTGGTTCTTCCTTTCATATTTATTATTTTTTCTCGTGCTGTAGCTTTTCTCAAATTGGCTATAAAACTTATTGGGTCTGCTTCAGGATGAAATTGTGTTCCGACCATATATTTAGAAAAACGAACAGCCATAATTGCTCTTTCATATTGTACATGATCTCTAATTTTTTCTAAGGAAATAATTCTAGCTCCTTTTTTAGAAAAAAGACTCAATTTGGGTTGTACAACTTGATAATCACGAGAATCAACGGCATAAAAAGGATCTGGCAAGCCTTCAAATAATGGGTCATTAAAACCTTCCTTAGTTTTATGAATAGTCATAACACCAAAAGATGTATCATTTCTCTTGGTAATTTCGGCTAAACCAAAATGTTTGCACGCCATTTGAAAGGAATGACAAATGAACAAAACATGTTTTTTGATTTCATTCTCGTTATTCCATTTTACTAAAGAATCAATAAATTGGTAATAATAATCATCCCAAACACCATCACCTTCTAATGGATTTCCTGGTCCGCCAGTTGAAATATAAATATCAAAATTTTCTATTTCAGGAACTTCGGCTTTTCGTCTAACGTCAAAAACTTTAAAACTAACTATATGATTAAATCTTTGGATAATGTCAATAATACAGCGCATACCTTGATTTGGTTCGCCATCATACATATCCAAAATTGCTATTTTTATGTTATGATTTTTCATTTTAGTAGGTATTGATTTATGCTTAATACAAATGTATTGATTTTTTAATAGTAAAATCTATATAATTTTTTTTTATTTTATTGTATGATTAAAGCCCTTTTGTAAATTCACCTGTTATAAAATCAACTACTTTAGACAAATCATTTGTTTTTTCAAATACTGCTAATTGTTTGTCGGCACCAGTACCATTTTTCATAATAGTATGAACATAATCTATTTGTTCACGGCTTCCTAATTCATCTACAACATCTTCAATAAATTCTAATAATTCACCAATTAAAAGTTTTGTTTCAACTTCTTTTTGCAAACCAAAATCTATCATATTTCCTTCAATTCCATAACGAGCTGCACGAAACTTATTTTCTTTTATTAATGCAATACGATAGACATTGTAGCTTGTGTTTTGCATATTCAATTTATACAATTTGGCAACAATAGCTTGAATAATTGCAACAATACACATCGTTTCATCGACTGTTAAACTCATATCACAAATACGAAATTCAATCGTATCATAAAAAGGGTGTAAGCGCAAATCCCACCAAATTTTCTTAGGATTATCAATGCAATTTGTTTTGACAAGTGTTTCTAGAAAATTATCATAAGCTGCAACAGAATCAAAATATTCTGGCAAACCTGTTCTTGGAAATTTATCAAATACTTTAGTTCTAAAAGATTTATATCCAGTTTGTCGCCCTTCCCAAAAAGGAGAATTGGTTGATAGTGCAAAAATATGAGGCAAAAAGTAAGTTGCCTGATTCATTAATTGCAACCCAATTTCTCTATTTTCTATACCAACATGACAATGCATTCCAAAAATCAAATTTGAGCGAGCTGCATCTTGCAATTCGTTGACAATGTTATGGTATCTTGGGTCATCGGTTATTGGTTGGTCTTGCCATCTAGAAAAAGGGTGTGTTCCTGCACCGCCAACTACTAAATCTTGTTTTGCTGCTAACTCGACAATTTTACTTCTCAAAAACTTTATTTCTGAGTTTGCTTCTTTTACATTTTTGCAAATATTGGTACCAACTTCTACAACCGATTGATGCATTTCAGCTTTAACTTGCTCATTTAATATAACTTTTGCACCATCTACAATTTTAGATAAATGAGAGCGTAAATCTCTTGTTTGTGGATCAATAATTTGATATTCTTCTTCAACACCAAGTGTGAATATTGGTAATTTTCTTGACATATTATTTTAGTTTCAGGTTTCAAGTTTAAAGTTTTGTATTTTATCTTAAACTGTAATCTTGAAAAATATTTTTATTTCATAGAATCCTTAATAAAATCCCCCCAAGTTAAATTCATTTTACCAGGTTTTTGTTTTTTTGCAGCAGCAATTGCCATTTTGGCAGCAGCTTCTACGACCCATTCAAAATTTTCAACACCTACAGAGGTCAATTCTGCATCTGGAGCAGGATTTCCAAAATCAATTGCATATGGAATTCCGTCACGAACAGCAAACTCAACCGTATTAAAATCATAACCCAAGCCTTTGCAAAGCCTTAAGGTATAGTCTTTTACTGTGGCTAATAATTTTTTATCAGTTGGTGCCCCATCTATTACATATCTTAAATGATGCGGATTTCTAGGTTCGTATTGCATAATTCTAACGTCTTTGCAACCCAAACAATATACTCTAAAATATTCTGTAAAAACAATTTCTTCTTGTAGCATCATAACTAGTTGACCAGTTTCTTGATGTTTTTCCCAAAATTCTTCTTTGTTTTCTAATCTATACACGTTTTTCCAACCACCACCAGCATAAGGTTTCATATAAGCTGGAAACCCGATGTAGTCAAAAATTCCTTCCCAATCCATTGGGTATTTTAAATTACGGAACGATTTTCCGGTTGTATCCGTTGGATGTTCAGCAGATGGAAGTATTACAGTGTTTGGTAATGGTACACCAAGAGTATCTGCTAATGCATTATTAAAAAATTTATCATCAGCACTCCACCAAAAAGGATTGTTGATGACATTTGTTCCAGTCAATGCAGCATTTTTCAAAAAAGCACGATAAAAAGGAACATCTTGCGAAATTCTATCAATAATTACTGCATATTCGCCACCTTTATTCTGAACAACTTTATCAATAGATACCGCTTCTGCAATAATTCCTTTTTCATTTTTTGAGTTTACTCTATCAATAAAAGCATAGGGAAAAGTGTCTTCCATTCCGAATAGTATACCGATTTTTTTCATTTTATTTTGACTTTGCGAGTTTAAATCAAACTCTGGTTATTTTATATATTTTTTAAAAAAACTTTATTCTTGATAAATAATGAGGAAACATTTCTTTCCATACCGGCCAATCATGTTCTTTGTCTTGACGAATATCAAGCCAATGCGGTATATCTCTTTGTGCGAGTACCTTACTTAATTTTAGATTAGAATCTAAGCAAACATCCCAATTTGAAGTTCCTAGAATAATATCCATATTCCACAATTCATGATCATTAAGGCCGTGTAAATAATCTTCTGGACTGTTATAAAAAACATCATCATTATGAAAACCATCCATAAAACTTTTAATGCTAAAAGCACCACTCATAGAAAACATATGACTTACATATCCGGGATGTCTAAAAGCAAAGTTTGCAGCATGATAACCCCCAAAACTACAACCAGCAACAACTACTTTTCCTGATCCAGTATTATTTTTAATTTTTTCTACTATTTCGTGACAAATCATTTTGTCGTACCAAGTATGATTTTGAATACGGTGAACAGGATGTATTTTTTTGTTATAAAAACTATCTTTATCAATACTCGAAGGACAATATATTTGAATTAATCCTTGTTCTATATACCATTTTGCAGATTCTATCAATCCTTGATCTTTGTTTTCGTGAAAACTACCCATTGAAGTCGGAAAAAGAATTACTGGATATCCAGAATGTCCAAATACAAGCATTTCTACTTCTCTATTAAGATTTGGTGAATACCATTTGAAATATTCTTCTTTCATATTATTTTTTTAACAAGTATAGTAAAAAAAAATTATAAATACTTATAAAAATACAGGCATAGTTCACTATTATTGGAATGTTTGTTTTGTATAATTTATTTTAATAAAACAATAATTTATTCAAGAGATTAATAGTAGAATTAAACTTTATTTAAAAAATTTATCAAAAATGGTTTTTATTAAATAAAAAAATTAAAACTATTTTGTTTTTAAAGTGTATATTTAATGTGTAATAAGTTGCAAAAATATTATACTTATTAATTTTCTGATTCAAATAATTGAATTTGACTTTTCAATCGCTCAATGAGCATATTCATCATTCTTTTGTTTACAGCAGAAGAGTTGAGTATGTAAGAGGCATATTCGTCTATTGTAAATAACCCTATAACCATTCCTTTTAAAGCATTCCTGAATTTAATATCTTTTTGTATAGAATTATCTATATAATTAAATTTTTTGTCTATTGAATAAGTATAAAAATCATTTTTATGTTTAGAAATATGATTTTTAAAAACGGCTATAAACAAATCATTTTGGAGTTTTAATATTGGTCGTAGTGTTTCGTTTTGAAATTTTTCTTCAGGTGAAGATTGACTTGTAACCATTCCAAGAGTTTCACCTCTTAAATTTATGATGAATTGATTTCTAGTATCCATTTTTTATTTAAAGATAAAAAAAAACCTCTGTAAGAAACAGAGGTTGATTTTTATTTATCAAGAAAAATTTGTTAATTAACTTTGAAAGTTACTCTTCTTACTAATCTTCTTGCGTCTGATGAGTCAATTGCAACAGAAGTATCTTCACCTTGAGAAACTATTGTTAATCTAGATGGATCAATACCTGCTTTAATCAACGTATTTTTAACAGTATTTGCTCTATTATTTGCTAACTTGTCATTGTATGCATTTTTACCTACTTCATCTGCGTGACCAATAATTTCTGCAGAAGCAGTTGGATTATTTCTTAAGTAAGTCAACATAAAGTCAATACCTTCAGTAGAAACATTCGTAGGATTTGTTTTGTTAGAATCAAAGTATGTTGTTACATAACCTTCATTGATTAAACGTTTGATCATATCTGCATTTGCAGTTGCAAGAGTTTCAGAGATTTTTGATTTGTCTACATATGTATTAGCCATATATTTCTCTAACTCATCAGGAACACCATTTTTGTTAATATCAACCATTCTACCTTTGGTATCAACAGCAACTCCAGCAATTGAGTTATTTTCTGCATCTAAATAATCTGGCACTCCATCTTTATCAGCATCATTCATCATTGTTTCTAGGTCACCAACTCTTTTATCAATAGCTTCAAGTTCTTTAAGTTTAACATCTTCAATAATTGCCCAGTCACCGTGAATTTCTTCATTTCCGAAAGAATAAGTAACTCCTAATGAAGCAGTAATCATTTGCCCGTATAAGTTGTTTTTAGGATCACTTACATGACCATCCCAAGCAAAATGCTGTCTAAAGTTAGAAATAGTGCTAAAATCACCAATTATAGAGAATTTTTTTGTAACTCTAACTTCAGGAGAAATACCAAAAATCACACCGCCATTTAATTCTTTAAAATTATAATTTGACGCTGATGAGTTATGATCTGGATAAATAAGTGTTAAATCAGGAGCGCTATTTAATTTTGGTGTAGCTTGTCCTACAGACAGACCTGCATGAATCAAAAGACTCAATCTACCCATTTCTTCTTGTATATTGAATAATCTAGATGCATTTACAACACCTTGAAACCCAGCGCGTATAACTTGCAATTTAAAATCTTTACTAATTGTAGACTTGTTATTTTCAAATAAATCGTAACTAAAGTCTGCTTTCAAACCAAATTTGGCACTAAACATATATCTTAATCCAATTGTATAGGTATTGATTTTGAAAGATCCAAAAAATTTATCAGGATTACTTGAGTAATATCCTTCAGAAAATGGTTTAGTTCCTTTACTTTGTCCTGCAGATAGTTCTAATGTCCATTTATTATACTCTGGCGAACCATTTTCTGCATCTTTAGCTTCTTTTAAATCTTCTTTTTTATCTTCATTTTGAGCAATACTTGTAGTAAATGTAAGTAGGGTAAAAGATAATAATAGTAAATTTTTTCTCATAATTGTTTTTGTTTTGAATACGTAGGTGCCTAAAATTTAACACTTAAAGTGCAAATATAATATTTTTGATTTAAAATTCAATTTTTTATTCGTATTTTACATATTTTTTATCAAAGATTATTCGGGTTAAATAAATAGTAATGATTTTAAAATATATTTTTTATGAGATTTCACACAAGAAAATGGGTAAAACCCGAAGATTTGAACCCAAACGGAACTTTATTTGGTGGAAAATTACTTGCTTGGATTGACGAAGAACTGGCTTTATATTCTATTATTCAACTTGAAAATTCAAGAATTGTTACCAAACATATGTCTGAAATAAATTTTAGAAGTTCAGCAAAACAGGGCGATATTGTAGAAATAGGAATAGATGTTGTGAAATTTGGTAACTCATCTTTAACATTAAAATGTGAAGCTAGAAATATTATGACTCGAGAAACTATAATTACTATAGATTCTATAACAATGGTAAGTTTGGGAGATGATGGTAAACCAAAAGCACACGGAAAAACTACGATTGAGTTTATAAATGATCGATTAAAAGATAATTTATAAAGAAGAAAAATTAGAATTTTTACCTTCAGTAGGTAATTCAAAAATTTCTAAATCAAAATATTTGATTGATGCTATAATATGATCAAAAATATCGGCCATAATATATTCGTAATTTTCAAATTTCTTATCTTTTGTAAAAGCATATATTTCTAATGGTATTCCTTGTGCTGTAGGTTGCAATTGTCTACAAAGTAATATCATATCCGGATTTAGACTTGGATAGTTTTCTAAATATTGTGTAATGTATTTTCTAAACAATCCAAAGTTGGTAAGATTTCTTCCATTAATAGGAAGAGATTTATCAATATTATTTGTGATATTGTAATGATTTATTTCTTTTTGACGCAAATCGATATAAGTACTGATTAATTGAATTTTTTTCATTTCAAACAATTCTTTTTCACTTAAAAAGCGAATACTATTTGCTTTGATAAGAATATGTCTTTTTATTCTTCTGCCATCTGAGTTTAACATTCCGCGCCAATTTCTAAATGAATCAGAAATTAAACTATAGGTTGGGATTGTCGTTGTTGTATTATCAAAATTTCTAACTTTTACAGTAGCTAGATTTATTTCAATAACATCTCCATCTGCTCCAAATTTGTCAAAAGTTATCCAATCTCCAATACGAACCATGTCATTTAATGAAACCTGAACACTTGCTACAAAACCTAAGATTGTGTCTCTAAATATCAAGATTATTATTGCAGATATTGCACCAAATGTTGCAAATAATGTATTGGCTTTGATTTCAAACAATTCAGAAATAATAACAAATATTCCAATCATCCATAAAATAATCATGATTACTTGAATGTAGCTATCTATTGGTTTATCACTGTATGTTGGTATTTGTTTTAAATAATCTCGTAAAGCATTAAAAATAGTTCTAACAATCCAAAGAACCAATAATACAATATAAATCTCTACTAGTTTACCGAAAACTGCTTCCCAATAAACAAAATCATTCAATATAATTGGAACAGATTTATATATGAAAAGCAATGGAATTAAATGAGCGATATACTTTGCAGTTTTATTTGAAATTAACAAATCATCAAATTTAGTTCTTGTTTTTTTAGCAATAATTGCCATTAATGTGACTAAAACAAACCTAAAAACCAGATATATTATATACGATAAAATACAAAGCAATGCTATATTTATAAGCAAACTTAAATAGGATGCAATGGTTTCCTGAAATCCCCATTTTTTAAATAAAGGATAACACCAACCAAATATACTTTGAACTGTTTTATACATCTCTTAAATATTTTTTTTCAATATAAAAAGTGCCAAAAGGCAAAATTGAAGCCAAACAAATTGTTCCAAATTTTTTCCAATTCCAATTGAGTTCTATTTTAAGCATAATAGCAAGTATAATATAACCAATAAAAAGCAAACCGTGTGCCATACCTATTGTTTTTACAAATAGAGGTTGACTAAAAAAATATTTCATTGGCATTGCGAAAAAAAGTAGTAATAATAAAGAAGTTCCTTCTAGAATTGCGATGATTTTGAAAAATTTTAGCATAAAGTAGTATTTTTTTTCATTGTTGAAAGATAAAAAATTACATTTCGCCCCGATGGGGCTAAAACCAACAAAAGACAAACTAATATTACAAACATTTCGCTCCTACGGAGCTATTTTATTCCCATCGGGAAAACTGTTTGTAATAAAAATATAATCTTCAAAGTAAGCTCCGTAGGAGTGAACTGTTTGTTATGTGTCATTATCATTGTCTTCAATCCTAATTTAGTAAGATTTTATCGAACATCAGTGATTTTTTGTATTTTTTTACAAAATTAAGTAATAGTATTGATTTTTGAATGATAAAGTGCTTTAGTTTTGCATTAATTATTACAAATATGAGTAAAAGAGATTTAAAAAAATATCTTCAAGAAATTGATAAAGTACAATTAGAGGAACAATTTATTGCCTTGTATGATAAATTCAAAGAGGTAAAAACCTATTATGATTTTGTTTTTCGTCCAAACGAAAAAAATTTAATCAAAGATGCTAAACTCAAAATTAGTAATGAATATTTTCCTGTGAGAGCAAAAAAGCCAAAAATGCGCCGATCAGTTGCTCAAAAATTTATTAAACATTTTATTTTATTAGGTGTTGATTCTTTTCTCATTGCAGATGTTATGCTTTTTAACATTGAAATTGCTCAAACATTATCTTCAGAAAAAGTTATAAAACAAGAACTTTTTTTTAAAAGTATGCTGAATTCATATGAGCAAGCAATAAGTTTTATGATAGATAAAGGGATTTTATATGAGTTTCAAAATAGGGTAGTAGGTATTAAAAACGAAGTCTGTAATCAGAATTGGATAAACCAAACTGAATTTGAAGCAGTTGTAGAACGATTTGATTATTAAAAAAAACATTAAATTTAAAAGTTAAAAAAAATCGAATAACCCTTTTTTAGGTGTAGTTTTGCAAAATTGTAAAAATGATTATGCCTCATAAAGACTCTGAAATTGAAATAGAAGAAAGAAAGGAGCTTTATGGCTACCAACAAGGAGATATCGACGCTATTTTTGAACGATTAGACAATGCTCCAAAAAATCATCATTTGTTATATCAATTGCCAACTGGTGGAGGAAAAACAGTTATTTTTTCTGAAATTGTTAGACAATATTTATCAAAACACAACAAAAAAGTTGTTGTATTGACCCATAGAATTGAACTTTGTAAGCAAACTTCAAAAATGCTAAAAGGGTTTGATGTAAAAAATAAAATCATCAATAGTAAAGTAAAAGAGTTGCCAGACCAGAACGATTATTCTTGTTTTGTTGCAATGGTAGAAACACTCAAAAATCGTATCAACGATGAGAAATTACATCTAGATAATATTGGTTTAGTGATTATTGATGAAGCACATTATAATTCTTTCCGTAAATTATTAAGTTCTTTCAAAAATGCTTTTATACTTGGAGTTACAGCTACACCACTTAGCTCGAATATAAAGTTACCAATGAATGAAAATTATGACGAATTAATTGTAGGTGATACTATTTCTTCATTAATAGAAAACGGATTTTTAGCAAAAGCAATAACATATAGTTATGATGTTGGTTTAACCTCATTGAAAGTAGGTATTAATGGAGATTATACTGTTAAATCATCCGATGATTTATATTCAAATATGGCCATGCAAGAAAAATTGTTGCACGCATATATGGAGAAATCATTAGGGAAAAAGACTTTGATTTTTAATAACGGAATCAATACATCGCTATATGTTTATGAGACATTTAGAGCTGCAGGTTTACCTATTAGACACTTAGATAATACAAGTAATCCAGAAGACAGGAAAGATATTTTGGCTTGGTTTAAGAAAACTCCTGATGCAATATTAACATCTGTTGGGATTTTAACAACCGGGTTTGATGAGCCAACAGTTGAAAGTATCATACTAAATAGGGCTACAAAATCGTTAACTTTATATTATCAAATGATTGGTCGTGGTTCAAGACGTTTGCCTCATAAGAAAACTTTTGATGTAATAGATTTAGGCAATAATGCCGCTCGTTTCGGATTGTGGAGCGAACCTGTAGATTGGCAACATATATTTAAATCGCCCGAATTTTATTTAGAAAACCTAAGAGATGATGCTGAAATTGAATTGTATTTCAAATATCAGATGCCACCAGAATTAAGAGCTAAATTTGCTAAAACTGCAATAGTAACTTTTGATATAGATGAAGAACATAAAAAAGCAATTGCTCAAAATTTGCGTTCTAAAATTGTAATAGAAAAATCATTAGAACAACATGCCTCTATGTGTGTTGATAATACAGAAGAGTTATATGATGCCAAACTTTTGGCAAAAGAACTTCACCCTGATATAGATTGTAGAATGAAACGCTATGCAAATTGTTTAAGCCATTGTAGCAAAAACTACAAAGAATGGCTTATCGAAGACTATAAATTAAAATTAACACTACTTATTGGTAAAAAGTTTAGAGAAAAAATGTATTAATTTTTTTAAGCTTCAAATGTCAAGTCGATGAAATACATCATTTTATCGATGTACTTTACCTATTTTTTTTAACAGTTTTTTTGTGAGTATAATTTATTTACTTATTAATGTATTTCATCGGAAATAACATTATATACAACAGATTTAAAAGTTTTTTTTTTTTTATTAAAAGAAGAGAAAATATCTTTGTAAAAGAATTAGTTTTATTAAGAGTAAAATAAATAATTTTTAATGTACTTTTTCTTTCAAAAAACAGAATCAAGAAATTGATTTTTTTTTAAAAAATAAATTATTATTAAATTTTTAAAAGTGTAAAAAATTGCACAATTGATTATGGAAAAAAAATACGATGTATTATTAATATTAGAAGGAACTTACCCTTATAATGGAGGTGGAGTTTCAACTTGGGCACATATGTTGTGTAACCAAGTTAAAAATTCTAATTATACATTGTATTCTATTAATGCTGATTTTGAAGCAAAATCAAAATATAATTTATCTGAAAATGTAAAAAATGTAATTCAAGTACCGATGTGGTCACCATTAGAGCCACACGAATTATTGAGTTATGGTCAGAAATATTTTAAAACAGTTAACAGAAAAGTTCAAGATGATGAGAGTATCATTGTAGAAAATTTTATTCCTATTTTTGAGAAATTATTATTTAACATCTATACACAAGATGCTGATGTAGAAGACATAGATGATGTAATGTATGAAATGTGGCTTTTTTTTAAAAATCATGATTACAAAAAAACAATGCGTAGTATGGCAGTCTGGAAATCATTCTGTAGTACACTTTCTATTATAATTGAAAAAGACAATCATTATTCGGCTACATTATATGATTTTACAGTAGGAATGAGATGGTTGTACCGATTTTTACTTCCAATTTCTATTGATGTACCAAAATGTGATATTTCGCATTTAACTTTATCAGGTTTTCCAGTTATTCCAGCATTAATTCTTAAATACAAATACGGAACACCTATAATCGCTACAGAGCACGGAGTTTTTATTAGAGAAAGATTGATAGCAATTAATTCGTCTGAATATTCTTTTTTCTTAAAAAACTTTTTGATTAAGTTTTCAGAATGCATTACAAAATTGGTTTATTATAAAGCAGATGTTATATTGTCTGTAAATAAATTTAATATGCTTTGGGAGAAAAAATACGGAGCAAACCCACATAAAATTGAAGTGATATACAATGGTATAGATTCAGATTTATTTATACCTGCAGAAAAACCGGATAATTTAAAAGGTATACCAACAGTTGTTGCTGCGGCAAGAATTTTTGAATTGAAAGATGTAATCACCATGATAAAATCTTGTGAAGTAGCCAAAAGAGAAATTCCAAACATACGATATTTAGTTTATGGTGATAATAAAGCTGTTCCAGAATACACATTAGAATGTGAAACATTAATAAAAAAGTTAGGATTACAAGAAAATTTCTTTCTAGCAGGATATCATGATCAACCACATCGTTTGTTCTGTGAAGGGGATATATCAATTTTGACATCTATTTCAGAAGGTTTTCCATATACGGTTTTAGAATCAATGAGTTGTGGTATACCAGTAGTAGCAACTGATGTCGGAGGAGTAACAGAAGCATTAGATGACCAATGTGGTTTTATTTGCAAACCAAAAGACCACGTATCTATTGGTAAAAGTGTTGTTATCTTATTAAAAGATGAAGCATTGAGAAAACAAATGGGCATAAATGCAAGAAAAAAGGTAGTTGATAATTTCACTATAGATAAATTTATTAAAGAATACGAACAAGCTTACGAAAATGTAATTAACAAAAAAGTTCAAGAACCTATATACTTAAACACACATTTACAAGCAGCTATGGAAGCATCATAAAAATATTTTTATATTTACCCCAAAAATAGAATCCCCAATCTACAATGGAAAACCACTTTACAAACATCAAATCTTTAATTGAAAACACTAAAGATAAAATAGGCAAACCTGTCAGTAGTCATGTTGTGGCTGCTACTATAGAATCATTTGGTATTCGTGAAAAGGATACAATGGATGATTTTGGATTTGCTTCAATTCATGATCTAGCTGAATTAGTTTTTTATGAACTAAATACTGATAGATATTATGAAGGAGCAAAAAATCTAAAAGAATTAGAAGCCGAAGCTACACAACCAAAAACGATACAAGTTTCCGATTATTTAAGAGTAAAAACTCAAATTTTCGCAAAATACTATTCATTAGGAATCTTTCATTTACTTCCAGTTTTAATACAAATTGTTGCAATTATCATTTTTGGATATTCGTTATGGACATTTGTTGGTTTTAACGAAGTACAATCTACGGCAGTAGTTTTAGGTGTAATTATCGGAATGATTGCTACAGGTGGTTTTGTAAAAGTAATAGGAAAACAAGCCTCTTTTTATTGGAATTATGAAGATTACTTAATGACAAATAAAACTATCAATTATTTGCATAAAGTAGGAATGATATCAATATTTAGTGTATTGGCAGTAATATTTTTAGTAAACTTTTTTTTTCATATTTATCCTTACGAAGTTTTATTTGTGGTATTTGCCTATGCATTTCTTGTTGGAATGTTATTACTATTTTTAGCTCCATTGCACACAATAGAAAAAAGATGGGTGATAACAATAGCTATTTTTACCGGTACTTCAGTTGCTATTATTCTAAAAGAATATACCATATTGCTAACATTTGTAACACATTGGATTGGAATTGCTATTGCAATAATAATTTCAAAATTGTTTTTGATGATTTATTTCAGTAAATTAATTAAAAATAGAAAAACTATAAGCGGAGATAAAATTAGAGTTCCTGTTTTATTATACCATAACTATCAATACTTTTTTTACGGAATATTTATCTATATATTTATTTTCATAGATAGGATACTCGCGTGGTCTTCAAGTATTAACGGTAATATTCCTTTTCTTATATATTTCGAAAAAAATTATGAATTAGGTATGGATTTGGCGATTTTGGTTTTTTTATTATTGGCTGGAGTATTAGAATATAGTATTGCATCGTTTACAAAATTTATTGATATAGGACAAAAAATTACAAACCATAATACACCAGAAGTTTTTAATAATCAACTTAAAAAAATGTATTGGCAACAAGTTTTGATGCTTTTTGCTACAAGTGTAGGAGCATTCGTATTAGTTTATTATATTGCGACCGCATCTTGGGGTTTCAAAGGTCAATTTCATGAAGAATTAATAGTAACTAGTATTCGTGTTTGTATACTTGGAGGTATTGGTTATGTTCTATTGGCTTGGGGAATGTTAAATGCACTATATTTATTTACACTTGGTCAAGCAATGAAACCTCTTTTGGCAATAGTATATGCATGTTTGCTAAATATAATTGTAGGATTTGTTTTAAGTAGATTTTTTGCTTATGATTACAGCGTAGTAGGTATGCTTTGTGGAGCAGCACTTTTTGTAGCGCTAACTTTGAAAGCAAATTTAAACTTTTTCAAAAACTTAGATTATTATTATTATGCGGCATATTAAATTTTTTTTCTTCCTTATTCCTACACTTTTAATAACTCTATTTTTTACAAATGATATGAAAAAAAATAATGTGCTTTTTTGTTATGGAAAATTAAAACCAGAAGAAATAAAAGGGTACGATTATTTAATTTTAGAAGCAAAACACTACTTTCCTAGTAATGTAAGGGTTTTAAAATCTCAAAATAACAAAGTATTAGCATATATTAGTTTAGGAGAAGTAAATATAAATGCTGCTCATTATAATGAATTAAAAAACAGTACGTTAGGTAAAAATAAAATATGGAATAGTTTTTATCTTGATTTGAAATCTGAAAAAACAATTGAAATAATTTTAAAAATTGTTGATGAAACTTTGAATAAAGGATATGATGGTTTGTTTCTAGACAATTTTGATAATTATTGTATGTATGGTCAGCAAAAAGACCAAAAAGAATATTTAATAAAATTATTAAAGAAAATAAAAGAAAAATATCCTAATAAAACATTTATTCAAAATGCAGGATTAGAAATTATTGACCAAACACATGAGTATATTGATGCGATTGCAATAGAATCTATAGCAAGCAGTTATACTTTTAAAACAAAAAAATATAGTTTGAGAGATAATAGTCTGTTTGAAACTTCAATGAAGAATTTAGAGACAATAAATGAAAAATTTAAAATGCCAATTATACTAATTGAATATGCCGATACCGAAGTTTTATACAAACAAATAGAAGATAAAATTGGGGTTTCAAAATTTGATTATTTTATTGGAAATATAGATTTGCAACACTTACCAAAATTTAAAAATTAGCAATTATGATGTTTCTAACAAGTTCAATATTATTAGGTTTTATAAGGCTCGGCTTTATAATCCTATTTTTATTTTACTTAAACAGAAAATTTATTTCAACATCAAAATCAATAAATTTTTTAGATTTCATTATTTCTAACTGGTTTCGTTTTAGTAGTATTATTTTAGTATTACTTTTTGTTTTAGTAGAAGTCAATGCCTACAACTTATTCAACACTTACTTTTTTTTACTATTAATAGTTATTATAGATATTATTGGTTTAAAAAACTTAAAAAACCTTAGATATTACTTTAATACTCACATAAAAATAGGGTTATTAAGTTTTCTTAGAAATGTAGAAAGCAAAAGATCGTTATGGTTTTGGTTTTCAATACCTAAAAAAAATAGACACGTCAAAAAAAGTAATACAAACTTAGTATTTTTGATACTTGCTATAGTTATTGGTTCTATTACTTTTTTAAGTAGGTATTATTTTATTATTTATGATAATTATTCATTATCAGATGCATGGATTTATGATTTAAATAAAATTATCCAGTTTGATAATAATTATTGGTTTACATATGAATTAGCATCTGATGGAGAGCTAGCAATGGTAAATTTATATGGTAAAATTACCGATGTTAGCCCAGAAATTGCTTTGCAAGTTATTGCCATTCTGGAGTCTACTTTATTATCTGTAATTATTTTTTGGACAATAAACAAATTGACTCCTTCAAAGTTTTTGGCTCCAACTATTGCATCATTATCATTTGGTTTAGTGTATGTTTTGACACCTTTAAATGTTTATTTTTTATTAAAAGGAAACCCGATTTTTTTGGCATTTACCTTTGC
>JAYTVI010000109.1:0-5168 GCA_043744095.1 Flavobacterium sp.
TTGTTCAAGAAATTGAGCGCTATATGGCAATTCCAGGTCAAGCATTATCTTATAAAATTGGGCAACTAAAAATTATTGAACTACGCCAGAAAGCACAAAAGGAAATGAAAGCTAAATTTGATATCAAAATGTTTCACCAAAAAGTGTTAGAATCTGGAGTAATGCCATTAGCATTGTTAGAAAAGAAAATCAATACTTGGATAGAAACAGGGAAATATAAGAAAGCTTGAGAATTAAACTGTCTTCGAAATATCTATTAATTGAAGTATTTAAGAGTGGCTTAATTGTTAAAAAAGACAAAATCTACTATATTGTTAACAAGAGGAAAAAACATCATGCTTTATTAATTGAATCTTAGATTATTCTAATCAAGGTTTGAATTTGTAATTTGGCTATCAGTATTTAAATATCAACGATTATAAAAACTCTTAGGGTTTAATGGTAATTAACATATTAGAAACTCCATTGAATCTTATAAATATTAAAGTATTGAAAATAAGTTAAAGTACTGCATGTGTAAATTATAAAAAAAAGGAACAAATGACTAACGAAAATTTCACATTACCACCATTACCACCACGGCAAGAAATAGAAACCATTGCTGTTTTAAAACAACTTTCGCAGTCACACCGTTATTTAGCCGAACTAAAAGGAACATCAAAAACAATCCCGAACGAAAGTATTTTAATCAATACTTTGACTTTGCAGGAAGCAAAAGATAGTAGCGAAATAGAAAATATTATTACTACTCACGATGACCTTTATAAAGAAAACATCTTTATTGATAGTAAAAATCCAGCATCAAAAGAGGTTTTCAACTATGCACAAGGTTTAAAATTAGGGTTTGAAATAGTGCGAAATGAGAAACTCTTAACCAATAAACATATTCTAATCATTCAAAAAGAGTTGTTAGAAAATAACGCTGGTTTTAGAACGCAAGGCGGAACAAAATTAGTGAACTCGCAAGGACAAACCGTTTACACACCGCCACAAACCAAAGAAGAGGTTTTGGAATTAATGGCAAATCTTGAAAAATTTATAAACGATAACGAGTTTTCAAACCTTGACCCACTTATTAAAATGGCAATCATTCATTATCAATTTGAAAGCATACACCCATTTTATGATGGCAATGGTCGTACTGGTCGAATAATCAATATTTTGTATTTGGTTTTGCAAGGATTATTAGATATTCCGATTTTGTATTTGAGTCGTTATATCACTCAAAACAAAGCCGAATATTACCAAGTTTTACAAGATGTTAGAACAAAAAACGATTGGGAGCATTTAATTTTGTACTTTCTGAAAAGTGTAGAAGTAACCGCAAAACAAACTATTGATTTAATTACAAATATTAATAATTTGATGCAGAATTACAAAGCCGATATTCAGACTAAACTGCCTAAAATATACAGTCAAGATTTAATAAATAACTTATTTAGAAATCCTTATACTAAAATTGAATCTTTAGAAAAGGAATTGAAAATCAGCAAAAGAACAGCACAAAATTATTTAGACAGCGTTGCAGAAAATGGTTTTTTAGAAAAAATTAAAATTGGCAAATCAAATTATTATATGAATAATGCCCTAATAAAAGTTTTGATGAATGATTAACGTAGAAAAAACACCGTTTTTTTTACCATATAACCTGTAACGTGGAAAAAAAACTCATAAATTTTCCACGTTTTTGTTAACGTGGAAAAAACATCAAAATTTATACACGAAAGCAACAACGTTTATAAAAAACGCTAAAATTTATAAATGAAAATCAAAACGTTTATAAAAAGTAATTTTTTTTATAAATGAATAATGTGGTAAAAGCAGATAAAATTTATCAAGTTGTTGTTAACGTGGTAAAAAAAGAAAGCTTGAGAATAATGCTTTAATTGAATTTTAGAAAAATGGCAAGAAAAAATTAGAATTAGAAAAAATAAAAAGAGAATTGACTACAGTCAACGATTATTTAGATGACAAATATGGCAAACAAAGAACTCCCGAGCGTGAGGTATTTAACGCTAAGTCACTTTCTAATTATTTGACTTTACAAATTAAATAACACTAAAAACATCCTCAACTAAAAGTAATAAAAACAGAACTAAAAACTAAAATTTAATTCACTGACAGAATGAAAAACAAACGTGACTTCTTAAGAGAGTTTTATGAAATTAGAATTGAAAAATTACCTTTTATAGCGTATTTTCAAAAAAATAAAGATTTAAGAAAAATACTGTTTGATGAATATCTAAAAACAGATTTAAAACCAAATTTAAGGTTGTACACGAGCCAATATTTTACTGATAAAGAAATACAAAAAGGATTTAGAGAAAATCATGCAATGATTCCGGAAGCAAAATTTAATGGAACTGCTATTGTTGCATCATTTATTCCCACTTCAAAATTTGAAAGTAGATTAGATGAAATTGAAGTCGAATTTTATAAAAAAGTAATAGCAGAAAGTTTAGAAAAAAAGTTCTTTAGTTACCAATTAACCAAAACAGAAACATTTGAAAAACTAACTAAAGTATATCAATTTTTTAAAGATTTTAAAGATAAAGCCATTAACGAAAAAGATTTTGAAGCAAAACAATATTCAGATGAAATTTTTAAGGGCATAATTAGAAATTTAGAAAGTATTAAAATTCCTAAATTAACAAACCTTATTTTAACTGACTTTGTGAGCAATCAACAAGATATAAAAATTGATTTTCTAGCAGCGCATTCAATTAATAAAGATCTATCAAAGAAAAAATATAGAGAATTAAAAATGTGTATTGATAATTCGATTGGAGAATATATAAAAGAAGATTTTGCAGAACTCCAAACAAAATCAGTTCCTGAAAATGAGCAAAAAAAAGTGAAATTTTCATTCAATAATAATTTTGACAATGTGAATAATTTGAACGTTTATAATTATTTCAAAAAAGAACTTGTTGAAAAAAACTATCTTGATTTAGAAACTTTAGAGGAGTATTTGAATTTGGCTTTTGAAAAAAAAACTATTCCGAACAAAAAAATTACTTTAAAAATAATAAAAACTAAAAGGTCGATACGCCAAATTTTTTACAAATATTATCTTGAAATTGCATATAAACCGTATGGCAATCGATCGGACTATATAAAATTATTAACTGATTATTTCCAGGGATTTGAGTACGATAAAGTCAAAAACAACTTCAATCAATAGTACTGTAACTATACTAAAAATACTGATGTAGTACTTAAATTACTAGTGCTTCTTTAAATTTTATTGAATTTAATCTATTTGTGAAGTATTAACAAAATAATATTTTACACATGCTATCAATTCAAATTATCACAACCCCAAACGAGGTTAATGCCCAATTTACAAAACATACCTCAGAACTGATTCTAAAACAAAACGACAAAAGTCTTAAAAAACAATTCAAACATTTTAAAAAAAAGCATTCAATATCAAAAACAAAGTCCTCAAATTTATTAATCAAAACAATGCTAATTTTAATTAAAATTGTCGAAACAATTGTGTCTTTTGCAAAAATATATTTCTATTTGATTCACTATAATCAGCACTAAAAATTTTAGTTTAAAAAAATGTCTTTTTTTATTCAATTAGGGTTTTACGTAAAACTGAATAAAACATAATGATTACTTTTATAGAAAAATTAAAAATATGAACTTTAATATTTGGTTAATCGTAATTGCTATTGTTATTTATTTTTTACCATCCATTTATGACTATGTCAGCGAAACTTTACTTCAATATTTTTATTGAATTTGTTTCTAGGATAGACTTTAATTGGTTGGGGTTCTGCTTTGATTTGGACACTTTCAAAAGATAAAGAAGTTATTGTAGATCAAAACCAAATTCAAAAAGAAGTAAGTATTTCTGTGGTGATAAGAAACTTAAAAAAATTATTTGATGAAGGGATTTTGACAAATGAAAAGATTGCAAAAGAAAAGAAAAAATTGTTAGATAAATAAACACTTTGTTTAATATCTTTGAGTAAATACAAAATTAAAAAAAGACATAGTTTAATTTACACCCCCTAAAAAAATGAAGAAGATTAACTTTTTAATTTTGACATTCACATATTTTTTTCTGACTTCGTGTTCCAATTCGCCAACAGACAAAGCACAATCTTCGGTACAGTCCTATTTAAAAGAAAATTTAAAAAATTCAGTAAGTTATGAATCAATTTCGTTTTCGAAACTTGATACATTAAAAAAATCGGACACATCAGCTACTAAACAAATTTCGCTTTACTACATTACTCATTTTTACTCAATCCTTAATTCAGAAAAGGACAAAGTGAGAATGACGATTTCATTTTTACTTGACAAAGACCTAAAAGTGAATGAATCAGACACAAAAAGCATTAATGGTGACTGCGGAGCATTGACAGGTAATGTTTTTTGGAAATACAACGATTATGTAGGAAATAAAGCTGATGCGGGAGCGAAAATTATTTTGTATTCTCTTGATACAATTCGAGGCAATTTAAAATACGAAACTACAGCTGACGTACAAGGGAATTACAAAATTGAAAAAATTTTGTCAGGAAGATATTTTCTTGTTGTAAATTCAGAAAACACTAATGATTGTCCAGTATCTCATCTAAAAATGTTTGATATTTATAGTTCAGCTATAAAACAAATATTTGGTTTTAATTTGGAAAATTATAAAAAACAATTTACTGAAATTAATAATCTTGAAAACACCTATTATAAAGTTTTAACTGATGAAGACGAGAGTAAATATGGTGGGGTGTCAGGTCAAATTGATGAATACATTTCAATTAAAAGAGAAATGAATAAAAAAGCAGAAAAACTTATTGAATCGTTTCCTGAAAACTTTAAGTCAAGAATAAAATTATATTCGGCATATGGTAAAGCATTCAATTTTTCATATATCCAAATAGAAGAAGGCAAAACAGAAAATCAAGTAACAGACTTTGGAATAACTTGTATTTGATAGCAAAAAAAAGATTGTCAACAAAATTTAATATTTAAGAACGCCTTTTTTATGTCTTTTTAATTTTACTGGCTAGTATAAAAATAAAAATACCCTTAACACATTGATTGTTAAGGGTATTGTGCGGATAATAGGACTCGAACCTACACGCCTTGCGGCACCAGATCCTAAGTCTGGCATGTCTACCAATTTCACCATATCCGCAAAATCGAGGTGC
>JAYTVI010000110.1:0-19197 GCA_043744095.1 Flavobacterium sp.
TATACAGATTTAGAAGTTTGGCAAGAAAGTCGGAAACTTTCAAACGAAATTTATACTATTACAAAATTGTTTCCAAAAGAAGAGCAATTTGGCTTGACCAATCAAATTAGAAGAGCAGTAGTTTCGGTAGCGTCAAATATTGCGGAAGGTTGTGGTAGGCAAACAACAAAAGACACTATTAATTTTTTACATATTTCTAGAGGTTCGTTATACGAAGTAGAAACACAATGTTTTATTGCATTAGATCAAAATTATTTAGAAAAACAGCAATTTGAAAATATTTATAATAACATTCAAATTTGCAAACGGTTGCTAAATGGTTTTATTAATTATTATAGAAAATTATTATGAAAAATAGTAACGGAAACCAACAACCAACAACCGATAACCAACAACCGATAACCAACAACCGAAAACTAAAGATAAATTTACAACTTTCAGGTCTAGAACCGCTTTTCGTTACCGAAGAATCCATTTTCGTAAATGTTGGCGAACGAACCAATGTTACAGGTTCGCGTAAATTCCTCCGATTAATAAAAGAAGAAAACTACAACGAAGCACTCTCAGTAGCAAGAGAACAAGTTGAAGGCGGTGCACAGATCATCGACATCAATATGGACGAAGGAATGTTGGACGGAGTTTATGCTATGACCAAATTCCTGAATTTAATCGCTGCCGAACCAGATATTGCCAGAGTTCCAGTTATGATTGATTCATCCAAATGGGAAATCATTGAAGCCGGATTAAAAGTGGTTCAAGGAAAAGCTGTTGTAAATTCCATTTCATTAAAAGAAGGCGAAGCAACATTTATACATCACGCCAAATTAATTAAAAAATATGGTGCAGCAGTAATTGTGATGGCATTCGACGAAGATGGTCAAGCTGATACATACGAAAGACGCATTGAAATTTGTAAAAGAAGTTACGATATCTTAGTAAATGAAGTTCATTTTCCAGCTCAAGACATCATTTTTGATCCCAATATTTTTCCGGTTGCAACCGGAATGGACGAACATAAATTAAACGCATTAGATTTTTTCAGAGCCACAAAATGGATTCGTGAAAATCTACCTTACGCCAATATTTCTGGTGGCGTTAGTAATGTTTCGTTTTCGTTTCGTGGTAATGATACCGTTCGTGAAGCGATGCACTCGGCATTTTTGTACCATGCCATTCAAAACGGAATGACAATGGGAATTGTAAATCCGGAAATGCTTGAGATTTATGACGAAATTGATAAAACCTTGTTAGAGCACGTTGAGGATGTTCTTTTGAATAGGCGAGAAGATGCAACTGAACGACTTTTAGATTTAGCAGAAACATTCAAAGGCGATTATAAAGTAAACGAAAAAGCAATTGCCGAGTGGCGAAATGGTTCGTTTCAAGAAAAATTAACGCATTCGTTAGTAAAAGGAATTGACGAATTTATTGAGATTGATGTTGAAGAAGCTAGAGTAAATTCCGCAAAAGCAATAGAAGTTATCGAAATAAATTTAATGGACGGTATGAACGTTGTTGGAGATTTATTCGGAAGCGGAAAAATGTTTTTACCTCAAGTGGTGAAGTCAGCACGAGTGATGAAAAAAGCAGTTGCTTATCTTTTACCTTTTATCGAAGCCGAAAAATCGGGCAAATCATCATCGGCAGGAAAAGTGTTGATGGCAACTGTAAAAGGCGATGTACACGATATCGGAAAAAATATTGTAGCTGTTGTTTTGGGTTGTAATAATTTCGAAATCATTGATTTGGGAGTTATGGTTCCGCCAGAAAAAATAATTCAAGCAGCAATTGAGCATAATGTTGATATTATAGGTCTAAGCGGATTGATTACGCCATCTCTTGATGAAATGGTTTATTTAGCAAAAGAATTAGACAAATTAAATATTAAAATTCCGATAATGATTGGTGGCGCAACAACTTCACGTGCACACACAGCCGTAAAAATTGCACCCGAATATAAGCAAACTGTAGTTCACGTAAACGATGCTTCGCGAGCTGTAACGGTTGCAAGTAATTTGCTTCAAGCAGAAACTAAAGGAAGTTATGTAAAAGCCATTCGAGAAGAATATGACAAATTGCGTGATGGTTATTTGAACAGAAGTCGTGATAAAAATTACCATACGATTGAAAGTGCTAGAAAGAATAAATTACAATTAGATTGGGATAATTTCATACCATTAAAGCCAAATTTTATTGGAACAAAAACCATTTCAGTTGAATTAGATGAGTTGGTAGATTTTATAGATTGGACTCCATTTTTTAATTCTTGGCAATTGTTCGGGAAATATCCAGCAATTTTATCTGATGAAGTTGTGGGAGAACAAGCCACAAGTTTATTTGCCGATGCACAAATAATGTTGAAACAAATTGTATCGGAGAAATGGTTGGAAGCAAAAGGAGTTTTCGGAATTTTTCCAGCTAATACAATTAATGATGATGATATCATCATCAGTAGTACAGACGGTGCGTGCAACGTCTCAACGGGTAACGTCTCTAGCGCAACATTTTTAACCTTACGCCAACAATCTCAAAAAACTGCTGGTGCACCAAACATAGCCTTAGCAGATTTTGTAGCACCAAAAGATAGCGAAAAACAAGATTACATAGGTTGTTTTTGTGTAACAACAGGATTTGGAGTAGATGAAAAAGCAGCCCAATTTGAGAAGGAATTAGACGATTATAATTCAATAATGATAAAAGCATTAGCCGATCGATTAGCAGAAGCTTTCGCTGAATATTTGCATTTAAAAGTACGTAAGGAAATTTGGGGTTATGCCTCAGACGAAAATTTATCAAACAGTGATTTAATTGCAGAAGAATACAAAGGAATTCGTCCTGCTCCAGGTTATCCTGCTTGTCCAGATCATTTGGAGAAACCAACAATTTTCAGTTTGTTAAACGTTGAAAAAGAAATAGGAGTAACCTTAACCGAAAGTATGGCAATGTGGCCAGCAAGTTCAGTATCGGGTTATTATTTTGGTAATCCAAAAAGTAAATATTTTGGACTCGGAAAAATTAAAGAAGATCAAGTAATAGATTACGCCAAACGTAGAGGAATTTCTACCGAAATGGCAACGAAATGGCTTTCGCCGAATATAGCAGATTAAAAATAGTTGATGGTTGTTGGTTGTTGGTTGATGGTATATTACTTCAACCAACAACCAACAACCAACAACCAACAACCAACAACCAAATTTATGAAAGTAACCCAACACATAGAAAACGCCAACGGAAAACCATTATTTTCGTTCGAAATATTACCGCCATTAAAAGGGCAAAACATTCAATCAATTTTTGATAGTATAGATCCGTTGATGGAATTTAATCCGCCATTTATTGATGTAACGTATCATCGTGAAGAATATGAATTTAAGGAATTACCAAGCGGTTTGTTGCAAAAGAAAATTGTAAAAAAACGTCCAGGAACAGTTGGTATTTGTGCTGGAATTCAAAACAAATATACGGTAGACGCAATTCCGCACATACTTTGTGGTGGTTTTACCAAAGAAGATACTGAGAATTTATTAATCGATTTAGATTTTCTTGGAATTGATAATTTGGTAGCACTTCGAGGTGATGCTTTGAAAAATGAAACTTATTTTAAACCTGAAAAAGAAGGAAACGAATATGCTTCAGATTTGGTTTTGCAAGTAAGCAATTTAAATAATGGAATTTATTTAGATGAGGATTTGAAAAATTCAGCTAAAACCAATTTTTGCATTGGCGTTGCAGGTTATCCTGAAAAGCATATGGAAGCACCGAGTTTGGATAGCGACATTCATTTTTTGAAAGAAAAAATCAGAAATGGTGCAGAATATATAATTACACAAATGTTTTTCGATAATAAAAAATTCTTTGATTTTGTCAATAAATGTAGAGCTGCTGGAATTATGGTTCCAATTATTCCGGGTTTAAAACCAATTGCAACCAAAAAACAATTGAATTTAATTCCACATCGTTTCTCTTTAGAAATTCCAGATGATTTGATTATGGCAGTTGTAAAAGCAAAAGATAACGATGCTGTAAAACAAATTGGGATTGAATGGTGTACCGCTCAAAGTAGAGAATTAGTTGCTGCTGGAATTCCAGTTTTACATTATTATTCTATGGGAAAAGCAGAGAATATTAAGGCAATTGCGAAAGAGATTTTTTAGTTTTTTTTTAAATACTCAAATTATATTGCTAAGATAAACTTTATAATAAAATGCTATATTTGATACTTTTAAAACTCTAAAATGAGAAAGATTTTTTATCTTTTTATATGGTTCTCAATTTCAGTAAATGCGCAGGATTTTAAAGATTCTAATACGTTTGAAGTTTCTTATTTGAGAGGAAATGTTTTACCACATACTCCAGATTTACATCATTTGAGTGGACATCCAGAAGGTATTATGATCAATTTTTTAAAGCAAACACACGGTTCAAAAGAATGGCAAAAAGCATACGATTTACCTGATTATGGAGGGTATTTTTTATATCAACATTTTGATAATGAGTTTTTAGGAGCAAACTATTCAATAGGCGCACTGTATAATTTTTATTTTTTGCATAGAAATTTGCAACTCAAAGTTTGTCAAGGAATTACTTATGTTACCAAACCTTATGATAAAATTTCTAATAGCAAAAACAAGGCTTTTGGATCTACTATTATGCCTAATGTTAATTTTGGTTTAAGTTTTAAGAAAGAAAATTTTATAAATAAATTTGGTATTCAAGCAGGAATACTTTTTACTCATTACTCAAACGGAAGGTCAAAATCTCCTAATAGTGGTTTGAATACTTATTTATTAAACATAGGTGTTAATTATGATTTTGATGGTAAAAGCAAAAATAATAATGACACAATATCAAGTCCTGTAAAATTTACGCAACCATTAAAATATAATTTTGTTTTTAGAACTGGTGTAAATGAAAGTCCAATAATAGGAAGTGGTCAGTGTCCGTTTTATCATATTAGTTTTTATTTAGACAAAAGGATAAACAGAAAAAGTGCATTGCAACTAGGAACTGAACTTTTTTTGACAACTTCATTTAAAGATTTTATCATATTTAAATCAATTGCTTACCCAGAAAAAAATATTGATCCAAATACAGATTACAAAAGAGTTGGTCTTTTTGTTGGTCACGAACTTTTTGTAAACAGAATTTCATTAGAAGCACAAGTCGGATATTATATTTATGAGCCATTCAAAAACGATATTTCAATTTATGATAGAATAGGCATGAAATATTATGTTACCGATAAAATTTCTATTGGTTTTATGGTAAAAACTCATATTTTCTTGGCAGAAGCATTAGAGTTTGGTGTTGGGGTACGATTATAAAAATTATGTAAATGAAAAAATTAATATATTTTTTTGGTTTGTTTTTTGTTTTTATTTCTTGTGAAAAACCAAGCGAATGTATTAAGTCTAGTGGTAAAACCATAACAAAAGAAATAGCGGTTAGCGCATTTAACAGAGTTGAGGTTTATCGCGGAATTGAACTTATTATAACTCAAGGTGCAGATTATAAAGTAGAAATTGAAACAGGAGAAAATTTAATTGGTGATATTGAAGTAACTCAATCTGGAAACATATTAAAGCTTATTGATAATTCTACTTGCAATTGGGTTAGACAATATGGGCGAACAAAAGTAAAAATTACCGCACCAAATATTGAAGAAATTTATTCAAAATCAGATAGAAATATTCGTTCAAACGGAACATTGACATATCCTATATTGCGATTATTTTCTTTAGATAAAGATGGTGACGATAAAGATGGTGCAGGAACAAGTGATTTTATTCTCAATCTCAATACAACTCAATTAGATATTCAAACCAACACGGTTTCAAGATTTTTTATCTCTGGCGAGACAATCGATGCTAATTTTAATTTTTATGCTGGAGATCCAAGAATAGAAGCACAAAATTTGTCTGCTCAAAATATTACAATTTATCATCGTGGTTCAAATGATATGATAGTAAAACCGACACAAAATATTTCAGGAAAATTATTGAGCACAGGAAATGTTATTTTAAAAAATAATCCAACAAACAATACCTTAGTATCCTATTATACTGGACATGTTATTGTGAATTGAATCCAATGAAATTAATCTTTTGTGATTTCTCTAAACAAAGTCTCTAAATTTTTATTTTTCTGATTGAGTTGTAACGTTTTCAGACCATTATCGTGAGCGAAGTCAAAAACAGCTGGACGCATATCGGTTTCTGACAAAAAAGTTAATTCCCATACCAAACCTTGAGTGTTTCTATATGAAATCAAATGTGAAATTTTAGCAATTGATTCTTCAGAAACTTTTTGATCAAATTCAACTTCTATGACTTGTTCTTTGTTTGCAGAAAAAAGATTGTCTAATTTTTTATCAGTAACAATTTTTCCGTTATTGATAATAATTACACGGTCACAAATAGCTTCAACTTCTTGCATTATATGGGTAGAAAGAAAAACAGTCTTATCTGTACCTACATTTTTAATCAAATTTCGAATTTCAGAAAGTTGATTTGGATCTAAACCTGTCGTTGGTTCGTCTAAAATCAAAACATCTGGATTATGTAAAAGTGCAGTTGCTAAACCAACTCTTTGACGGTAACCTTTAGATAATTGACTAATTTTTTTATGACTTTCTGCAGACAAACCTGTCAACTGAATAACTTCTTCAATTCTCGATTTGGCAACTTTATAAACATCGGCATTAAATTCTAAATATTCTCGAACATACAAATCCAAATACAACGGATTATGTTCAGGTAAATACCCAACCGATTGTTGCACAGCTTTCTGGTTTGTATTTACATCATTTCCGTTTACAGAAGCCGTTCCTTCATCAGCATTAATATATGTAGTCAAAATTTTCATTAAAGTAGATTTTCCAGCACCATTCGGACCCAAAAAACCTACAATTTCACCTTTTTTTACCGAAAACGAAACATTGTCAAGTGCTTTTTGCTCTCCATAACTTTTCGAAATATTTTGAACTTCTATCGACATAATTTGTAATTTGTAGCAAATGTAATAATTAATAATCTTTTTAAATCATATAGACAAATAGCTTTTTGATAAATTTGCAGCTGGTGTAGAAGATTAAAAAGAAAATTTTATTTTTACAAACAGCTTTGAAATCTATATTGAGTAAAACGATTTTAATAACAATTACAATCAAAATCTTATGCGTCTATGTGGTTTAAAATAAAACGACAAAATGCAATAATATTGTTATTCGAAAACGTTTAAGTGATTTTTTTAAAGTTTTTTGTAATAGTGTAACATTTTTAATTACTTTAGCAAAACACAAAACAATAATGAGAACAAATTTTGCTACATATTATAGCTATTTCTTTTATTTCTTCTTCGGGCAGAAAAAGGGATTGGTATTAGTATTTGTTAAAAAGTAAAATTTGAACAAAAATAAAATACAATCCCGATGCAAATCGGGATTTTTTTTTGACTAAAATTAAATCAAACCATTAAGATATTAAGTTACATTAAGTGATGCAAAACTTAACTTTTCTTAATTCCTTAATGGTTCAAAAACAAAAATGAAAGATAAAATTGCCATTCAAGGAATCAAAGGTTCGTTTCACCATCAAGTAGCTTTGGAGTATTTTCAAGAAAATGTTGCTATTGATGAATGCTTGTCGTTTGAAGCACTTGCCGATAGTATGATTAACAATCAATCGCAATTGGCGGTTATGGCTATTGAAAATTCTATCGCGGGTTCAATAATTCCAAATTACGCCATAATTGACAAGAATAATTTTCACATTATTGGTGAATATTATATAGATATTATTCAGAATTTAATGGTTTTAAATGGACAAAATTTAGAAGAAATTCAAGAAGTACATTCCCACCCAATGGCGTTGTTACAATGTATGGATTTCTTAAAAAAACATCCACATATCAAATTAGTTGAAGATAAAGACACTGCAGAAACCGCTAGAAGAATTCATCAAAATCAACTAAAAGGCATTGCTGCTATTGGAAGTAAAGTTGCTGCTGAATTATATGATTTAAACATAATCGCACCAGAAATTCAAACGATTAACAACAATATGACACGTTTTTTTATCATTAGTAAAGAAAAAGGTCAAGTAAATAAAGAAGAAATCAATAAAGCATCCATAAAGTTTGAGTTAGACGACACACCAGGAAGTTTGGCAACAGTTTTAAATGTAATGACCAATTGCAAATTAAATCTAACCAAAATCCAATCAATGCCAATAATCGAAACGCCTTTTCAATATTCATTTTTTGTCGATGTAGTTTTTGAAAAGTACAAACATTATGAAAAAGCTGTTAAAGTTTTAGAAATAATGACGAATCATTTTAAAGTTTTAGGTGAATATAAGAACAAAAAACAATAACAATTTCAAAAATAAAATTCAATTAGTGAAATTTTTCAAGGTTAAAAATTCGTGCTAATTTGTGAAATTCGTGGCAAAAAAAAGAGATACTGAAATAAATTCAGCATAAATGATACAAACAGCAAAAAGACTAGAAACCGTTCAAGAATACTACTTTTCAAGAAAATTGAAAGAAGTAAACCAACTCATTTCCGACGGAAAACCAATTATCAATATGGGAATTGGAAGTCCAGATTTGGCGCCACATTCATCCGTAATTGAAGCCATTCAAAAAGCTATGTTTGATGCTAAAGCACACGAATATCAAAGTTATCAAGGTTTGCCCGATTTGAGAAAAGAAATTGCTGCGTTCTACAAAACACAACTTGATGTTGAAGTCAATTTCAATTCAGAAATTCTACCATTAATGGGTTCTAAAGAAGGAATTATGCACATTTCATTAGCTTTTTTAAATGAAGGCGACGAAGTTTTAATTCCAAATCCAGGTTATCCAACTTATGCTTCAGTAACCGAATTAGTGCAAGCAAAAGCAGTTTATTACGATTTAAAAGAAACAACTAAATGGCAACCCGATTTCGAAAAAATAGAACAACAAGATTTGTCGAAAGTAAAAATAATGTGGGTGAATTATCCACATATGCCAACAGGAACAAATGCGACTTTAGAATTATATCAAAAATTGATTGCTTTTGGAAAAAAGCATCACATTTTAATAGTAAATGACAATCCGTATTGCTTTGTTTTGAATGATAATCCGCTATCGATTTTTCAAGTTGATGGTTCAAAAGAAATAGCGTTAGAGTTGAATTCATTGAGCAAAACCTTCAATATGGCAGGTTGGCGTGTCGGAATGGTTTTGGGAAATTCAAAATTTATTGATGCCATTCTAAAAGTAAAAAGCAATATGGATTCAGGAATGTTTTACGGAATTCAAAAAGGTGCCATATCCGCCTTAAAATTAGGAAAGGAATGGTTTGATAGTCAAAATGAAATTTACGCTAAAAGACGAAATTTAATTTTCGAATTAGCCGAAAAAATGAATTGTACTTTCGATAGAAATTCAGTTGGATTATTCGTTTGGGCAAAATTATCATCCGGAATTCAATCAGAAGAATTTATAGATAAATTATTATATGAAAAACATATTTTTCTAACACCAGGAACAATTTTTGGCAGCAATGGCGAAGGTTATATACGGTTTTCATTATGTGTAAATGAAAATAGTATAATTGAAGCAATAAAAAAATTTAGTTAATTGTTGTTGGTTTTTAGTTGATGGTTTCGACCAACAACCAACAACCAACAACCAATAACCATAAAAATGAAAGTATTTATAATAGGAACAGGATTAATTGGCGGATCAATGGCATTAGGCATAAAATCGATTTATGATGATGCAACCATTTTCGGAATTGATGCCAACGAAAAACACCTTGAAGAAGCTCAAAATCTCAGAATTATCGACCAAAAAGCCACCGAAAGTGATTTAATTAACTCAGATTTAGTAATCGTTGCTGTGCCAGTTGATGTTGCTTTATTAATTTTGCCGGAAATTTTAAATAAAATTGGAGAAAACACCTTGGTTTTTGATGTAGGTTCAACCAAAAATCCAATCTGTGAAGCCATCGAAAATCATCCGAAAAGGCGAAATTTCTTGGCTTGTCATCCTATTGCAGGAACAGAATTTTCGGGACCAAATGCCGCAATGAAAGGATTGTTTGAAGGCAAAACAAATATTATTTGTGAGGTTGAAAAAACAACCTTCAAATTGCAAGAAAAAGCAATGGATTTGTTTAAAAAACTCGGAATGCGCATTCGATATATGGATCCAAAATCGCACGATAAACACATTGCATATGTTTCGCATTTGTCGCACATTAGCTCGTTTATGCTTGGAAAAACAGTTATAGAAAAAGAAAAACACGAACAAGATATTTTTGATATGGCCGGTTCAGGATTCGAAAGCACAGTGCGTTTGGCCAAAAGTTCGCCGGCAATGTGGACACCAATTTTTAAACAAAATAAAAAACAAGTTGTAAAATCGTTACAAGAATACATTCAAAATTTAACTCATTTTAAAGAATTGCTAGAAAATGATAATTATGAAGAAGTATTCAACGAAATGCAAAATACAAATAGAATTAAAGAAATATTAAAATAGTCGAAAGCCGAAAGTCAGAAAGTCAAAAGAGTAAAATCTTTAACTTTATGACCTTTAACTTTACGACTTTAAGACTGAAATTATGGAAAATAAAAAAGAAATGAGAACATGGTTAAATGAATTTCATTTATCGCATCCATTAGTAATTGCTGGACCTTGTAGTGCCGAAACAGAAGAACAAGTTTTGAAAATTGCTCACGAATTGAAGAATTCAGATGTGTCTATTTTCAGAGCAGGAATCTGGAAACCAAGAACACGACCTGGAGGATTTGAAGGTGTTGGCGCAATTGGACTAAAATGGTTACAAAAAGCCAAAGCCGAAACAGGTTTACTAATGGCAACCGAAGTAGCCAATGCTACTCATGTAAAACTAGCTTTAGAACACGATATAGATATATTATGGATTGGAGCACGAACAACTGTAAACCCTTTTGCGGTTCAAGAAATTGCTGATGCTTTGCAAAATACAGACAAAATTGTTTTGGTAAAAAATCCTGTAAACCCAGATTTGGCATTGTGGATTGGTGGAGTAGAACGATTGTATAATGCTGGAATCAAAAAATTAGGCGTGATTCATAGAGGATTTTCTACCTACGAGAAAACAAAATATAGAAACATTCCAGAATGGCAAATTGCGATAGAATTGCAAAGTAAATTTCCTGATTTGCCTTTAATTTGCGATCCTTCTCACATAACTGGTCGTAGAGATATGATTCAAGAAGTTTCGCAACAAGCACTAGATTTGAATTATGATGGGTTAATTATAGAAACCCATACCGATCCAGATAATGCTTGGAGTGATGCAGCACAACAAGTAACACCAACGGTTTTGAAACAAATTTTTGAAGATTTAAAAGTTAAAAAACCATCTACAGAAGAAGCAGATTTTAATACAGAAATGATTAAACTTCGAGCAAATATTGATATTGCAGACGCGAAACTATTAGAACTTTTAGGAAACCGAATGAAAGTTGCAGAACAAATTGGAGCTTTAAAAAAAGCCAAAAGCGTTGCTGTTTTACAAAATAAACGTTGGAACGAAATATTAGGAAAAATGATTCTCGATGGCGAACAAAAAGGGTTGAGTGAAGAGTTTATTCTAAAATTGTTCAAAGCAATACACCAGGAAAGTATCAGTCATCAAGAAAAAATAATTAATTCATAATTTTTAGATGTCGAATTAACGTAATTTTGCATTTTAATTATTTATTCAAAATACATTTTGACAGGACTAGTTTATAAATCTACAGGAAGTTGGTATACTGTAAAATCTATTGAAGGTGATTTTATGGAATGCCGTATCAAGGGTAAATTCCGTATTCAAGGAATCAAAAGCACCAATCCAATTGCAGTTGGTGATATAGTAGATTATGAGCTAGACAATACATCAGATACTACGACTGGAGTTATCAATACTATTCATGATAGAAAAAATTATATTGTTAGAAAATCTGTGAATTTGTCTCATCAAATGCACATTATAGCTTCCAATCTAGATTATGTTTTTCTGTTAATTACAATAAATAATCCGCCAACAACGTTTAATTTTATTGATCGTTTTCTGGTAACTGCAGAGGCTTATGGTATCGAAACTATTTTAGTTTTTAATAAAATCGATACTTTAGATGATGTAACTCTTGACGAACAATTATACATGCAACACGTTTATCAAGAGATTGGATATAAATGTTTGCAAGTTTCTGCTAAAGAAAGTAAAGGAATATCAGCATTAAAAGAACTAATGATTGGCAATACTACAATGTTTTCAGGACATTCAGGCGTTGGAAAATCTACTTTAGTTAATGCATTAGAGCCTAGTTTAGACCTTAAAACCAAAACCATTTCAGAACAAAGTATGCAAGGACAACACACAACTACTTTTGCCGAAATGTATGATTTATCCTTTGGAGCCAAAATTATTGATACTCCAGGAATCAAAGGTTTTGGGATTGTTGATATGGAAAAAGAGGAGATCAGTGGCTATTTTCCAGAATTTTTCAAACTCAAAGAACACTGCAAATTCAATAATTGTTTGCACAAAGACGAACCACATTGTGCTATTAAAAAAGCTTTAGAAAAAAATGAAATTTCTTGGACACGCTACAATAGTTATATGAAAATTATGGAAGGAGATGAGGATCATTTTCGAACAGATATTTATAATGATGACCGAATTGCAAGTGACGAAACGAGGAATAAGTAGTTTTAAATAATAATTGTATTTTTGGATTATTAAATAAATTTATAATGATAACATATCTAAAAATTAACGGATTTAAATCATTTCATAATTTTGAAATGGAATTTACGCCATTTACTGTGATTGCTGGAGCAAACGCTTCGGGTAAAAGTAATTTATTTGATGCGTTAACATTGTTGTCAAGATTAGCAGAAACTGATAAATTAAAAAAAGCTTTTAGTGAACAAAGAGGTGAATTTATAGAATTGTTTACGCAATATGGCGATGACAATTACGCATCCGAAATGGAATTTGTTGTAGAAATGTTGGTAAATAAAAACATAAAAGATGCTTGGGGAAATGAAGCAAAACTGAAATATACAAGATTGAAGTATGAGTTATCAATTAAAAGAATATCGAACTCATCAGGAATTCAGGATTTAATAGTTTCAAAAGAAAATTTATTTACATTAAAACATCAGGAAGATAGTTGGGTTTCAAGTATAATACCTAAACATTCTTTAGAATTCTGGAGACCAAAAGTTGTGACTGGAAAAAGAGGAATCCCATATATTCAAACTGTTTTTGAAAATGAATTAGCCATAATACAAGTACCACAAGACGGAACAACAGGAAATAAAAGACGATTTCCTTTGAGTAACGCAACTAGAACTGTTTTGAGTAGTTTTGATACCGTAGATTTCCCACACGTTTTAGCTGCAAAAGAGGAAATGAAGAGTTGGAAGTTTTTACAATTAAATCCAGAAGATTTAAGACAAGCAACTAGTAAAAATAATGGTGAAGATACAATTTCAGTTAGTGGTAAAAATTTAGCAGCAGCATTATTTAGAATAAAACAAAATGATAAGTATTCATTAAAAGAAATATCAAGAAAACTCAATAGTTTCTTGCCTAATTTTATAGAGGTTGATGTAGTTGATGATAATGAAAATAAACAATATTTAATTAAAATCAAAGATGTTGATAAAAAAGAATTTTCTTCAAGAGTTTTATCCGAAGGAACTTTAAGGATTCTAGCGTTATGTATTTTAGAGTTTGATGAAAAACATACAGGATTGTTATGTTTTGAAGAACCTGAAAACGGAATTCATCCTTTCAGAATTAAAGCAATGACAGAATTATTAAAAGATTTAAGTGTTGATTTTAATGAAGTAGAGATACCTTTACGTCAAGTAATTGTCAATACTCATTCACCAGTTTTAGTGAGTAATATGGAGGTTTGGAAAAACGATAAAAATGTCAGCATTTGGTATGCTCAAACTAGATCTACTTTGACTGATTTTAATGGGCTTAGATTAAAACTTAATTCTACTAAAATTAGCCCAGTTATTAAAGACAATTCATTAAAACAATTAAGTTTAGTTTTTTCAGAACAAGACAGAAAGTTAACGCTTTCGTTAGTTAATGATTATTTAAAAACAGCTCAATTTGAAGACTCAATTTTATAATTAGGATATGAGTAATTTTATTTTAGCTGGATTATTTACAGAAGGTACAACTGATAATAGATTTTTATCTAGTGTAGTTGAAAGGACTTTAGAAAATATTGCTTTTGATTGTACAGGAAATATTGAAACTAAAGTTGAAATTGTTACCATTAAAAAAACAGGATTAAACTTTAATGAGCAAGTTTTAGCAGCATCTAAGCTTGCTTTTGACAAGTTTGGTATCTTACTTTTATTTGTTCATTCTGATTCTGATTTACCTTCTGATAAACTAATTTTTGAAACAAAAATAATTCCTGCTCAAAAAATACTTTTGGAGCAAGAAGATAACTATTGTAAAAATATGATTGCAATCGTTCCAATTCAAATGTCAGAATCTTGGATGATAGCCGATAAAGAATTATTAAAAGAAGAAATAGGTATTGAAAAGACAAATGTGGAATTAGAAATTCATTTAAATCCTGAATCAATTTCCAATCCTAAAAGTGTTATAGAAAACATAATTCGTTTGTCAAAAGAAGATTTAACCAAAAGGCGAAGAAATAGTGGTTTGGGTATTTCTGATTTGTATCAAATTATTGGACAAAAAATTGAACTTACTGAATTAGAAAAATTGCCTTCTTATTTGAAATTTAAAAACTCATTAATAGATAAATTAAGAGAATTGAATTATTATCATAAGTAATGAAAGCCGTAATTCAAAGAGTTTCACATTCATCAGTAACAATCGAAAATAATATTATAGCCAAAATCAATTCAGGATTACTAATTTTAATCGGTATTGAAGATGCAGATACAGAAGAAGATAACGCTTGGCTTACCACAAAAATTACTAATCTTCGCATTTTTGGGGATAAAAATGGTGTAATGAATCTTTCTGTTAAAGATATTGATGGAGATATTATTGTAGTTTCTCAATTTACACTACAAGCATCTACAAAAAAAGGAAATAGACCTAGTTATTTAAAAGCTTCAAAACCAGATAAAGCAATTCCACTTTATGAGGATTTTATCCAAAAAATAGAATTTGAATTAGGAAAAAAAATTCAAACGGGTAAGTTTGGTGCCGATATGAAAGTGTCTTTGCTAAATGATGGTCCTGTAACTATTATTATAGATTCAAAAAATAAAGAGTAATTGTTAATTTTTTCTAAAAATTTTTATATTTTTGAGAAAACTCTGTGCCATGAAATTTATATATTTTTATTTTCTGTCACTTTTTTTTTCAACCTCGGTTTTTTCACAAAAAGAACAATTTCCTGTAGCAACAATTTCTGATAGCTTAAAACAAAATGCCAATGCAATTGTTCGGTTGTTGCAAACAGATATTACGATTGCTTCTCAACGCAATATGACTGTTACCACAAAAAGAGTAGTAACGGTGCTAAACGACAAAGGATTGACTTCAATTGATGCTGTAGAGTATTATAACTTAAAAACCAAAGTTCAAGCAATTGAAGCAACATTTTATGATAGTTTTGGAGTTGAAATAAAACATATCAAACGTAAAGATTTTAGAGATCAAAGCATAATTGATGGAATTACACTTTTTACCGATAGTAGGTTTATTTACTTAAATTATACACCTACACAATACCCTTTTACAATTGTTTATGAATCTGAAATAACAACTTCAAACACTGCAATTATTCCAACTTGGATGCCTTTGAATGATTATTTTTTGAGTGTAGAAAAAGCAATTTTGAATGTGACTTTTCCTGAAAATTTAGGATTTAAGAAAAAGGAAATCAATTTTAATAATTTTCATATTCAGAAATTGATTGATTCTCCAACTCAAATTTCATATTCAGGAACCAATTTTATGGCTCAAAAAATAGAAGACTATAACACTGAAAAAACCAATATTTTACCTAAATTGATGATGGGATTAGATTTTTTTAATCTTGAAGGTGTTGACGGCACTGCAAAAAACTGGAAAGAATTTGGGAAATGGTATTATGAAAATATTTTAACAAAAACAACAGAATTGCCTATTGAAACTAGAACTAAAATTTTAGCATTAGTAGGAAGCGAAACAGATCCTATAAAAAAAGCTAAAATTGTCTACAATTATGTACAACAAAAAACAAGATATGTCAGCATACAAGTTGGTATTGGTGGTTTCAAACCAATGCTTGCAAAAGATGTAGATCGCTTGGGATATGGTGATTGCAAAGCATTATCTAATTATACAAGGGCATTGTTAGAAGCTGTTGGTGTAGAATCCTATTTTACAATTTTGTATGGAAATCCTACCGTAATGGATATCAAAAAGGATTTTTTTTCTATACAAGGCAATCACGCCATATTAACCATTCCTGATGGAGATAAATATATTGGTTTAGAATGTACTAGTCAAACAATACCTTTTGGGTATCAAGCCAATTTTACAGATGATAGAAATGTGATAATAATTAAACCAAATGGTGGAGAAATTATTAAAACCAAAAATTATCAAGATAAAGATAATGCTCAGAAAAGCAAAGGAAAATACGAAATAAACGCTATGGGAAATTTATCAGGTTCAATTTCGATTCATTCAGAAGGATCGCAATATGATAGAAAATCACGTCTTGAACATATGTCACCAACAGATCAAGAAGCGCATTATAAAGAATATTGGAGCAATATCAATAGTTTGAAAATTGATAAAAAAGCATTTATAAATGACAAAAACAAAGTAATTTTTACTGAAAATTTAGAAATCAACGCCAATAATTATGCATCTATATCAGGAAACAAAATGCTTTTTGTTCTAAATGCTTTTAACCCTTATACTACTATTATCAAAAGAATTAGAAATAGAAAAACACCCTTTGAAATACAACGAGGTTATATTGATACTGATGAGATTTCTATTGAATTACCTCAAAACTTCACAATCGAATCTTTACCAAGAAATATAGAGTTTTCAAGCAAATTCGGAGAATATAAAACCGAAATTAGTAAACTAGATGACAAGAATATAGTCTACAAACGTACACTGTTTGTCAAAAAAGGAATTTATCTCAATACAGAATATGAAGAATACCGTTTGTTTATGGAACAAATTTCTCGCAACGATAATGCCAAACTCGTTTTAACCAAAAACCAATAATTATGAATTTTCAAAAATGGATTGTTAGCCTATTATTTATGCTTTTTCTAGGTTATACAAATGCACAAGAATTTAAACTTGGTAAAGTTTCTGTAGCAGAACTTGAAGAAAAAGAACACCCAAAAGATGCTTCTACTGTTGCTGCAGTTTTATTTAAAATAGGTGAAGTACGATTTGATTTTTCTGATGACAGAGGTTTTGAAATGGTTACTGTTATTAAAACAAGAATTAAGATATATAAAAAAGAAGGTTATAATTGGGCTAATAAGCAAGTGCGATATTATATTGGAGGAAATTATAAAGAAAATGTTTCTTTCTCTGATGCAATAACTTATAATTTGGTTGCAGGAAAAATCGAAAAAACCAAACTAAAAAGTGATGGTGAGTTTGAAGAAAAAATTAATAAATTTTGGGGTCAAAAAAAGATTTCTATGCCTAATATAAAAGAAGGTTCAGTTATAGAATATGAATATACACTTCGTTCTTCTTCAATAGGATCTATTGATGATTGGCAATTTCAAACTACAATTCCTGTAAACTATTCTGAATATGTAACTTACATACCGGAATTTTACATTTACAATCCAAATTACAAAGGAGTTGTTTTTCCTAAAGTTACAGTAGAAAAAAACAATAAATTTATTACTATAAATAGTAAGGAAAGAGTTGAGAATGCTAACCGTACAGTTTCTACATCATTTTCATCAGATAAAATAGATTTTATAGAAACAAAAACTACACATTTGGCCGAAAATTTGGTTGCTATGAAAGAAGAAGATTATGTTAATAATATAGATAATTATACTTCAAGTGTTTCATACGAACTTTCAATAATTAAATATCCGAATTCGCCTCTAAAAACGTTTTCGACTGATTGGGAAACAGTCACTAAAAAAATATATGAGTACGATGATTTTGGTCCAGAACTCAACAAAACAGGTTATTTTGAAGATGATGTTACTGCAGTAATAAAAGGATTAACAGCAAGAGACGAAATAATTGCAGCCATTTTTAATTATGTAAAATCTTCAATAAAATGGAATGGATATAATTCTTATGGTTGTTACGACGGTGTAAAAACAGCCTATAAAAACAAAATTGGTAATGTAGCCGAAATCAACTTGATGCTTACCTCAATGTTGCGTTTTGCAGGTATAACCGCAAACCCAGTTTTGGTAAGTACACGTTCAAACGGAATTGCTTTGTTCCCAAGTAGAAATGCCTTTAATTATGTAATTGCAGCGGTAGAAATTGAGAATGATTTGATACTACTTGATGCTACAGAAAAATACGCTTTGCCCAATATTCTTCCTGTAAGGGATTTAAATTGGTTTGGACGATTAATCAGAAAAGAGGGTTCGTCGGCACAAGTAAACTTAATGCCAAAATTTGTTTCAAAAGAAGTTGTCAATTTGAGTTTTTCAATAAATAAAGACAATGCAGTTGATGGAAAATTAAGAAAACAACTAACAGATTATGAAGCTCTAGAATTCAGACAAAAATCAGTAGGGTTAAATAATGAAGTTTATTTAGAGAGTTTAGAAACTGCAAATAACAACATCGAAGTTAGTGATTATGTTAGAGACAATGATCTCGATTTGTCAAAACCAATTGTAGAAACTTTTTCTTTTAAAGACAATAATCATATCGAAATAATAGGCGATAAAATGTATGTTGCACCAATGCTTTTTCTAACAGCAAAACAAAACCCTTTTAAACAAGAAAAAAGAGAATATCCTATAGATTTTAGTTATCCAAAACAAGAAAAATTCAATATCAATATAGATATTCCAGAAGGATATAAAATCGAGACATTGCCTACGGCTATAAATATTGCTACAGGAGATAACATAGGAAGTTTTAAATACTTTATAGCAGCAACAGAAAACAAGATTCAAATTGCTGTAGATTTTATGATGAAT
>JAYTVI010000111.1:0-19014 GCA_043744095.1 Flavobacterium sp.
ATACATTTTATGATAGGTTGGATTCATCCTTTTAGTGATGGAAACGGACGAACAGCTAGAACACTTTTTTATTGGTATATGTTAAAAAACGGTTATTGGTTAACCGAATATTTAACCATATCAACAATCATAAAAGACACCAAAAATCAATATGAAAAAGCTTTTTTATATACAGAAAACGATCAAAATGATATGACTTATTTTATAACTTATCATTTAAAAACAATGGAAAAAGCTTTCATAGGGTTAAAAGAATACATAGGAAGAAAGCAAAAAGAAGTTATTCAAGCAGCAAAATTTATTAAAATTCCAAATGTTAATGATAGACAAGCACAAATATTAAAAATTTTAAATGAAGATTCCGACAGAGTTTTGAGTAGTAAAGAAATAGAAAACAGATTTAATATTTCAAGTTTCACCGCTAGAGCTGATCTAAATAATTTAGAAAAATTAGGGTTTTTAGAAAAAATACAAGTAAATAAAATTAAACATAATTTTATAAAATCTAAAAATTTTAATAAACTATTAAAATCATACAACTTGTAAATAATGCGAGATTATCGTAAAATCTCGCATTATTTACAAGTTTTCAAAAAAGTCACAATGACCAAAACATCCTACATAAAAATCCAAGTTCCAACTTCGGATAAAAACATCAGCGCCACTTTAAAATTACTTTCAGAAGAGTGTGTCATTCTAATTATTTCACATTACCAAAAAAACCAAACTGTATATATTTAATACATTTGTTTTCAAAAATAAATTTAACTAAAGACTGAATTTGTATTTTACTAAAACACAAAATATACTTTTAATAAAATGTAAATTTGAATTTTACTAAAATATAATTATATTTGTAAAAAATTTATAATGGTCTTAAAATCAGAAATAGAAACGGCTTATTTATTTCAACAAGAAAAAATAAATCAAAACAAAGCAGTTGTTATTAGAAACAAAAATGTTTCGGTAGCAATAGACAATGATTTTGTGCAAGTAATATCAGGCGTGAGACGTTGTGGCAAAAGCACGTTACTTAATTTGTTAATCTCAAAATATAAGAAAGTTTGTTATTTGAATTTTGAAGATCCAAGAATCATAAATTTTGAAGTAGCCGATTTTTATAAGTTAGAAGAAATAATTGCCTCGAAAGACCGCCAGAGCACGAGAACAAAAAATGTGGAAGCTTATTTTTTTGACGAAATACAAAATGTGCCACAATGGGAAGTTTATGTAAGACAACTTCACGATTACGGAAAAAAAGTTTTTGTAACAGGTTCAAATGCATCATTATTGAGCAAAGATTTAGGAACACGACTTACAGGAAGATACTTAAACACCGAATTATTCCCGTTTTCATATCAAGAGTTTTTGGTTTTTGAAAAAAAAGAGGCCAACCTACAATCATTAGAAAATTATTTAAAAAAAGGCGGTTTCCCCGAATTCTTAAAAACAAAAAACGAGGAAGTTTTACAAAATTTGTTCAAAGACATTGTGTTGCGCGATATTGCTATTCGTCATGGCGTTAGAAACACCAAAGTTCTTGTAAATGTGGCACTTTTTCTTTTATCAAATATTGGAAAAGAAACCACTTACACTAGCTTGAAAAAAGCATATCAAATAGGATCAACCAATACGGTTATTGACTATTTGTCTTGGTTAGAAGATGCTTACTTATTGTTTTTTCTCCATAAATTTAGTTATTCTGCCAAGAGTGTTTCTGTAAATCCAAGAAAAGTTTATGCCATAGACAACGGATTAATAAATGCAAATTCGTTAAGTTTCAGTAAAGATAAAGGACGAATATTAGAAAATGCCGTTTACATTTACTTGAGAAATAATGGCATAAAAATGTATTATTTTAAAGAAAAATGCGAATGTGATTTTGTGTTATTTGATAAAGAAAAATGCACAACAGCACTACAAGTATGTTACGAAATAAATGGCGACAACAAAACACGTGAACTAAACGGATTACTTGAAGCAATGGTTTTTTTCGATTTAAACGAAGGTTTTATTATCACTCAAAACCAAAAAGATACTTTAGAATTAGAAGGAAAAAAAGTGTATATGATTCCTGCTTATGACTATTTTATGAAATAGGCAAACCTTAAAGATTTTCAAAACCTTTGAGGTTTTAACAAAAGAGATTCCACTAAATTTAGCATAATATGACCAACATAAACTACATAAAAACCCAAGTTCCAACTTCAGATAAAAACATTGAAGCAACTTTAAAACTGCTTTCTGAAGATTGCACGATTCCGTTTATTTCTCGTTACCGAAAAGATCAAACAGGAAATCTTGATGAGGTTCAGGTTGAAACTATTGCCAAACTTTCAAAGCAATATGATGAAATAATAAAACGAAAAGAAAGCATCTTGAAAACAATTGAAGAACAAGGACAGCTTTCACCCGAACTGAAATTGAAAATCGAAAAAAGCTTTGATTTACAGGAAATAGAAGATTTATATTTACCCTACAAAAAGAAGAAAAAAACCCGTGCCGATGTTGCTCGTGAAAACGGATTAGAACCTTTGGCCAATTTGATTTTAGCGCAAAAAAATGATGATGTCGACTTCATTGCCACTCAATTTATCAATAAAAATGTTATAAACGAAGACGAAGCTTTACAAGGCGCAAGAGATATCGTTGCTGAAAACATAAACGAAAATATCGCAGTTCGTCAAAATTTACGCCGATTGTTTAACAGAAAAGCCATAATTGAAACTAAGGTTGTAAAAAAGAAAGCCGAAGAAGAAGACGCACAAAAATTCAAACAATATTTTGATTGGGCAGAACCAATTTCAAAATCGCCATCACATCGTCTTTTAGCGATGATGCGAGCAGAAAACGAAGGTTTTATAAAACTAAAAGTTGAGGTTGATATTGAAGAAGCGTATGATTTAATTGACGAATTAATTATTTCAAATGGCAACAGTCCATCTATAAACCATATTCAATTAGCGATTGAAGATAGTTATAAACGATTACTAAATCCGGCAATTTCAAACGAAACGTTACAAGAAGCCAAAGCCAAAGCCGATATCAAAGCGATTGATGTTTTTGCTTCCAATTTGTCTCAACTTTTACTTGCGCCACCATTGGGTGAAAAACGAATTTTGGCTATTGATCCAGGATTTAGAAGTGGTTGTAAAATTGTTTGTCTTGACGAAAAAGGCGATTTATTGTATAACGAAACCATTTATCCGCATCAGCCACAAAATGAAACTGCAATGGCGATGAAAAAGATAAAATCGATGGTAAATGCCTATAATATTGAAGCAATTTCTATTGGAAACGGAACCGCAAGTCGTGAAACCGAATTTTTTATTAAGAAAATAGCTTTTGAAACTCGAGCCAAAGGCGAACAGGGCGAAGCCAAGCCAGTTCAGGTTTTTGTGGTTTCAGAAGCTGGTGCATCAATTTATTCTGCTAGTAAAATTGCTCGTGACGAATTTCCAAATTATGATGTAACCGTTCGTGGTTCGGTTTCTATCGGAAGGCGACTTTCTGATCCTTTGGCAGAATTGGTAAAAATCGACGCAAAATCGATAGGAGTTGGGCAATACCAACACGATGTAGATCAAACAAAACTGAAAGAAGAATTGGACAATACAGTAGTTCGATGTGTGAATTCAGTTGGAATAAACATCAACACGGCAAGCAAATCGTTGCTGAGTTATGTCAGTGGAATAGGAGAGAAGATGGCCGAAAACATTGTTGCCTATCGTTCTGAAAATGGCCCGTTTGAAGACAGAAAACAAATTAAAAAAGTACCAAGATTAGGTGAAAAAGCTTACCAACAAGCAGCAGCTTTTGTTAGAATTCATAACGGAAAAAATCCGTTAGACAATTCAGCAGTGCATCCAGAAGCGTATGGAATTGTTGAAAAAATGGCTAAAGATTTAAAGATTTCGATAAACGAATTAATCGCCAACAAAGAAAAAATTGCCATAATAAAACCCGAAAATTACACCAACGAAACCATCGGAATTTTGGGAATAAAAGACATTCTGAAAGAATTAGTAAAACCAGGATTAGACCCAAGAAAAGCAGCCAAAGTTTTTGAATTTGATCCCAATGTAAAAAACATAAAAGACGTTCGTACCGGAATGATTTTGCCCGGAATTGTTATTAACATTACTGCATTTGGATGTTTTGTAGATATTGGCGTAAAAGAAAGTGGTTTGGTTCATATTTCGCAACTTAAAGCAGGTTTTGTTTCTGATGTAAATGAAGTTGTAAAACTCCACCAACACGTTCAAGTTAAGGTTGTTGAGGTTGATGAAGATAGAAAAAGAATACAGTTGACGATGGTGATTTGATATAAACTGACGTAAATCAATTAAATTCCGTCAACAAACTGACGCAAATTAATTAAATTCCGTCAATAAACTGACGCAATTAAATAAAAAGTATTTATTTGCATAAACAAAAACTTAGTTTTATGGAAATAAATCGGCTTGCATTAGACTTAATTTACAAGAAACTACAGCCCAATAAAGTTATTGTCCTTCTTGGTGCAAGACGTGTTGGTAAGACAAAGCTCATCGAAAAACTAATTGAAAAGTCACAAGAAAAGTATCTTTTTTTGAATGGCGATGATGTAGAAACCCACAATTTATTAGAAACTCAAAGCACCGCTAATTTCAAAAGATTGCTCGGTGATACAAAGCTATTAATCATTGACGAAGCGCAAGAAATACCAAACATTGGTAAAAAATTAAAATTAATGGTCGACACGATAACTGACTTGAAAATTTTGGTAACAGGTTCATCAGCATTTGAAATTAACAATCAAATAGGAGAACCTTTGGTAGGAAGAATGAAAACAATCAATTTATATCCGATCTCGCAAATTGAATTTTCTAAAACCGAAAATTATATCGAAACTAGAAACAATCTAGAAGAGCGTTTACTATTTGGAAGCTATCCAGAAGTAAGTCAAATAATTAATAGAGATGAAAAAATAAGCTATTTGAAAGAGCTTGTAAACACACAGTTGTTGCGAGATATTCTTGCTTTTGAAGGAATTAAAAAACGAGATAAAATTATTGCATTACTACAAATTATAGCATTTAGAACAGGAAGCGAAATTTCGTTAGAAAGTGTTGGTCGTGATTTGCAAATTAGCAAAAATACGGTCGAAAAGTATTTGGATTTATTTTCTAAAGTTTTCATTATTTATAGCGTTTCTGGATTTAGTAAAAACAGATACAACGAAATCACAAAAATGAAAAAATGTATTTTGTAGATAACGGAATCAGAAACGCCATTATCAATTCATTTAATTCATTAAATATGAGAGAAGATTCGGGAAAACTTTGGGAAAATTATTTGAATTCCGAGAGAATAAAAAAAATGAGTTATAACGAAAATTTTGTGGATGATTATTTTTGGCGCACACACACCAAACAAAAAATTGATAGAATAGAAATAAAAGACGAAAAGATTGCCGCGTATGAATATAAATATGGAAAAGCAAAATCAAAAATCCCAACCGAATTTGCAAAATCTTATCCAAAAGCCAGTTTTGAAATTATCAATCAAGATAATTATTTAGATTATATAACATAACAGAAAATAAGTTCTGCAAGCAATGTAAACAAGGTTGTAAAATTACACCAACACGTTCAGGTAAAAGCAGTTGAGGTTGACGAGGATAGAAAACGCATACAGTTAACGATGATTATATAAAAAAATAAAAAAATCCAAACCCTAATATAATAGTTGAGATTTGGATTTTTCATCTATTGACAAACTTTTTCTTACGGAAGATTTTATTCAATAACACCTCTAAAAACTCCATTAGTGATATTATAAACTGGCATATACTCTCCATTTGGATCATAATAACCTCTTGCGCTTCCATTAAAATTGATTGTAATATGACTTTTTTCGATTCCATTTTCAAGTATAGTTTCAACAGTTACTATATTTGATTCACTAGTATTTCCTAGCCAAATAACATTATAATCAGCTATATGAACTCTTAGATCAGAGTTTTGATAAAAATCTATAGCTTCAGTTTGTGACGATAGATAATCCCAGTTAAAACCCGAATTACCAGTTCCGTCAAGGATTAATAAATCACTATTTGGATCAACTTTTATAAACTCAAGACCAAAAGTTATTGTTTCTCCATTTTCTAGCGTTAAATCATACATAATTCCTTTACGAATGTAATGCAAATTGTTGCTATAAAATTTAGACCAGTTAGAAGATTTTTGGTTTAACACTGCAATATTGGTGTTTGTAATATAATTATTTGTCGAGTTTGTTTTTTCAATTTGAAATGAAACACCATCTGGAGGAATACTTACTTCTGGACTGTATGATGTTTCACAAGAAGTTAACGTAAACCCAATTAATAACAACGAGATTATTTTTTTCATAACATATTATTTTAAATTATTATTAACAAAATTAAATCATTTTATTGTAATCATTATTGTATAAAATCACATCATTATTGTACATATTGAGTGAAAGGTTTTAATTTTTTTCACTGATGTTCGATAAAATCATACTATATAGGATTGAAGACAATGATAATGACACATAACAAACAGTTCACTCTTACGGAGCTTACTTTGAAGATTATATTTTTATTACAAACAGTTTGTCCCGATGGGACTAAAATAGCTCCGTAGGAGCGAAATGTTTGTAATATTAGTTTGTGTTTTGTTGGTTTTAGCCCCATCGGGACGAAATGTAATTTTTTATCGGACAACAGTGGATTTAAATATAAAAAAAACTCTTTTTATTTTATTATTTGAACGCCAATGTTAAGTTTTTGATGAAATACAAAACTTAACATTGGCGTATACTTTTATTAACTAATTTTACATAACAATTAATTAACTTTAAATCAATAATTTATAAATTTAGTAAATGGAAAAATCAGAAATAAATGTCATTAAAGATGATAAAGTTGTTACAGAAAATAATTTAGTACCAAAAACTCCCAAAAGTGTTCCTATTACTAGAAAAGTTCCAGCTACAAAACCTGTAGCCACAATAAAGCCTATTATTGCAAGTACTACTAAAACAACTAGAACACCAAAAACAAGACCCGTAGCATCAGTAAAACCAAAAGTTACAGAAACAACTAGAACTCCTAAAAATACAATTACAAAAAATATTGCAACAGAAAATAAACCTATAGTTCAAATAGAAAATCTTGAGCCAGTATTATTAGATACAATTAAAACTAAGGAAAAAAACTTGAAAAAACTTAAAAAAATGAGCGAAAAAGACAAAGAAAAAGAGAAAAAAGAGATTGCTAAAGCAAAAAAAGAAAAAGAAAAGAAAAAAGAAAAAGAGAAAAAAGCTAAAGCAAAAAAGAAGAAAAAAGAGAAAGAGAAAAAAGAGAAAGCTAAGAAAAAGATTAAAGAGAAAGAGGCAAAAAAGAAAGCAAAAAAATCAAAATCTAAAAAGAAATAATATATAAAAAATCCCGAACTCATATTCGGGATTTTCAATTTTACTTTAAACTAGCCAAACTCTGCTCTATAGTTGCAATTTTAGATAATGCATCGGCTTGTTTTTGTCGTTCTATACTCAAAACTTTTTCGGGAGCACCAGCAACAAACTTTTCGTTTGATAACTTTGCTTCTACCGATTTTAAGAAACCTTGCGTATATTTTAATTCTTCAGTTAGCTTATTAATTTCATCTTCAATATTAATGTTTCCTGAAATTGGGATAAAAAATTCATTCGATTTTACTCTAAATGATAAGGCACCATCAACTTTTTCAGAAACATACTCTAATATTGTGATATTGCCCAATTTGGCAATAACCGAATCAAAATAAGTCGATACTTTATCGTGATTGATAACTTTCAATTCGATTGTATCCTTAAAAGGAATATTTTTTTCTTTACGTACTGTTCTAATTCCTGAAATTACATCAATAGTAGTTTCAAAATCTGAAATCAACGATTCGTTATAAGGTTTCATTTCTGGCCAAGTAGCAACAATTAAAGCTTCTGCAGGAGTTCTTACTTCAATATACTGCCAAATTTCTTCAGTTAAAAATGGCATAAATGGATGCAATAATTTCAAATTGTTTTCAAACATTTCTATTGCCTTGTCAAAAGTAATTTTGTCAATTGGTTTTTGGTATGCTGGTTTTATCATTTCTAAAAACCACGAACAGAAATCGTCCCAAACCAATTTATAACTACTCATTAAAGCATCAGAAATTCGATATTTCTCAAAATGGTCTTCTATTTCAAGTAATGTTTGTTGCAATTTTGCTTCATACCATTCTATTGCAACTTTAGAAGAATCAGGTTGAGATATCGTTTCTGAAACTTCCCATCCTTTGATTAATCTGAAAGCATTCCATATTTTATTTGAAAACGATTTTCCTTGATTGCATAATTCTTCGTCAAACATGATGTCGTTTCCTGCCGAAGCACTCAATAGCAATCCTACTCGAACACCATCTGCACCAAATTTTTCTATTAAACCCAATGGTTCTGGAGAATTTCCTAATGATTTTGACATTTTACGACGTTGTTTGTCGCGAACTAATCCGGTTAAATAGACATTTGTAAATGGTTTTTTGTCTGTATACTCATAACCTGCAATTATCATTCTAGCTACCCAAAAGAATAAAATATCTGGACCAGTTACCAAATCGTTGGTTGGATAGTAGTATTTGAAATCTTCGTTTTCTGGGTTCATAATACCGCCAAAAACTGCCATTGGCCATAACCAAGAAGAAAACCAAGTGTCTAGTGCATCGGCATCTTGAGTAAGGTTTTTGGTTGTTAGTTGTTGGTTTTTGGTCTTTTCTTTGGCTAAAACTAAAGCATCTTCTATATTTTCTGCTACAACAAAATCCTCTTTTCCGTCACCATAATAATAAGCTGGAATTTGTTGTCCCCACCACAATTGACGCGAAATATTCCAATCACGAATATTTTCTAACCAATGTCTATAAGTATTTTCAAATTTTTTAGGATATAACTTAATTTCTTCAACTACCAATACGGATTGAATTGCTGGTTTTACCAAATCCTCCATTCGCAAAAACCATTGGTCTGACAACCGTGGTTCGATTACTGCTTTGGTTCTTTCAGAAGTTCCTACTTTATTCAAATGAATTTCTGTTTTGGCAAGAGCTCCGATGGCTTCTAGTTCTTTTTCGATTTCTGTTCGTACTACAAATCGATCTTTACCTTGATACTGCAATCCAAATCTATTTAAAGTTGCATCATCATTGAAGATGTCTATAATTTCAAGATTGTGCTTCTCTCCTAGTGTTTTGTCATTCATATCGTGAGCAGGTGTCACTTTTAGACAACCCGTTCCAAATTCGATATCTACATAGTCATCCTCTATAATAGGAATAATTCTATCACAAATAGGAACAATTGCTTTTTTTCCTTTAAGATGTGTAAAGCGTTCGTCATTTGGGTTGATACAAATGGCAGTATCGCCAAAAATAGTTTCTGGACGAGTTGTTGCAATGGTCAAGAAATCTTCGGTTCCTTCTATTTTATATTTTAGGAAATATAATTTTGCTTGTTGTTCTTCATAAATCACTTCTTCGTCAGACAAAGTTGTCTTTGCTTCTGGATCCCAATTGACCATTCGATAGCCACGATAAATTTGTCCTTTGTTGTATAAATCTACAAAAGATTTAATAACAGATGCTGACATATCTGGATCCATAGTAAACTTGGTTCTATCCCAATCACAAGAGCAACCCAATTGTTTGAGCTGTTCTAGAATTACGCCACCATATTTATTGGTCCAATCCCAAGCGTGTTTTAGAAATTCTTCACGAGTTAAATCGTTTTTGTTGATTCCTTCACTTTTTAGTTTGGCAACTACTTTGGCTTCTGTGGCAATTGAGGCGTGGTCTGTTCCTGGAACCCAACAGGCGTTGAAACCTTTTAGTCTAGCACGACGTATCAATACATCTTGTATAGTATTGTTGAGCATATGACCCATATGTAAAACTCCTGTCACATTTGGTGGCGGAATTACAATGGTGTATGGTGTTCTATGGTCTGGTTTTGAATGAAAATAATTATTTTTCATCCAGTAATCGTACCATTTTTGCTCTATGGCTTTTGCTTCAAATTGTGCTGGAATTGTCATTATCGTGTATATTCGGTTTTTGTAAATTATTTTTAAGGAACTTTCTGAAGTTCAAATGCTTTGTTATTAGCCCCGATTGTAGTGGAAATCCTTATTGTTGTGAGGTTGCTTGCAAACTCGCAATAAGAAGATTGTAACGAAAAGCGGGAATAAGGATTCTAAAAAATGCCTAGAAATAATGCTTCTATTTGAAAAAATATTTTTTGGTATGTTTTTTGTAATCTATGCAAAAGTAAATAATTCGCTCTTGATAAAAAATTATGATTTAATTATTTGCGCATTAAGTAAAAGAAAGTATTTTTACCTAACTAAATTTTTTAAAAATGAAAAAAATTATCTTTTTATTAGCGGTTGTTTTAAGCGTATCGGGTTTTGCTCAAAAAGGTGCAAAAATTGAATTTAAGGATAAAGATAACACTATTGATTATGGTAGAGTTGAGAAAAACTCAGATAGCGGAATTCGTTCGTTTGAATTTACAAATACTGGCGATGCTCCATTGATTATTACAAATGTGCAGTCTACTTGCGGTTGTACTATTCCTACAAAACCAACAGAGCCAATTATGCCAGGGAAAACTGGAAAAATTGATGTGAAATATAATATGGGTATTGGCCCGATTAGAAAAACAATAACGGTTGAGTCTAATGCTATAAATGTTGATGGTGGTCGTGTTGCTATAAAAATTAAAGGAGAAGTTTATGAAAAAGAAGCTGTAAATATTCTTGAAAAGAAAAAAGCTATTATTACTAGTGAACAATAAATAAAATTTAAAAAAAATTAAAAGAGCTTCAAATGAAGCTCTTTTTTTTTATGTGCAAATTATTTATTCCTGTTTTCTACCCACAATTTTGCGTTTACAAAAGCTTCTAGCCAAGGCGATACCGTGTCTTTTTTGTCAGTTGGATAATACGACCAATTCCAGGGGAAAGTAGAACGCTCAATGTGTGGCATCATTACCAAATGTTGTCCTGTTTTGTCGCATAGCATTGCTGTGTTGAAATCAGAACCATTTGGATTTGCTGGATAACCTTCATAAGCATATTTAGCTACAATATTATATTGATTTTCATCATAAGGCAACTTGAATTTTCCTTCACCGTGCGAAATCCAAACGCCAAGAGTTGTTCCAGCTAATGTATTTAGCATCACTGAATGATTTTCTTGAATCGTTACCGATGTAAATCCGCTTTCGTGTTTGTGCGAATCATTATGATGCATTTTTCCGTGAACTTCGTGTTCTGGATTGATTAATTCCAATTCCATAAACAACTGACAACCATTGCAAATTCCAACTGATAAGGTGTCTTCTCTGTCAAAGAATTTCTTCAATGCACTATTTGCTTTTTCGTTATATTTAAAAGCTCCAGCCCAACCTTTAGCTGAACCTAAAACATCAGAATTGGAGAATCCGCCAACAGCTCCAATAAACTGAATGTCTTCAAGAGTTTCTCTTCCCGAAATCAAATCGGTCATATGAACATCTTTCACATCAAATCCAGCCAAGTACATTGCATTAGCCATTTCACGTTCTGAATTGCTTCCTTTTTCACGAATAATTGCTGCTTTTGGTCTGTCATTACGAGGCATTTTCACCGATGCAATCTCTTTAATTACAGGTTTTAATCCTGTAAAATGTTTTGGAAATTTATATTCTAAAACTTGTTTTCCTAAATTATCAAAACGTTCTTGTGCTTTATTGTTTTTGGTTTGTTTTTTGTCTAATAAATAAGATGTTTCAAACCACTTTTTTCTGAAACTTGAAATCTGAAACTTTAAACTATCAATTTCTAAATAATCCGAATTCTCAACCGAACCAATTTTGAAAATTTCCAATCCTTCAAATGCTTTTTCAAAAACCGCATCATCTTTTGCTTGAAGCACAATTCCGATATTTTCGGCAAATAGAATTTTGACTAAATCTTTTTCTGCGAAAGCATCAAAGGATATTTTTGCTCCTAAATTTACATCTGCAAAACACATTTCTAATAAAGTTGTAATCAAACCACCACTTCCTATATCGTGTCCAGCAACAATTTGCCTGTCTTTAATTAAATTTTGAATGGTATTAAATACTTTCTTGAAGAATGCAGCATTTTTTATAGTTGGCGTTTCCGAACCAATTTTATTCAAGGTTTGCGCAAACGAACTTCCTCCTAATTTAAAGTCGTCTTGTGATAAATTAATATAATAAATAGAACCACCATTGTGTTGCAATACAGGTTCCACTATTTTAGTAATATTTGAACAATTTCCAGCAGCCGAAATAATGACCGTTCCAGGCGCAATTACTTCATCATTTGGATATTTTTGTTTCATTGAAAGCGAATCTTTTCCTGTTGGAATATTGATTCCCAATTCGATAGCAAATTCAGAACAAGCTTCAACCGCTTCATATAAACGTGCATCTTCGCCTTCATTTTTACAAGCCCACATCCAATTAGCTGATAATGAAACCGATTTTAAATTGTCTTTTAACGGAGCAAAAACAATGTTGGATAAAGCTTCTGCAATTGCATTTCTACTTCCAGCTTTTGGATCAATCAATCCCGAAATAGGCGCGTGTCCAATTGAAGTTGCAATTCCTTCTTTTCCGTTATAATCCATAGCCATTACTCCAACATTGTTCAATGGCAACTGCAATGGTCCAGCACATTGTTGTTTGGCTACTTTTCCACCAACACAACGGTCGACTTTATTAGTTAACCAATCTTTGCAGGCAACAGCTTCTAGTTTTAAAACTTCATCCAAGTAACTTGGAATATTGACTTGAGTATACTCTAAATCAGTATAATTTCTAACAACGGTTTTGTCTGCCATTATAGTTTTTGGCGAACTACCAAACATATCTTCTAAAGCAAAATCCATTGGTTTCTTGCCAGTAGATTTACTTTCAAATGTAAAACGATGATTATCTGTTACATCACCAACTTGATACATCGGCGAACGTTCTCTGTCGGCAATTCTTTGCAATGTATCGATATCTTTTTGACCAATAACCAATCCCATTCGTTCTTGGCTTTCGTTTCCAATAATTTCTTTTGCAGAAAGCGTTGGATCGCCAACTGGCAATTTGTCTAAATCGATTAATCCACCAGTTGCTTCAACCAATTCAGAAAGGCAATTCAAATGACCGCCAGCACCGTGATCGTGAATCGATACAATTGGGTTTTCATCACTTTCAATCAAACCACGAATGGCATTTGCAGCACGTTTTTGCATTTCAGGATTCGAACGCTGAATGGCATTTAATTCAATTCCTGAACCAAAAGCACCAGTATCAGCTGACGAAACCGCTGCGCCACCCATTCCGATTCGGTAATTTTCGCCACCAAGAATTACAATTTTATCTCCAACAGATGGTTCTTGTTTTTGTGCTTGAGATGCTTTTCCGTATCCAATTCCACCAGCTTGCATAATTACTTTATCGTATCCTAGTTTTCTAGAATCAACTCCGACAGAGTTTTGAACTCTGTCGGAGTAATTGTTTTCTTGATGTTCAAATGTTAAAACCGAACCAGTTATTAAAGGTTGTCCGAATTTATTTCCAAAATCAGATGCTCCATTAGATGCTTTTATCAAAATATCCATTGGAGTTTGATACAACCATTTTCGTTCTTCCATTCCGTTTTCATACGAACGATTGTTGTTCAAACGTGAATACGAAGTCATATAAACTGCTGTTCCTGCTAATGGTAATGAACCTTGCCCGCCAGCCAATCTGTCGCGAATTTCTCCTCCAGAACCAGTTGCCGCACCATTAAAAGGTTCGACAGTTGTAGGGAAATTGTGCGTTTCTGCTTTTAAAGAAATTACAGAATCGAAAGACTTTTTAGTATAAAAATCAGGTTTGTCGGCACTTTTTGGTGCAAATTGTTCTACTGTTGGACCTTTTATAAAAGCCACATTATCTTTATATGCAGAAACAATATCGTTTGGATTTTCTGCAGCAGTTTTCTTGATTAATTTGAATAAAGAAGAAGGTTTTTCTTCTCCATCAATTACGAAAGTTCCATTGAAAATTTTGTGACGACAATGTTCAGAATTCACTTGTGAAAATCCAAAAACTTCAGAATCAGTCAGTTTTCTATTGATTTTTTTGGACAAATTTTCAAGATATGCTACTTCTTCATCATTCAAAGCCAAACCTTCTTGTTTGTTATAAACAGCAATTTTTTCTATTTCTAGAATAGCTTCTGGTTGAATATTGATGCTAAAAATAGCTTGGTTTAATTCAATATATTTTTGCGAAAGCATTGGATCAAAATTTGAAAAATCGGCATTAATTTTTTCGAATTCTTCAATTCTGATGATACCGTCGATACCCATATTTAGAGTAATTTCGACAGCATTTGTGCTCCAAGGCGTAATCATTGCGGCACGTGGACCAACAAAAAAATCCGCAAGAACGGATTTAGGTTGTTTAGTTTGAGAATCTGAAACAAGTTCAGATTGAAAAAGCCAGTTTAGTTTTAAGATAGTTTCTGCTGACAATTCGTTGTGTGATTGAACGGCAAAAACAGTAGTACTTTCGTTTCCGAAAAAATAAATCATTGCGTTGTTGTTTGTAGTTGTGCAAATTTAGTTATAAATACAGAAAACTACAAAAAAGACTTATTACAAATTGTGAACAATTAATTAGTAAATTCAATAGCATTATATGCGCCAATGTCTGTTGGATTAGTGCGTGATTTTCCTAAAATATCAAAAAGTTCTTCATTTGCTAATGCTTTTCCAGTTGCTGGTGAATCTAATGGAATATTTAACCAATTTCTATTTTCATTTTTAAATTTTGGGTCTAGACTTTTTATATTACCATTGGTTTCATTTCTTAAAACATCATAAAATGCAACTGTTGCTAGATTTGTTCCAGAATCATTAAATTTGACTAAACAGTTACTAAATGAAGGCAAAAACAAATCATTATTGTAAATATCAATAAATACTTCGACTTGATTAGAACCATAAATAATTGAATTTCTAAAATTAGTAACTAATGGATAATCGGTTTTATCTTTAGTGATTGGATCTTCTAAATAATTATCTAATTGTACTGCAACTTGTTTTGGACTGCTCCAATTGTTGTTGAAAGTACAATAATTAAAGTTATAATTTCCTCCTATAGTTCCAGCAAAACAAGCTTGTCCAGCATAATTCATTGCTAAATTAACACCTGTAATAGCTGCAGCTCGTCCTAATATTCCAACATTGGAACAATTATAAACTTGTGAATTTTTAATATTTAATTCGCAATTTTCTACAAGTAAACCAACTACAGCATTTTTTAAAGTCAAATGGTTGATGTTGTTATTTAAACTTCCTTGTCGTAACCAAATTGTGCCCCATTGTCCTGGAATATCTTCAAAGTCAGGTTCTAGTCGATCTCCTTCAAATGTTACTTCTTTATTATCAATTACAACACCTTCATCATCAAAAGTAGAAACTCCTCCAATAATATTTAGTGTTGCTCCAGGTTGAACAATAAGACCTGATTCTGAATGAAAATGTACTTTTGCTCCTTCTGGAATTGTTAATGTTTCGCCTTGAGCCACAGCAGCATATCCATAAACAACATAAGGTTTATCAACTTTAAATGTATATTCGTCACCATTATCTGGATTGGAATGACTTAAATTTCTACCTATTGTACTTACAGTATTTCCATCGCCATCTACTCCAATTGGCACAGTTTCATATTCATTATTTTCTTTATTTGGAAAAATAAAATAGGCATCTTTGACCAATGTAACTAAATTTACTTTTTGTGAAGTACTTCCAGACTCGAAAACAATTTCATCAGTATACAAAAACTCTTTTGTTGATGCAATTTGTGAAATATTGAGAGTCGTTTCTATAAAAACATACATACTGTCTTTTGCGAGCAATTCGACATTATTAAAAACTTTTCCATCACCTACTCCACTATTATCACTATCAATACCTGTCATTCCGTCTACCATTATTCTATATTTAGTATCTCCTTTTGCTAAATGTATAGAGGGAATTGTGATGTCTTTATTGCTTCTGTTATAGACTTTTAGGGTATAAGTACTTGAACCAATATTTGTAAAAACGGTATCTAAATAAACAGTTTTGTCTGAGAACTCTACTGTTCCTGTACTTGGTACAGTATCAAAATCTTTTCGACACGAAGTCATTGAAATTAGAACTCCAATAAAAAGGATATAAAGTGATTTGTGCATTATTATTGAATTTTGGTAAAAATAGTAAAAAATGTTTAGGTTGACTTGTAATGATTTGTTTATTTCAAACGTAAAAAATTGTGTTTTATTCTGTTCTATAAAATGGTTTCTCTCATCAAAAAAACTTATTTTTACATCAAATTACAAATATGAGTTTTGATAAAAAAACTTTTCTAGATTTATGCAATACAATTTCTAGAAATACCTTAATGGAAACACTTGAGATTGAGTATGTTGATGCGGGAGAAGATTTTCTTGTTGCAACAATGCCTGTAAATTCTAGAATTCATCAACCTATGGGATTATTACATGGTGGTGCTAGTGTGGCTTTGGCTGAAAGTGTTGGTAGTGCAGCATCAATGATGCTTGTAAATCCTGATCATAGCGAAATAAGAGGAATAGAAATTGCTGCCAATCATCTAAAAGCTAAACGCGAAGGAAAAGTAACTGGTACTGCACGAATTGTTCATAAAGGAAGTAGTATCCATCTATGGGAAATAAAAATTACTGATGAAAATAATACTTTAATTTCTATTTGTAAACTTACCAATATGGTTTTGCCAAAAAGAAAAATAAATCTTCCATAATGGAATCATTTTTTGAAAATACACAAATTCATTATAATAAAAATCTTCCTTTTGTAGTTTTTAGAAAACCACAAGAAAAAAAACTTGTGGGTGTTTTTCAAAAAAATGACACTTTATTTTTTGTAAAAGATTTTAAGGAAAAAGGATTTGTTTTCGCTCCATTTATTGGTGATAAAATTGTATTAATTCCTGAAAATCAATCAGACATAATTATTGCTGATTGGGAAAGTAATTCATTAAAAAATGATTCAACTTTTTTAATGAAAGAAAATCAAGATGCTAAAAATAATTTTAAAATCTTAGTACAAGAAGGAATTGATGCTATCAAAAAATATGCATTTACCAAAGTAGTTTTGTCACGAAAAGAGATTATTGAAATTCCAGATTTTAATTTAACAACTGTATTTACTAATTTGCTAAAAGAATATATAAATGCTTATGTTTATTGTTTTTTTCATCCAAAAATAGGATTATGGATGGGAGCTTTCTCTGAACAATTGCTAAAAGTTGAAGGCAATAAATTTCAAACTATGGCAGTCGCAGGAACACAATTATTTCAAGAAAACTCTTCTATTACTTGGCACAATAAAGAAAAAGTTGAACAACAGTTAGTAACTGATTTTATTATTAGAAATCTAAAAAAAGAGGCCCAATCTATTATTGTTTCAAAACCATATACTTTGAAAGCTGGTAATCTCGTTCATCTAAAGACAGATATCAATGGTTTTTTGAATATGAATTCTAGTTTGAATAAATTAGTTACCATTTTGCATCCTACACCTGCTGTTTGTGGTTTACCAAAAGACAAAGCCAAAGATTTTATTGCTAAATTTGAAGGATATGATAGAGAATTTTATGCAGGCTTTTTCGGAGAATTGAATACTAATATTTCTACTTCTGAAAACACAACTGATTTCTATGTTAATTTGCGCTGTGTACAATTTATTAATAAAACAGCTCATTTATATATTGGTTGTGGTATTACAAAAGACAGTATACCAGAAAATGAATGGAACGAAACTGTAAACAAAACAGTAACAATAATGAAATGTTTATTGAAATTATAAAATATTTATTATGACAAAATTAGACCTACTCGCTTTTGGTGCTCATCCTGATGATGTAGAATTAGGTTGCGGTGGTACGATTGCAAAAGAAATTGCAAATGGGAAAAAAGTTGGAATTATAGATTTGACTCGAGGTGAACTAGGTACACGTGGTTCGGCAGAAATTAGAGATCAAGAAGCTATGGTAGCTGCAAATATTCTTGGTACTACTATTCGAGAAAATCTCAATATGCGCGATGGCTTTTTTGTAAATGATGAAGAACATCAGCTTGCAATAATTATAATGATACGTAAATACCAACCTGATATTGTATTGTGTAATGCTCTTGAAGATCGGCATATAGATCATAGCAAAGGTAGCAAACTAGTTTCTGACGCTTGTTTCTTATCTGGTTTAATGAAAATTGAAACACAGTACAATGCAGAAAATCAAAAAGCTTGGCGACCAAAAGCAGTTTATCATTATATGCAATGGAAAAATCTAACACCAGATTTTGTTGTAGATATTTCTAATTATAATGAGAAAAGAATAAATGCTATTTTGGCATACAGTTCTCAATTTTATGACCCAAATTCAAAGGAACCTGAAACTCCAATCGCTACAAAAAACTTTCTTGAAAGCTTAAATTATAGAGCACAGGATTTAGGAAGAATTATTGGTGTAGATTATGCAGAAGGATTCAATGTAGAAAGAACTTTGGGTGTCAATAGATTAACAGAATTGATATAATTTTTTGATTTTTTTCTTTGTAAAATAAAACTTTTACAATACATTTGCACTCGTTAAAAATGGTGGTTGTAGCTCAGCTGGTTAGAGTATTGGTTTGTGGTGCCGAGGGTCGCCGGTTCGAACCCGGTCAGCCACCCAAAATGTAAAAAGCTTCAAGGAAACTTGAAGCTTTTTTTTTGAACTTAATATAATGAATCACTGTTGTTCAATAAAAAATTACATTTCGCCCCGATGGGGCTAAAACCAACAAAACACAAACTAATATTACAAACATTTCGCTCCTACGGAGCTATTTTAGTCCCATCGGGA
>JAYTVI010000112.1:0-5057 GCA_043744095.1 Flavobacterium sp.
TATTGATAGTGAGGTTAAAAGTAACAAAATGAAGTAGTTTTTCACAATAAGTTTAGTTTATCGACAATAGTTCTGTCGTTACTCAATCTCGGAATTTTATTTTGTCCGCCCAATTTCCCAATAGATTTCATATAATCTTGAAAACCGTTTTTTTTGACTTTTGTGATTTTTAATTTTTGTAACACTTTCCCAACAATAAGATCATCATAATACACATTTTGTTTTCTCATTGCTTCATCAATTGCTTCAGAAAATGCATTCAGGTCTTGTGGTTGGTTTTCAAATTCTATAAACCATTCGTGATAGGGTAAACCTACACCTGGCGTGATTTGTGGTGCAACTGTAAATTCGTTTATTGATATATTGGATCCTTGTATTGCTTCTTGCAAAGCAGTTTCGACTTCTTTGCCAATTACGTGTTCGCCAAATGCAGAAATATAATGTTTGATTCTTCCTGAAACTATTATTCTATAGGGTTTTAAACTTGTAAATTGAACTGTATCGCCTATATTATATGCCCAAAGTCCTGCATTTGTTGAGATTATTAGAGCATAATTTACTTTCAATTCGACTTCATCAATAGTGTACCGTTTTGGATTTTCTTTAAAAATTTCTTCTAATTTTACAAATTCATAAAAAATTCCAGCATTCAAAAGCAATAACATTCCTTTCTCTTTCTGAGAATCTTGGTAAGCAAAAAATCCTTCGGAGGCAGGAAAAAGTTCTATAGAATCGACTTTTCTTCCTATAAGGTTTTCAAATTTAGCTCGATAGGGTTCATAATTTACACCTCCGTAAATAAATAAATTGAAGTTTTTGAAAATTTTGCCAACAGGTTGGTTTCCTTTTTGTTGTAGCTTTTCAAAATACATTTGTACCCAAGACGGAATTCCTGAAATAACAGTCATATTTTCGTTGAATGTTTCTTCAACAATAGCATCAACTTTGGTCTCCCAATCTTCTATACAGTTGGTTACTAATGAAGGCATTCTGTTTTTTTGTAGGTATTTCGGAACAAAATGTGCCACAATTCCTGATAATCGCCCAAGTTTGATTCCGTTTTTTTCTTCTAAAATTGGACTTCCTTGCAAGAAAATCATTTTGCCGTCTACAAAATCGGCTTTACCTGTTTCGTGAATATAATTTAAAATCGCGTTTCGAGCTGCTTCAATATGATACGGGATACTTTCTTTAGTAAGCGGAATATATTTTGCGCCAGAAGTTGTTCCTGATGTTTTGGCAAAATAAAGTGGTTTTCCTATCCAAAGTATATTTTCTTCTCCTTGTACAACTCTATCAACATACGGTTTAAGTTCTTCATAATCTCTAATTGGAACTTGCTTAGCAAAATCTTGAAACGTTTTAATATTAGAAAAATTATGGTCTATGCCAAACTGTGTGTTTTGTGCCTGTTGAATTAGTTTCTTGAAAATCTTTTGTTGTGTTTGCAAAGGCAATTTAGTCCATCTTTGGGTTTTTAAAAAAATGCTTTTAGCAAATGCTTTTGCGGCTATAGTTTTTAAAGACATTTTGCTAATTATTCAAATTCGATAAATTGTGAAGGGTCAATTGGGTAACCGTCTTTCCAGAGTTCAAAATGCAAATGAATTCCTGTTGATTCTTGACCTGAAGAACCAGCAAGAGCAATAACTTCGCCAGTTTTAACAATATCTCCTTGAGATTTTGTGAGCGATGCGGCGTGTTTGTATACAGAAATAAAACCGTTATTGTGTCTAATGATAACAACATTTCCTGTCGATGGTGTCCAGTCTGCAAAAATTACAGTTCCGTTTAAAATGGCTTTTATAGGAGTGTTTTTTGCTAAAGCAACATCTATAGCAAAATGTTTGTCTTTTGAGTTAAATTTTTCGGTAATTGGTCCTTTTACAGGTGCAAAAAGTACTGTGCTTACTTTTGATTGTGCTTTTTCAAAAAGGTTGTATTTGTCTTCTTGTGCAACTTGTTCTCTAAGTTTTAAATCTTCTTCGGTAGGTTTTAACTCTTCATCTGTAGAAGGTTCAAATTTTGTAGCATAAATAGAGTCTTTGTTGAGTTTTGCGTATTCTAAATCTCCTGTAAGTACTTTTTTAATTGAAGAAATATAGGCTTCATTTTTTTTTAAGGCATATGATAATGAATCTGATTTTAAAGCCAATTCGGTTGCATCTTTCTTCAATTTTGATGAGGCATATCCGGGAATATACTCTTTTAAAGGAGTAAACGCAATAAGGTAAGTTGTAATTGTAATAATTAGAACCGCGCCAATTGTAGCCACAACAAAAACATTCATCAAAGTTAATTTTAATGAAAAAATTTCTTCGAAACTATCTTCATTTAAAATAACCAAACGGTTTTTTGTGAATAATTTCTTTTTTAGGAGTTGTCTTTTGAGTCTTTTTTCTGGCATACAAAATGTATATGATACAAATATAGAAATTTATAAGTTTTGAAACGGGCTTATTTTTGTTACTCTTTTGTTTTCTTTTTACTATACTTATATATTTAACGTTAGAAAATCATAAATATTTGCTAATAATAGAAAACATTAATGCTGTTTTCTATTTATCTTTGCTAAAAATTTTTAAGAATATTGCTTCGGCATAAAATATAATTATTATGGGAAGATTAGGCGTTACAGAAATACTGGTTATACTTGCGGTTGTTTTGTTACTTTTTGGAGGTAAAAAAATTCCAGAACTTATGAAAGGTTTAGGTTCGGGTATTAATGAATTCAAAAAAGCATCAAAAGGCGAAGAAGCAACCAAAAAAGAAGAAGAAAATAAATAAAATTTATTAAATTCGAAAAGCGAAATCTCAAATTCAAATTTTATAGATGGTGTTTGGGATTTTATAGTTTATTGGTTTCCTCAAGAATTATTTGTTTGCATTTTTCCCAAGAAAAACTTTCATCAAACGTAATTGGTGTAAATTGAATTTCGGCATCTTGAAAATAAATTAAACTTTTTACGACCATAAATACTGAACCATCGTGAAACTTTTTTTCATAAAAAGTTATCATATCTTTTAGAGAAAATTCGTTTAGTAAATAGAATAAGTCAATAAAATCTTTTTTTGTTCCTCTACCTATTATTGCGCTCAATTTCATTGCTGCTATATCTTTTTTGGACACGAAACGTATTCCTTCAATAATGTTTGGTTTTTCAAGTAGCGGATATTTATAGTTTACAAAATCGGTTTTTACACTGTTTATTGTAGATATAATAATGTTTTTACTTCTTTTCAGTATTTCAAAACTACCCAGATTTTCTATTTTAGAAATAAACTTATCTTCATCTATAAAACAATTTCCAAACAAATCAATATCAACAGAATTTCTATGACCAATTTGTAATGCTAATGCTGTTCCTCCAACCAAATTAAAATCAGTAAACAAGTCATCAGACATTATTTTTTTTAATAATTCCAATAACTCTGGATTAACTGTTTGTGTGTGTAGCATCTAAATTCTGTTTTGTCAATTTTAAAATAAATCGAAAGAAAATTCAAAGTTAAATCATCAATACTTCTAAGGGTTAAAACTATTGCTTTTATTTTATCATTACCATATAAATCTCTGAGTAATTTCCAATCATTAAAATTACCATATTCCAAAACTTTTGAGGTCATTTGTTCTGGGTATTTATCCAAATCAAACAACTCAATATCCACATCCCAAAAAAGATGCTTTGAAAAATCGTTTATGGTAATTTGTTTTTTAGCTGACATTTTTTTTAATCTATTGATGATAAATTTCTAATATTTCATCATTATTTGAAATATTAAAATTTTCATTATGACTTAGCAATTTTAATAATGTTTTCTCTATGAGCAACATAGTTTAAAACGGCTGTAATTGAATCGTTGCTTAATTCTGGAAAATCTTTAATAATTTCTTTAACTGTCATTCCAGAAGCTAAATAACCTAAAACATCTGAAACGGTTATTCTTGTGCCAAAAACACAAGGTTTACCGCTTCTTATATCTAAATTAAAAGTAATATGTTTTTGCCAATTTTCCATAAATAAAATATTTTATTCAAATGTATGAATTTTTTAAAAAGGAATTTTATTATTTTTATAAAATGAAAAAACCAACATATTCATTTGAAAACACATCACCTGGTGAATATTTAGCTGATGTATTGTTGTGGGATACAATTCCAGTTTATGATTTTGAAAAGGATCACAGTCACACTTTTAACGAAATTATGATTGTTACTAATGGTGGTGGCGAACATCTAATTGATAATGAAATTCAAGCTATATCTGATTTTCAATTTCATATTTTACCCGCCAACTGTGTACATATTCTAAAAAGACTTCCTGAATCAAAAGGTTTTACCATTGCATTTTCAGACCAATATATAGAACAACTTGTTAGTTTTGAAAGAAACTCTAATTTAATTAATCTTATTTCAAATCCTTGCATTATTCAAGCAAACGAAAGTGATTTTATTGATTTATCATATTATTTTGAACAGGTAAAGAACTATAATGAAAGAGATGATATTTTTTACAACATGGTTTCATTATTATTGCTAAAAATAAATAAGATTTATATAAATACAGAAACAAATAATATTGAAGCTATTAATCAAGATTTAAAATATTTTAAAATTGGCTATCTCTTTTTAAAAATATTAAATACAAATTTTAAAGTAAATAAAAAAATAGAATTTTATGCAGACCAATTAGGAATTACAAAAACAAAGCTAAATTTAGAATTAAAAAAACACTTAGGTCGTTCATTTAAAGTTATTTTGAACGACAAATTAATAATCGAAGCAAAACAATTACTAAAATCAAATATGTATACTGTATCAGAAGTAAGCTATTCTCTTGGTTTTTATGATGATGCTCACTTTTGTCATTTTTTTAAAAAAAATAGTGGATTAACTCCAAAACAATTTATTGAAAAAAAATAATTTCAAAAGATAAAAAAATTCACTGTTGTCCGATTAAAAATTACATTTCGCCCCGATGGGGCTAAAACCAACAAAACACAAACTAATATTACAAACATTTCGCTCCTACGGAGCTATTTTAGTCCCATCGGGA
>JAYTVI010000113.1:0-18869 GCA_043744095.1 Flavobacterium sp.
CAAAACAACCCTTAAGTTACAGACTTCAAAAATGGATTTTGAGTTCTACTATTTTAACAAAAAATATCCAAGTACTTGTTTATGGAGAATGGGAGAAAAGTTCTAAAAATATAAAACCTTTTTTTACAGCAAGTTATTCAGAAAGTGATAAAACTAATGTTAAACTTAGAAATCTTTCAGGAAAAATAAAATTTCTATTAGTAGGTACTTTATCTCCAGGAAAAAGACCATTATATACAATTCAATTGATTGAAAAATTAAAAACATTAAATTTTGATGTTCAACTTTCTATACTTGGCGAAGGAATCGAAAGAAAAAAAATAGAAAGTTATATTTTAGAACATAAATTAAGCGATTTTATTTTTCTTAAAGGAAATCAAAATCACGAACAAATAAAAAAAGCATATCAAGAAAATCATTTCGTAGTTTTACCATCCAAAAGTGAAGGTTGGCCAAAAGTGATTGCCGAAGGAATGTTTTGGGGATGTTTGCCCATTGCAACCAAAGTGTCTTGTGTGCCTTCGATGCTAGATAAAGGAAATAGAGGTTTGTTATTAGAGATGGATTTAGAAAAAGACACACAACTTATACAGCAGCAATTAGGCGATACTATTTTGTATCAAAACAAAGTCCAAAAAGCAATGCTTTGGTCTAGAAACTACTCATTAGATGTATTTGAAAACGAAATTAAAACGTTACTAAAACAATGAGAATAATTCAAATGATAGATTCTCTAGAAGTTGGTGGTGCAGAAAAAATGGCTATCAATTATGCTAATGCACTCTCAGAACGCATTGAATTTTCGGGATTAGTAGCCACTAGAAAAGAAGGGAATTTAAAGAAACAATTAGCGAATAACGTTCCTTATTTGTTTTTGAATAGAAAAAAAGTAGTCGATTTAAAAGCGATTAAGAGTTTAAAAAAATATTGTATAGAAAACAAAGTAGAGTATATTCAAGCTCACGGAACTTCCTATTTTACTGCTTTTTTTGTAAAAATGACTTTACCGAAGTTGAAAATTATTTGGCACGATCATTACGGAATGAGCGAATTTTTGTCAGACAGAAAAGCATCAGTTTTAAAAGTAAGTTCTTTATTCTTTAGCGGAATTATCACTGTTAATTTTCATTTGAAAGAATGGGCAGAAAAAGTATTGTTTTGCAAACAAGTAATTTATCTTCCTAATTTCACGAATAATGAAACAAATAGTAAATCTGAAACGCAATTAAAAGGAATAGATGGAAAGCGAATTTTGTGTTTGGCTAATTTGCGAGAACAAAAAAATCATTTTTTAGCATTAAAAATTGCAGAAAAAATAAAAACTTCGCATCCAGACTGGACATTTCATTTGGTTGGTAAAGATTTTGAAGATGATTATTCAAAAAAAGTAAAAGAAGCCATAATTAATAAAAATCTTTCAGAAAACGTTTTTGTATACGGAACCAAAAACGATTCGGTAAATATTATAAATCAATCTGATATTTGTATTTTTACCTCAAATTCTGAAGGTTTGCCAGTAGCATTATTAGAATATGGTTTGCAGAAAAAGCCAGTTGTCTCAACCAATGTTGGAGAAATACCTTTAATTATAAAAAACAATAACAATGGTTATATAGTTCCTGCAAATAATGCAGAAATTTTTACTCGTTATGTGTTAGATTTAATAAATGATAAAAATCTTAGAGAAAAATTAGGAACGGCTTTATACCATACTATTATGGAGAATAATTCTGAAAAATTTGTTATGAATAAATATTTAAACTGGATTAGTACTCTATAAATGAACGTACCGCAATACGATTTTAGAACAGCAATGGAGGATTTGAAAAAATCCAAACCTATCATTATTACGACATATCTAATGATGCTTTCTTATTTCTATAATCTACCAGTTATGAGTTATAGCGCAAGAGGATCAAATGATTTATGGTTGTATGATTTTGCGGGTATGGGAGTTTTATATCTTTATGCACAACATTATACATTAGTAAACAGACTTATAGATAATAATAAAGCACTCAATAGTTTGTTTCACTTTCTGATGTGGTCAAATATTATGTTGGTACCCACAATTATTGATAGTATACTAAATGATAAAATATTTTGGGCATTACAATCTCTAAAATACATGTTTCATTTTTGGGTATTTTTTTTAACAACTATTTTTTTAATAATAATAATACAAGATTTGAGGCAATTAAAAAGGATTGTCAATGTTTGTTTACTATTAGGTTCGGTTGCTTTTTTGATTGTGATTTTACAAAATTTTGGCTTAATACCTTATTTATGGTCAAAAACCTATTCTGAAAACTATCAAGGTTTTCTTTCGGGTACTTTAGGACCAAATAAAATTGTATTGGGTATGACCAGCTTGATGGTTTTTGCACTATGTTTAGGGTTATTAAACGATAAAAAGATTTTGATAAACAAACCTTTAATTATTGCAACTATATGTTTGTCTTTATTAGCTTTAGTAATGAGTGGTTCTAGAACATCCTATTTGGGATTGGTTGTATTTGTAGCTTATTTTTTTATTAGAGAAACCGTAAGTTTTATTTATTCTGGTACCATATTGGTAATTTTGATTATTATAGTTTCCTCAATAAACCCTGAAATAATTACAAAAGCTACCGATGTTTATCAAGCTAGGGTAGAAAATAAATTAAAAAATCCAAAATCACTTACAGATGCCAAAGTAGAAGATGCATATGAAGATTTAGGTTCAGGAAGAAAAGAACTTTCAGTCATTTACATTAATTATTTACTAGACAACCCTTTTATTATCCCGTTTGGATTGGGTTTTAATAACAGATTATCCTTATCATCTTCAGCTCACAATACTTATTTAAGTCTTATAAACGAAGTAGGTATAGTTGGTTCTTTTTTTTATTTTAGGTGGTTGTTTGCTTATTTAACTTTAAAAATGCCTCGATTTTCTCAAATGCGAATGGCATTGAAGGGCATTGTGCTTTCTATGTTGGTAACGCTAGCTTTTGGAGAACATCTTTATGTATATCGACCACTATTTGGGTTGGTAGGTTTGTTTTTGTTTATAACAACTTTATTGCTTTCTCCAACTTTGATATTACCAGATGAGAAAAGGGTTAATTGAGATAAATTGATAATAAAAAACCTCTCCAATTTTGAAGAGGCTTTCTGATAGTAAAACACAAAGAATTAATTGAAAAGAATTTTTTTAGTATCGATACTCTTGCCATTTATGACCAAACTTACAATATAAATACCTTTACCAAAATTATCTTTTTGCAAGGTTTTAGTAATATTTGTATCTCTTTCGTTGATATTTAAAGTGCTTAGAACCAAACCGTTTATGTCATGAACAAGCAATTTTGCATTTTGAACTACTTTTTCAATATTCATAGAAACTAGAATCACATCATTTGATGGGTTTGGCGAAACACTAATTATTTTGGTGTTTTTTAGGGTAAGTAAATCACCGTTTTGAGATTTGAAATTATCGTTTACTTGAGCTTTAAGTTCATTTATTTGAGTTTGTTGTTCTTTTATGGCTTCAACAAGATAAGGCATTAATTCCATATAATTTACAGCTTTTTCACCGTTTTGTCCCGTTATAACCAAATGAGGCAAAACTTCTTCCAATTCCTGTGCAATCAAACCACTATGCCCACCACCATCAAAATTTTTATCTTTAAACTTTTCTGTATCCCATAAATAGGTTTTACCATTTAATTTTTCAATAGTAGTTAAGGCATTTTCAATGGATTTGATATTTTTTTTGAATTTTTTGTCCGAAGGAGAGTAAAATCCATCTGACCAAGTTACGCCATTTACTCTCAATCTCGCAATACCTGATCCTGTTGATGAGACAACACCAAAAATTGAATTTGAAATACCATAATTTATAGTGTAAGGAAAAGCTGCATTTGCTAAAGTAGCTGTAGCATATCCTATCCCAACACTAGTTCCCATTGTAGTAGTACTATTATCAAAAATTTGGCTACAGTTTAATTGTCCTGCTGTTGTACTATTAACAGGTACAAAATTTGCTGTTGCACATGCGCTTTGAACTCCAACATTATCACTTGTTAAAACAACATCACCATTAACATCTACAGTTAGTACTTTGCCATTTTTTGCAGCTAAAGGATCAACTATATTACCACTTTTTAAATTTGTAAAACGTAAACCTGATGATCCAACAGTGCCTACGACATATGGAACTGCACTTTTCACTTCAAGTCGATTATTTGGTGAATTAGTACCAATACCTGTATTACCCTCTACAATTAGACCAGAAGTAGGGACTACAGTTCCTTCGGTTAAAACAACACCAGTAGTTCCTGCACCAAATATTTCACCAATTGCAACACCACCTTTTACATCTAATCTATTTTTAGGGATAATAAAATTTCCCAAACCTATACCCGTATTACCATTACTATGAATATATATTCTCTGATTTGATGGTACAGCTGTCCCTGTTGCATTATTATTATTACCTCCATCACCAATAATTACTGTATTTGAAAGTGTAAGATTATTTAAGCCTAAAAAAATATTTGCTCCTAAAAAAGTATTAGCATTTCCAGTAAGTAGAGGATTACTACCATTCCATGAGCTTGGAAAAGTATTACAACCACTATTAGCACCAACAGCTGTATTGTATGAACTATTACAGCCTATTAATGCTGATCTTCCGAAAGCACTATTACCATTGCCACCAGTAGTACCTATTGGACTAGTATCATTTGTACTATTGTCAAGTGCAGAAACCCCCATCGCAGTGTTATCAAAACCATCAATATTATATCTAAGTGCTCTTTGTCCAAATGCTGTGTTACGACGAGCAGCAGTAGTAAATTTAACCCAATTTTCAGTCCAAATTCCACCTCCTGAGGGTATAGCAGTTCCTCCAAATAATGTGTTGCTAGAATGAATACCTGCTGGTATGGTTAGAGCATTTAATGTGCCAATGTATTGTAAACTTGGTTGTGCTAAACCTATACTAGTTACAAACATAAATACCATCAAAAATAATTTTTTTGTTTTCATAATTAATTAATTTAGTTTGGGTTTTAATTATCATTTATATTTAAAAAAAAGCAAAACCCATTGATCTTATTTTTAAATAATGTTAAATATATAAAAAAAAATTAATTATTTAACAATAAATATATAGGTGTACTGATAATCATATATATATGATTATCAGTATGTTACTAGTTTATTTTTTAATAAAACAAAAGTAAAAACCACCGATTTAAAATAATTTATTATATTATTTTTCTTTCATTTTTAAACAATTAATTTTAAAAAAATAAAAATGTATTATAAATATATTCAAAAAGATAAACGAAAATTTCATATTGATTTTATTGAAAAAATTAAATTGTATTTTTGTAAAATTTTTTAAATTACGTAATGATTTTTGTTACCCTTAATTTACAGTTTACAGTAGTAATTTATTTTGTCAATTGAATTCAAAGGATTATTCAGTAGAAATTTTATTTAATGTAATTTAAATAGTAATTTAGATTCAAATTTTAGCTTCAAATTTCAAATTAAGCAAAATATAAACTATGAATAAAAAACGTTTTTTTTTAGTAATTATTTTCAACACATTTATTGCTCTCGCTTATTTTTTGAATAGTTCAAAAGCTGAAATTACAGCAATATCAGGAGATTTAGCTAATATTATTCCAATTTGTAAAAAATTAGATAATGTCAATTTATTTAAAAACGATTTGTATTTAGGTAATATTAATAACGTTAAATATTACACCCCATTTTATGTAGAAACTTTGCGATTTATAGCAACTTTTACAAATTATGATTATGTTAGAGCATTAAATATTTTAAGCCTTGCTACTCATTTTTTTTATGGAATACTTTGGTTTTATTTCTTTTTTTTATTAAGAAAAGATTTTTGGTTGGCTTTAGGGTTTTCTGTTTTTATGAGAGGTATAATTTGGGCACCAGGTCATGAATTACTCGGTATATCAGATTTATGGTCCATAATGCCGAGAACATTATTTATTGCTTTAATACCTTTACCTTTTATTATTTACAAACTAACTAATCAAAAAACAGTTGTAGCATCTGTTATTTTAGGATTATTGGTAAATTTTCACCCAATTTCAGGAATTGGAGCAATTATTATTTACTTAAGTATATACATTTCATACTATTATCTTAAAAAAGAATTGTTTTATTTTAATAGAATTAAGGAATTTTCAATAATTTTAATTTGTATTCTAATAGGATTGCTTCCCTATTTTATGACTTATTTGTCAAATATAGAGTCAAATATTATAGTAGATCAAAATATTTTTGAGAAAGCAATTCACGCTAGAATTGAAGATATTTTTTTTAATGGATTACTATTTTTAGAAGGTTGGAATCTTCCTTTCACTTATTTTTTTGGTGTAATTTTTATTTTATTTTACTTTTATGATAAATCACAAATGAAAATTAATTCAAAAATTATATTTATTTCAATAGTAATACTTTTATTTTTTGCAAACGCACTTCCTATTTTAGAAAAAATTATTAATCAATTATTTAAATTAAATTTAAGAATTTCTTTTCAACTAATTCGTTCTCAAAAACTAATTATTGTACTATTTCAAGTTGCTATGTATTTATTTTTGTTTGAAATTATTAATAAATATAAAGTTCAAAATAAATTAAAAATTTCAATTATAATATCATATTTATTAATGTTGTCTATTTCTTCTGCTTCATACCTGAAAAATTTCCCATTATTGGAAGATGACATTTCAACAATGATTTTACCGAATAATTTAAAACTATATCCTTCAAAAAAAAATCAAGACAAATCAATTATTGAGGTGTTTGAATATGTAAATAAAAACTCAAAATTAGAAGATTTATTTTATTGTAGAAATGTCTATTTCAGAGCAGCAACAAATCGTTCTGAAGTATTAGATTTTCACGCTTCTGGAATGCTAATAGAAGGAAATCCAAATGATTTTGTAAAAGTCTATTTAGACCTAATACTTTTTAATTCAAGTAAACAAATTCAAAAAATAGAACTTCTTAAAAAAAAGAAAGTTAATTTTATTATTGATAATCAAAAATGGTATGGTCTAAAACCTATATTTAAGAATAAAGAATATTACATTTACAAAATATTATGATTTTATGACATTTGTAAAAACAAAAAAAGTTTTTAAAACAGCAATAAACGAAATACTTTCAATCAACGGTACGAATGATGTTTTATCAGAAGCAGCATTTCCAGCATACAATCATAAGAATCCAATTGTTGATTATATTTTTTGGAAAAGAGTAGAAATAACAATAAATGATGTAAAATCAGATTTAAAAAAAGATAAAAGTATTCTTGATTTTGGATGTGGTTCAGGGTTATTATCTTATCACTTAACTAATTTGGGTTATAAATTAACAGCTATTGATATTGATCTATCACCAAAAAATCAATTGTCTGAATATATTGAATTTCCAGAAAAAATAAATTTTATTGAAGGTGATATTCTTAAGCTAAATTTTGATGAAAAATTTGATGCAATAATTGCATTAGATGTTTTAGAGCATATACCAATAAAGGAATTACCAATTTTACTACAACGTTTTGAGCATTTATTATTGCCAAATGGTAAAATTATTGTTTCTGGACCAACGGAAAATATATTTTATAAAATTGGTCGTTTTATTGCGGGTTCAGATTTTACAGGACATTACCACGAAACAAATATTGTTTTGATAAAGTTTGAATTTGTTAAATTTTTTAAAGTAAGAGAACTAAAAAAACTTTTTTTTCCATTTACAATATTTGAAATATTTAGCGCAACCAAATTGTAATTCGTTTAACCTTTATTTAAAATTTCAAATATAAAAACTAAAAAAAAACAACATTAAATTTTTTTGTTTTTTTAAAACCTAATTCAAGTGTTAATTTTGCCAAATGAAAAAAAATAATTTTAGTGATTATAAAATAGCGGTCGTAATTCCATATTATAATGCATCTAAGCAAATTTGTTTGGTAGTTTCAAAATTGCCAGATTATATTCATACTATTATTATTGTTGATGATAAAAGCCCAGAAATTATTGACAAAACAGCTATTGAAGCCACAGTCAATAAAAATAGTCAACTTGTTTTTTTGCAAAATGAAGTTAATCTTGGTGTTGGTGGTGCTTCTAAAATTGGGTTTCAGTATGCTATAGATAACAATTTTGATATTGTCATCAAAGTAGATGCTGACGATCAGATGGATACTAGTTTTCTACCAGAATTGATTCAACCTTTAATAAAAAACAAAGCCGAAATGGCAAAAGGAAATCGATTTAGAGATTTAAATTCCTTAAAAAAAATGCCATTAACTAGAAGAATCGGGAATCTTTTCTTATCTTTTTTAACCAAAATTGCAACAGGATATTGGAATAATTTTGATCCTACAAATGGTTTTATCGCAATAAAAACAGCAACATTAAAAGAAATAGATTTCTCAAAATTATCCAATCGTTACTTTTTTGAAACATCGCTTATTGCACAATTGTATTTTGTAAAAGCAAGAATAAAAGATGTTGCCATGCCAGCAATTTATGCAGATGAAAAATCGAGTATGAAAGTCTGGAAAATGCCAATTATATTTTCATCAAGTTTGTTAAAAGTATTTGTAAAGCGAATTGTAAAAGAATATTTTCTGTATGATTTTAATATTGCTTCTTTGTATTTAATTATTGGATTTCCGCTTTTTATCTTTGGTGTGGTTTACGGAATTTACAATTGGATATATTATTCGTCTATTCATATTCTTGCACCTACAGGTACTATAATGTTGGTGACATTGTCAATAATTTTGGGATTTCAATTACTTTTGCAAGCAATTCAATACGATATTATTAATGCTCCAAAAGCAAAATAGCAAATGACAAAAAAGCAATTCCTTTTAATAGTCTTATTAAATTTATTTATAGCTGTAGGTTTTTTTGTTGAAAACTTAGATACAGGTTTTACACAGTTATCATCAGATTTGCATAATTCAATTCCGGTTTGTTATAAAATTGATGATGAGTCACTTTTTCAAAAAGATATGTATCTCTATGATGTAAAAAATGTAAAATATTATACCCCATTTTATATACAAACAATTCGTTTTTTTGCAAATTGCGCCAATGGCGATTATCTATTAGGGATTAATATTTTTGCAACTCTATTGCATTTAATATATGGGTTTTTATGGTTTTGGTTTTTTTATAAAGTGCATAAAAATTTCACTATTGCTTTATTTCTTTCTATAATAGTTAGAGGAGTTGTTTGGCTTCCAGGTTGGGAATTATGGGGAATTTCAGATTTATGGACTATGATGCCAAGAACGATGTATGCTGCTTTTATGCCATTGCCTTTTATTTTTTTATTAAATAAAACAAGATATTCATTTTTTATAAGTGCATTTTTGATTGGTTTTATTTTTAATCTCCATCCTATTACTGGAATTGGTGGTATATTGATGTATGTTTTACTAATTTTATTTTATTGTATTTTGAATAATTTTAAATTAGATATTAAAAACATGGTCATTGCTACATTATTAATAATACTAGGAATGATACCGTTTTTAAGCACTTATTTTTTACAAACAGATACTAAAGTTGTTTATGATATTGTTGAATATAAAAAAGCATTTTCTGCTAGAATTGAAGATTTATTTTCCGATCCCTTTTTAATGCTTACATATTGGTTAAGATTTAGAATTTTATTTTTTCTTACTCCATTACTTTTATTTTATTTTTATGCTCAATTCATCGAAAAGAAATATTTAAAAACTGCTTTTCTATTAATTTTTATTTCTTTTTTTACTATTCTTATTCCGTCTTTAAGTGTTTTTATTGAAAATCAATTCAATTTAATTTTTAATAAAAATTTAAGAATGTCATTTCAAATCATAAGGGCACAAAAATTAGCAATTTTACCAGGTTTTATTTCAATGGGTTATTTACTTGAAATTTTAATTAAAAAAAGCGATTATTTCAAGAAAGGTTTTGCTTATTTATTGCCATTGTTTATTTTTTTATTAGTTATTTCAAAGGAGTCTTTTTTTAAAAAAGTTCCATTTTTTAGTGACGATATTGCAACTAGTATTTTTCCGGATTATAAATTATTTTTTGCTTCAAAAGACCAAAAACTTACTGAAATGGATAGAATGCTTACTTATATCAAACAAAATAGTACTACATCTGATGTTTTTTATGGTGCATTTATAGTGAGATGTGCTTGCAAACGTTCGGTTGTTTTGGATGGTAAAGGTGCATCAATGCTTATTGAAGGAAATCCTGTTCAATTGATACAATGGTATCAAGAAACCAAACTTTTTAAGTCTTTGTCAAAAAAAGAACAAATCAAGTTTCTTAAAAATAAAAAAGGAGTTACCTACATCTTATCAAATGAGAATTTAGATTTAAATCAAGTACAATTAAAGCATCAAGAAGGTGATATAAAATTGTATAAAACTATATAATCAATCATTGAAAACAATACTATATATAGGAAATAAATTAGCCAAACATGGTGTAAATCAAACCAGTATAGAAACACTTGGTGCCTTTTTAGAACTAGAAGGTTATCAATTGTTTTATGCTTCTGAGAAAAAAAATAAAGTCTTGAGAATGTTAGATATGATTTTCAAAACTATTTATTATTCTAAAAAAACAGATTATGTTTTGATTGATACTTATAGCACCTATAATTTTTGGTATGCCTTGATTATAAGTCAAATATGCAGAGTTTTAAACTTAAAATACATACCAAAACTTCACGGAGGAGATTTACCAAAGCGTTTGCAAAATAATCCAAAACTGTGTGAATTAATATTTGCAAATTCGTATTTAAATATTGCTCCATCGGGTTATTTATTAGACGCTTTTACTGAAAAAGGATTTACTAAAACAATTTATGTCCCAAATACAATTGATTTAATTAAATATGAATATAAATATAGACAAATAATTGAACCAAAATTGCTTTGGGTACGATCGTTTTCTATGATTTATAACCCTGAAATGGCAATTAAAGTACTAAATGAATTAAAAAAAGATTTTCCAAATGCTGAATTATGTATGGTAGGTCCAGATCATAATGGCAAAATAAATAAGATGCAACAGCTTGCAAATCAATTGAATCTAAAAGTCAAGTTTACAGGAAGACTTACAAAAGAAGAATGGATTGAACTTTCAAAAGGGTATGATATTTTTATAAATACAACTCATTTTGATAACACACCTGTAAGTGTTATGGAAGCAATGGCGCTTGGATTGCCTGTGGTTTCTACAAATGTTGGAGGAATTCCTTATCTTTTAGAAAACAACAAAACAGCTTTATTAGTCAACGATAATGATGTTTCTCAAATGGTAGAAAATATAAAAATGTTGATAAAAGACAATGAGTTGAAATCTTTTATTGTAGAAAATGCATTAAAATTAGTACAAGATTTTGATTCAGAAAAGGTTAAATTGAATTGGTTCAAAATCTTAAAATAGCCTTTTTATTTACTATTTATTTACTAAATTGCACCTTTTATAAAAAGAAAGAAATCGTTAATGGTAATCAACAAAAAAATACATTTTGAGATATCTGAAAGAAAAATTCTATTAAGAATTTTTGATGTACTTTCAGTGATGCTTGCATTGTATTTGGTTAGTATGGCTTTTAACTTTAAATACTTTAGTATTTCTACAAGCAATTATTATTGGACAATAGTTTTAGGATTATACATTAATATGTTTGGTACTGTGTTTGAAATGTATAATTTGCAAGTTGCTAGTAACCAATTTCAAGTTATAAAAAGTATTATTCTTACTGCATCTACAACGGTTTTAGTTTATTTACTTACACCAATATATACTCCTGTATTGCCCAATAATAGATTACAAATTCTTATTTTCTATATTGCTATTTTGTTGGCTCTGTTTGTTTGGAGAATTTTTTATTTAAAATTTTTAGCTTCGAGTAGATTCGAAAAGAAAGTAATTTTAATTTGCGACAAAGATCAAGCTAAAGAACTTATTTTGGGATTAGAAACCGTTGATCCTCATTATAAAGTAATGGGTTTTGTAAATTCAGATAGTAATCAATCTGGTTCTGTGAAAGTCAATGGTGAAAATATAAAAAATATTAATATTGATAAACTCGAAAATTTTGTTGTTCAAAATTCGGTTTCAGAAGTAGTTATAGCATCTCAAAAAACAGATGGTATTACAGTAAATCTTTATAATCAATTATTGCACCTTTTAGAAAATGGTTATGTAATTAGAGAGTATACACAGGTTTACGAAAACATAACACAGCGCATTCCTGTTCAGTATGTTGCGAGAGATTTTTACAGGTATTTCCCTTTTAGTAGAAACAATCAAAATCAACTTTATTTGCTTGTTGTAAGATTATTAGAAATTATTATTTCTATAATTGGTTTGTTGTTTGGTTGTTTATTATTTCCAATAGTTCTATTAGGAAATGCGATTGGTAACAGAGGGAAATTGTTCTACACACAAAGAAGAGTTGGAAAAAACGGAAAAGTTTTCAGGATTTTGAAATTGAGAACTATGGTAAAAAACGCAGAAACTGATGGTGCTGTTTTTACTACGGTTAACGATAAAAGAATTACATTTTTTGGAAAATTTCTAAGAAAAACTAGAATAGATGAGTTTCCACAATTTGTTAATATTATAAAAGGAGATATGGCAGTAATTGGTCCACGACCTGAACGTCCAGTTTTTGTTAAAGAAATTGCAGATGTTATGCCGTTCTATGAAACAAGACATGTTGTAAAACCTGGACTGACTGGTTGGGCACAAGTAAATTATACTTACGGCGAAACCATTGATGATAGTTTAATAAAATTGCAATATGATTTATATTACATCAAACATCGTAGTATTTTTCTTGATGTAAATATTATTTTCAAAACCTTTAGTACAGTATTATTCTATAGAGGACAATAAATTTATTTTTCTATATATTAGTCTGAAAAGCAAAACTAAATTTGCAAATATAAAAGGCATCACAATCAAAAGATGTATCTTATTTAGCATATACAGTAAATAAATTCCAATACAACTCATACAAAAAATGGTTGTATTCATAATCCATTTCGGGTTGTTTTTTATAATAAAATAGACTAGAATCAAGTAAAAAGGATTAAAAAGCAAGACATTATAGTTCCAGCTTATTTCTTGATGAAAAGAGTAGAATCCTACCAATGAAAAGAAAATTCCTAATAAACCAAGTAGCGAAAAATAAATAATATTGATTACTTTAGAATTAAAAATAACAATCAAAAACAAAACAAATACTAACGAATAAATACTATCTAAAAAAGAAAAACCTAAATCGTTTTTGGTTGCTTTAAAAAGTGTTTTAGATTCTGTTACTAATGGTTTGTTGTGATATTGGGTTTTTTTTACATTTTCATATAAATCAAAAGGCAGGAATATTTTTGAAGCTGTTTGATCAACTTTGGTTCCAAAAATGATGTTAATTCCTAATTTTTGATAAAATTCGTGAGCAGCATAAGGAAATAAAACATCTCTATAGGTTTTATTCTCATCTAAGTTTTCCTTTAATATAGGTTTACGATCTAATACTTCGTTCAGAACATCAGCAACTTTTGTTGTACAGTTTCTATCAATAAATTTATAAGTATAGAATTTTGATTCTGGCGACAATGAAATGTTTAATTTTTCAAAAAGCTTTTGTTTTTCTTCTAAAGTTAAGTTTAAAACTTGCTCATAAATAGATCGGTTTTCAACTCTATACGAATATTCAAAATCTTGATAAGGATATGCAGCAGCAAAATATTTCATATCACCTTTTACAAATTTCAATACAAAATTCTTTGTACTAAAATCAAACATTCCATAATTGTATATATAATCAAAATTTGTCGAAACATCATTTATTCTAATAGCGGTATGACCATATAATGAATGAGCTTCATTTGAAGTGCCAACAGTTAATAAACTTATTTTTGTAGCAGTAGTTATTGGTGTAAGTTGCGAAAATCCTATTTGTGTAAGTAGAAATACAAATACTAAAAATATTTTTTTTATCATTTTAAAATATATTATCTAAAAATACCCAAATCTACTTTTACTGAAAATATATTTGAATATAAGGCAGCACTTTGATTACCCAAATCGGTTAAAGCATAGTCTATTTGTATACCTTTATATTTAAAACCTAAACCAATATTGGGTTGAAAACTTAATTTTTTAGAGTTATCAATTTGTGTAATATTTTGAAAATTTCCGAAACCTGTTCTTAAAAAAACCAAATCATTATACCCATATTCAAATCCTAATGCTGGTGCAATGCTCACAAAATCGGATGCAAAAAGATCATTAGTTTTATAAAATTCCATATTCAAATTTGCTGATGCCAAAAGTGATGTTTCATTATGAAATTCGAATTTTTTAGACATTCCTACTTGTGCTTTTGGTAAAGTTATTTCAGTACTTTCGGGTAAATCTTGGTTTTCTCCAACTACAGTATTTTGTATTTTTTTATATTCTTCTTCATCAATATTCCAGATATTATAAGTTGTAGTAATATCTCGAAGCATCAATCCAAATTTCCAATCATTGTGTTCAAACTGCAAACCAGCATCAATACCAAATCCCCACGAATTTGCAAATTTACCTATTATACGACGAATAACTTTGGCATTTACGCCATATTGCAAACCTTCAATTTTTAATTTTCGAGCGTATGAAAATGTCACACCATAGTCAGCAGTCGAAAATTTACTGATCCTGTTATAATCTATGTTTCCCTGACTGTCAATTAATTGAGTGGTATTTAAAATATCGTCAACACCAAAACGAATAACAGAAATTCCCCAAGCACTGCTATCATCAATAGGAGTTGCAAAAGCCGCATAATCATATTGAGCAATATTGGCAAAATAACTTGCATGCATCAATGCTACTTGTTTGTCTTCAAGTGCCATTAATCCAGCAGGATTCCAGTAAACAGCATTCACATCACTAGTATTTGAAGTCACAGCATTTGCCATACCAAGCGCTGCGGCATCAACTCCAATATTCATAAACTCATTAGAATATTTTCTAGTAGTTTGGCTATTGGCTATAGAAAACCCAAAAATAAAAGTTAAAACAAGAAATTTTTTCAAAGCAATTTTGTTTTCAAACCGAGATTTGACAATTTTTTTTCAAAAATATAAATTTTTATTGGCTTACTTCTCTCAATTAACATATAAAACTGACTTGTTGAAGAAGTAAATAAAATTCTCTTATCAAAACGCTCTTCTCTTAAACTTATTGTGTTAAATTTGTTTTCAAAAAAAATAACCAAATGAGCATCAAAAAATATATTCCCAACTTTCTGACCCTTTTAAACTTGTTATGTGGTTGTATTGCCTTAGTTTATGTTTCAAATTTTCAATTTATTTTTGCTTTTTATTTTGTTTGTCTCGGAATATTTTTTGATTTTTTTGACGGTTTTTTTGCGAGAAAATTTCAAGTTTCTGGACCTTTAGGCGTACAACTTGATTCTTTAGCAGATATGGTAACAAGCGGTGTTGTGCCAGGTTATACAATGGTTTATCTTATTTCTGGCGAATATACTCATACCAATATTCAAGGATATTTACCTTATTTGGGTTTTATTATCACACTTGGTGCTTGTTATCGTTTAGCAAATTTTAATATTGATACTCGTCAGACAGATTCATTTATAGGATTGCCAACTCCTGCCAATACTTTATTTATAATGAGTTTACCTTTACTTGTTCTAGACGAAAATCTATTGACTTTGTTGTTTAATAAATGGGTTTTGATTGGTATAAGTATTTTGAGTGCTTTTATTATGAATGCTGAAATACCACTTTTTTCATTAAAAATTAAGAAAATGACTTTCAAAGAAAATCAACTTCAAATTTTATTTCTTTTATTTTCTTTTTTATTGCTTTTGTATTTTAAGTTTTTAGGAATTCCTATGATAATTATTTCTTATGTTTTACTTTCTGTGATTAATAATATAGTATTGAAAAAGTAATTTTTTTTTAAATGCGAAAACCAATTGCGAAAAAAAAGACATCAAATCGGAAACCAATTTCTAGAAAGAAAACTTCTTTTTGGAAAGGTAATAAAGGAAGTTTTGTATTAGGAATTCTTTTTGCAGCAATACTTTTTTCAATTGCATTTCATTATCGCAACGGATTGTACTATTATTTGGATTTAAAATCAGAAAAAGCTTCTTCAAATTATGAAGATAAACGAATATCTGATGTTAGAAATTTTCAAATCTTGAATAAATATAAAGACAAAGTTGCTGGTTTTGATGTGTCTGAATACCAAGGCAAAATAAATTGGGACGAAATTAATAATGTAGACAATACCTATCCACTTCGTTTTGTATTTATAAGAGCAACGGCAGGAAAAGACAAATTAGATTCAAAATTCGAATACAATTGGAGTGAATCAAGAGCCAACAGATTTATTCGTGGTGCTTATCATTATTATCGGCCAAATGAAAATTCTATTGCTCAAGCAGAAAATTTCATTAAGAATGTTACTTTAAAAAAAGGAGACCTTCCGCCAATATTAGATATTGAAAAACTTCCAGAAAATCAGCCAATTGATAGTTTGAAAATTGGTTTGAAACGTTGGTTGGAGAAAGTAGATAATCATTATAAAGTAAAACCAATAATTTATACTGGTGAGAAATATTATGATGCTTTCCTGAAAAAAGAATTTAGTGAATATACTTTTTGGATAGCCAATTATAATTTTTTTGTTGAAGATATAAAAGACGATTGGTTGTTTTGGCAATTTACAGAAAAAGCCACTATTTCTGGTATAAACGGAAATGTCGATGTCAATATCTACAACGGAACTCCAAAAATGTTAGAGTATTTAACGATTAATTAATGGTGTCTGATGTAATTTACAATAAGATAAATTAAAGTCATTATAGCAATTAATGCTAAAACGGAAAACACATTTGCAAAATTAGTAGTCCAACCAAAACCTGTTCCTTCTTTTTTTGGAGGAAAAATTCTTTTATCCTTTTTATTAAAGTAAATAAAACCAAAAAAGCGCCAGTATTTTTTGTTGTTATTCCAATTTTTTAAAGTTTCAGGAGTAGGTTTGTTTTCCATTTCTAAAAATTAAAATTCTAATTTCTTTTTACGTAGTTCAAAGTTTTGTCCTAGATATACTCTTCGTACCATTTCGTCTTCAACTAATTCTTCCGGAATACCAGCTTTCAGGATACCACCTTCAAACATAAGGTAGGTTTTGTCAGTAATAGCAAGAGTTTCTTGAACATTGTGATCGGTAATAAGTATTCCTATATTTTTGTTTTTTAATTGCGCAACAATACGTTGAATGTCTTCTACAGCAACTGGGTCAACTCCTGCAAAAGGTTCGTCAAGTAATATAAATTTAGGGTCAGTTGCCAGACAACGTGCAATTTCTGTTCTTCTGCGTTCACCACCAGAGAGCAAATCACCACGATTGGTTCTTATATGTTCTAGCCCAAATTCTGCAATAAGACTTTCCATTTTGGCAATTTGTTCTTCTTTTGTATGGCTGGTAAGTTGCAAAACACTTAGAATATTGTCCTCAATACTCAATTTTCTAAAAACCGATGCTTCTTGAGCTAAATAACCAATACCTTGTTGCGCTCTTTTATACATTGGATAATCGGTAATATTCAAATCGTCAAGAAAAATATTCCCCGAATTTGGTTTTACTAATCCTACAATCATATAAAAAGAAGTCGTTTTTCCTGCACCATTTGGGCCAAGAAGTCCAACAATTTCACCTTGATTTACCTCTACCGAAATGCCTTTTACAACACTACGACCTTTATAGGTTTTTACTAAATTTTCTGCTCTTAAAATCATTGTTTAATTAGATAATTAGGTAATTTGAAAATGAGGTAATTAAAAACTAACTCAAAGTATAATTTTTGTTAGAAACAAATTAAATTAAAATTAATCAATCAGATAAACGAATTAACATATTATTGCTTTTCTTATTTATCGGGTTAAATAATTTTAAACATATTTAATTGTTTTCTAAAGCTTCCCAAAACTCATAAGCTCTTCTCAAATGAGGAATTACAATTGTGCCACCAACTAGTGTTGCAACACTCATAGTTTCCATCATTTCTTCTTTGGTTACACCCAATTTATAACAAGTTTCCAAATGATATTTGATACAATCATCACACCTCAAAACAGTAGATGCAACAAGACCTAACAGCTCTTTTGTTCTTGTGTCGAGTGCGCCTTCGGAATAGGTGTTTGTGTCTAAATTAAAAATACGTTTGATAACTTTGTTGTTATCTGCCAACAATTTTTCGTTCATTTTAGAACGATAATCATTAAATTCTTTTACAATATCAGCCATTTTCTTTGATTTGTTTTTTATGAACTAGTACCGATATAAAGATACTTGCTTCGTAGATTAATAACATCGGGATGGCAACAATCACCTGGCTTACAACATCTGGCGGAGTAACTATTGCAGCAACAATTAGAATTATTACCACTGCATATTTCCAATATTTTCTTAAAAATTGTGGAGTTACAAGTCCTAATTTGGTTAGAAAGTAAATGATGATTGGTAACTCAAAAAACAAACCACTTGCCAAAACCGAAGTTTTTATCATACCTATATAGGAGTCAATATTAAATTGATTGACCACAACTGAACTTACTTTGAATGTTGCAAAGAAATTAACAGACATTGGTACTACAACATAATATCCGAAAAGTACTCCAAGAAAAAATAAAATTGAAGCTACAAAAATAAATAACTTAGCATTTTTTCTTTCTTTTTCATACAATGCTGGGCTAATAAATTTCCATAATTCCC
>JAYTVI010000114.1:0-18844 GCA_043744095.1 Flavobacterium sp.
CTAAATAGGATTGAAGACAATGATAATGACACATAACAAACAGTTCACTCCTACGGAGCTTACTTTGAAGATTATATTTTTATTACAAACAGTTTGTCCCGATGGGACTAAAATAGCTCCGTAGGAGCGAAATGTATGTAATATTAGTTTGTGTTTTGTTGGTTTTAGCCCCATCGGGGCGAAATGTAATTTTTTATCGGACTACAGTGAATATTTATTAAAAACTTTGCGACCTTTGTTCTAAAATAAAAAAATTTTGTTTCAACCTATTGCTATTACCGGTATTGCATCATTATCTCCTCTCGGAAGTAACTCTAATATAATTTGGGAAAATTATCTTTCGCCAAAACATTTTATTATACAAAGAGAAATTGGAAATCAAAATGCATTTGTAGCAGCATTAAGTTTTGATTCTAAAATTGAAATTGATGCTTTAAGAAATTCGGATTCTAAATACAAATCTCTCGACGAAACAGTACTTTATGCAATCTATGTTTCTAGACGTGCTATAGAAAATGCAGGTTGGAAAAAAGGAGACGAATTCGGAATAAATATTGGATCTTCTCGAGGTGCTACTCAATTATTTGAAAATCATTACAAAGATTTTTTAGAAACAGGAAAGTCAAAAACACTTGCTTCGCCAACAACAACTTTAGGAAATATTTCTTCATGGGTTGCTCACGATTTACAAAATAAAGGACCAGAAATCTCTCATTCTATTACATGTTCAACCGCATTGCATAGTATGCTAAACGGGATAGCTTGGCTTCGATCAGGAATGGCAAATAAATTTCTGGTAGGTGGAAGTGAAGCGCCATTGACTAATTTTACTATTGCTCAGATGCAAGCCATGAAAATTTATGCAAAAGTGAATCAAGAATATCCTTGTAGAGCACTAGATTTTCAAAAAAAACAAAACACAATGATTCTAGGTGAAGGTGCAGCAGTATGTTGTCTAGAAATCGGCAAAAAAGAAAATGCATTGGCCTATATTGAAGGTCTTGGATATGCAACTGAAATTTTAGAACATAATATTTCAATTTCAACTGAAGCTACTTGTTTTCAAAAATCTATGAAAATGGCGTTACAAAACTCGAATTCTTCAGATGTTGATGCAATTATTATGCATGCACCAGGAACAAAAGCTGGAGATTTGTCAGAATATAAAGCAATAAAAATAGTTTTTGGTGAAAAAATTCCTTTTCTTACTACAAACAAATGGAAGATAGGACACACTTTGGGTACTTCTGGACTTTTAAGTATTGAAATGGCAATTTTAATGCTTAAAAATCAAACCTTTCTTGAAGTTCCGTTTTCAAGTAAACAAAAAACAAATAATAAGATTAAAAAAATATTGGTTAATGCTGTAGGATTTGGAGGAAACGCTGTTAGTATTTTGCTTTCAATCTAAATTCTTTCCAATTCTTTTACTTTTTCATAAACAAGATTACTTTCATAACCTTTTCGGAGTAAGAAATCACAAAATTTTTTTCTTTTTTTTATTGAATTTTTTTCAGAAATAGACATCCATTGTTTTTCTGAAACTATTTGAAATATATCTAGATATTCATCTGTATCTAGCTCTTTTAGAGCAGTTAAAATATTATTTTGCGAGATATTTCTTAACTTTAATTCATTAACAATTCTGATTTTACCCCAATTTTTTATTCTGTTCTTACCTCTTGCAAAAGCACATGCAAAACGTTCTTCATTCAAAAAATTATTTTGTATCAAATGCACTACAACTTCATCAATAGTTCTCGAATCTATTGACATTGTTCGCATTTTTTGGATAACTTCATTATGGCATCGTTCTTGATATGCACAATAAAACTCTAATTTTTGCTTAACTTCCTTATTTGTATTGTTTTGGGTCATTAAAAAAAAATTAAAGAATGTTGTTTTTGTTAATAATTTAGTAATGCAAAAATATTGAAATTAAGTAAATTAAGCATAAATTTGCTAGTTCAAATTTACTTAAGAATATTTTTAAAAAAATAAAGAACAAATAAATACATTAGTGTATATGAAAATAAAATTATTTACTATAGTTATCATGTTTTTTGCTTTGATATTCAATTCAAATGGGCAAAGTATTTTTACGAATGCAATTACCGATACTGATCCAAGTTTATCAAATCCATATACAAACTTACAAACAAAAGATGTTAATATTACCGTTTCAGGAATTGGTAGAGGTTCCGGAATAACAGCTAATACAGCTACAAATAGATACAACGCGGCAAACTGGAGTACGACAACTTTAGATGTAAATGATTATTTTGAATTTACTCTAACTCCAAATTTTGGATACAAGATTGATTTGGCAAGTTTTGTTTATACAGGACAAGTTTCTACAGGAACGCCAAGTTTTGCTTTTCGTTCAAGTGCTGATGGATTTTCAACAAACATTGGAGCTCCAGTAACTGCAGGAACTACAATATCATTAGCTGCGCCAGCATATCAAAATTTGACAGGAGCCATTACTTTTAGATATTATGCTTATGGTTTAGCTGCAACTACTACTACATACAGTATAAATGATTTTACATTTAACGGTACTGTTACAACAACTGGTCCTTTTACTGTATCCTCAGGAGATTGGAATGTAGGCTCAACCTGGTCTACAGGTACAGTTCCAATAGCTACTGATAATGTCACAATTCTTGCCGCTCATACAGTATTTACAACTGCATCATTAACAAGAACAGGAACTACAACAGTAAATGGAGGATTTGAACTTAGAAACGGAGGTTATGCTACGGGAACAAACTTTACTTATAATGCAACAACTGGCACTTTAAATTTTAATACTACTGGAGCTTATGCTGTAGCAAATACTGATGTGTTTTGGCCAACTGGAGCTGCAAAACCATTTAACGTAAATGTCTTACAAGGTGGTATTACATTAGCAAATAATGCGCCTAGAATTGTAGATGGATTATTTACAACTGCTAATGGTGGTGCTTTTGGAGTAGTAATAACTTCACCAGCAACATTAACCTTAAATGGAACTTGTAGGATAAATACAGGAGGTTTTTTTCAAACGGGAACTTCTCCAATTTTTGGTGCTTCATCAACATTGATTTATAATTCTGGCGGAACTTTTGGTCGTGGATTAGAATGGAGTGCACTAGGTGTTGGGACTATTGGAGTAACTCAAGGATATCCAAATAATATACAGTTAAGTAATAATACTATTTTAAATTATACTAATGGAACTCCAATGGCAAAAGCAATAAACGGTAACTTAACTGTTGATGCAGGATCTTCCTTTTTTATGGATTATGGATCTGTTACAGCTGGAGGATTTTTAACTGTTGCTGGAAACGTTGCTGTTGCTGGAAGTTTAAGCTTAGGATTTGCAAATCTTGATGATTTAAAAATCGGAGGAAATTTATCATTTACAGGAACAGGAAATTTAATCGGAAACAATAGAGCTATTTTCTTTACTAAAAACGGTACGCAAACAATCTCCTCTGTTTTAGCATTAACAATTCCATATGTAGTTTTTCAGCCTGCATCTGGAAGTACAATTGTGCAATTATTAAGCAATTTGACTGTTTCGGCTCCAATTGCAGGAAACGCAATTAGTTTTAGTAATGCAGGAGATATTTTTGATATAAATGGAAACACACTTACAGTCGGAACCGCAGCTGTTGCGAATACAATTTTTGGTTCAGGAACTTTCAAAGGAAGCACAACTTCAAACCTAACTTTATTAGGAACAGGTAGTATAGGAACATTAAATTTTACACCAACTTTTGAAAATTTAGGTACATTTGTAATGAATCGTCAAGCTGCAGTTACAGGTTGTGTTATGGGTACAACAGTTACAGTTAATACTGCACTAACATTAACAAATGGTATTATAGACTTAGCTGCAACAACAATGACATTAGCATCAACTTGTAGTAATGTTTTTGGAGATTCTGCAAATAGTTTTGTAATTTCTGATGTAACAGCAACAGGAAAATTAAGAAAAAATGTTACCGCTACCGGAACATTATATCGCTTTCCGATTGGTGACAAAACAGGAACTTTAGAATGGTCTCCAGCAACAATAAATTTTACCGCAGGAACATTTGCTTCTGCATATCTTGCGGTTGCCGTTCAAGATTTTGCAGCAGCTACAGGAAAACATCCTAGTTTGAATGCAACAATAAATTTTATTTCTAGATATTGGTCGGTTACAACTTCAGGTACATTTACAACTCCAACCTATACATTCTCTTCTGTTTATGTTGATGCAGATATAAATGGCACAGAGGCTTCTTGTATTTCAAATCAATGGAATGGTAGTGTCTGGACAAATGGAGGAGCAACTGTAACTTCTGCTACTAATACTTTAACAGTTGGAGGAGTAACTGCTTTGCCAGCTACAAATGATTTTACAGCAGCTCAACGTGATGCAGAGATTGATGTTTTTGTTGGTGTGACTCCTTATGCTCATTTTTCTACTTATAATTTTGGGACAATAGCAACGGGTACAAATTTAGATGTAGTTTTCACTGTTCAAAATACAGGTCAAACAGTTTTAACATTACCAGGAGTAAATTCTATAGCAGGTGGTCCTGTATATAGTTTTTTTGTTGCATTAGCCGTTGGAAATTTAGCTGCTGGAGCTACTCGAACATTTACAATTCGATTTGCGCCAACAGCTGTTGGTACTTTTACTGGAAGCGTCACTATTCCTAATGGAGACACAAGTGGAGGTGAAGCTCCTTATGTTATAAACTTTACAGGAGTTGGAGCTACACCAGATCCAGAAATCAACATTCAAGGTGCAGGAAATACAATAAATCCAGGAAATACACCTCTAGGTTTTGACAATACTTTGTTTGCTGGACAAAATATAAGTACTACTTCTGCTGCAAAGCAATATGATATTCAGAATTTAGGAAACATACCTTTATTATTAACCGGAGTTTCACCATATGTTACACTTGGAGGTGCAAATCCAGGTGATTTTGCTATAACAGTAGCGCCTTTACAAAATATTGCAGCTTCTACTTCATCAGCATTTTTTATTACTTTTACTCCAACAGTTGGTGGATCTAGAACAGCAACTGTTACTGTAGGAAGTAATGATGTGAGCGAACCAACCTATACATTTAATATAGAAGGTACAGGACTTGCTCCTGAGATTGATGTTTTTGGTAACGGAATTTCTATTGTAAACGGTAGTAGTCCAGCGAGTACTACTAATAATACAGATTTTGGTACTGTGAACATAACTACTGGATCAGTAGTAAGGACATTTACTGTATTTAATACTGGAGCATTGAGTTTGACTTTATCTGCAGCAACTATTACTGGAGCAGATGCAGGAAGTTTTTCGATTACAACTGCACCAACATCACCATTAGCATCAAACACAAGTACAACATTAGTAATTACTTTTGACCCTTCAACAATAGGTGTAAAAAATGCATTAGTTACAATTCCGAATAACGATTCAAACGAAAACCCTTATACTTTTGCCATTTTAGGAAATGGTGTAAATTATATCCCTTGTGGATTAGGATCATTAGAAACAATTGCTATACAAGATTTTGAAGTTGCACCAGCAACACCTACTATGACGTATTCAGTTACTCAAGAAGTAGGTGCAGGAGTTGCTGGAGCCGCAGGCGGAACAGCGTATGGTTCTAGTAGAGCAGTAGTATCTAACAAATTTATAGGCGCAAGAAGTTATCAAGCAATCGGATATTCTGCAACGTCAACAACAGAAAAAAAGACAACTATTGATTTTTCAACTATAGACGCATCAGCATATAAAGATGTAAATCTTAATTTTAAATTAGGTGGTTACAGTACCAACACAACTCAAGGACCAGATGGAGGTACAGAATTTGTAAGTGTTTATGTCAGTACAAACAATGGTGCAACTTGGTCGCAAGAACTTGATTTAAAAGGAAATTCTAATTCTATTTGGGATATTAATTCTTCAACCGGAACAACTACAATTAATTTTGATAATAACAATATTACTACTATAGTTTCTGCTATTGCTGGTTCAACAAATACTGGAGCAAGAGATATTACTATTAATAATTTACCAAATTCAACTCAATTAAAAGTAAGAATAATACTTTCTGTAGATAGATTAGATGAGATTTGGGCAATCGATGATGTGAAATTCCAAGGAAAAAAACCTGCAATTTCTACTTATACAAGTGGTGGTTGGGTTCCAAGTGCACCAACATCTTCAACAAAAGCAATAATAGATTGGAATTATAATTTAGCTACACCAATAGAAGCTTGCGATTGCGAAATTAAAGCAACTAGAGTTGTAAACGTTTCTTCATATTTAGAAATTCAAAGTAATTTTCTAAATAATGGGACATTAAACTTAGCAGATGATGCAAGTTTAGTACAAGTAAATGATGCAGCTATTAATAGTGGTTCAGGAATTTTCAATATGACTCGTGATGTTAGTATAAGGAAATATGATTATGTTTATTGGTCTTCACCTGTTCCAAATATATCAGTTTCAAGTATTTCTCCAACAACAGCTGCAGATCATATCTGGAAATGGATTCCTACAGTTGGAGGCGATTTCGGGAATTGGGTAAATACTAGTGAAAATATGATATTGGGTAAAGGATATATTGTAAGAGGACCAAGTGGCTTTTCTGCAACAGTACCGGCAACTCATACAGCAACATTTACAGCAAGTGGAGCTTCTGGGAATTATCCGTATAACGGAAGTGTTACAACTCCAATAGAAAGAGGTGCAAACCAAAGTCTTACAGGTTATACTAATCCATTGAATGGAATAGCTTATACACGTTTTGATGATAATTTAAATTTAGTCGGAAATCCTTTTCCTTCTTCAATAAAATCACTAGATTTTTTAACAAATAATTCAAATATAGAAGGTGCAGTTCGTTTATGGACACACGGAGCATTGCCAGCAGCTATTGTAAATCCTTTTTATGGAAGTTTTGCATATAATTATTCATCTAATGATTATATTGTTTATAACGGTTTAGGTACTTTGAGCGGTCCAGCAGGATTTAATGGTTATATTGCATCTGGTCAAGGGTTTTTTATAACTATGAATGATGGAGCAGCAAGTACACAAACGGTGAGTTTTAATAATTCATTAAGGAGCAAAACATATGGTAATACACAGTTTTATAGAATGAATAATAACTCAAATTCAACTGTAAACGAAAATGTTACAAGCAGAATTTGGTTAGATATTGTTGGTAATGACGAAAAAGCGGCAAGAACATTAATTGGTTATATTGAAGGAGCTACATTTGAAAAAGACAGAATGTATGATGCAACTATCATATTGGACGGGAATCAAAATATTTATTCATTGATAAATAATGAAAGAATGACTATTCAAGGTAGACCAATTCCTTTTGTAAATTCAGATTTAATTCCAATTGGTTTTCAATCAGCTATTGCTAGTACTTATAAAATTGCTATTGCTGCAACTGATGGTTTGTTTGAAGGAAGTACTCAGCCGATCTATTTAGAAGATAAGTTATTAAATATAATTTTTGATTTACGTCAAGCACCTTATGTTTTCACTAGTGCTGTTGGAAAGTTTGATGATAGATTTGTACTTCGTTTTACTAATACAGCTTTATCTAATGTTGATTTTCAAAATGATGAAAACGGTTTTGTAGTTTTTGTAAAATCTAATCAAATAAACATTAAATCATATACTGAAAATATTACTAATTGTAATATTTATGATGTTTTAGGAAGAGAAATATATTCTAAAGAAAACATCAAGCAAAATGAATTTTCTATAAATGAAATTAGAAAAAATCATCAGGCTTTGATTGTAAAAACTACTTTAGTAACCGGACAAACTATTACTAGAAAAATAGTTTTCTAGAGAAAATTACATATAAATAAAAACCCCATTTATTAGTTTAAATGGGGTTTTGGTTTTTTATTGAAATTTATTTTCCTTTTATTGATGCTTCTAAATTTCGTTCAATTGTATGACCAGGACGTGACCATTTTGGTTTTTCTCCCAATGTTGTAAATTGAGAATTCACAGCTTCAACGGTTTCAGGTTGTGCAACTTTCACGAAAGGTTTCTGAGGTATCAAACCGAGCATTTCAAACATTTTCATATCTTCATTTACATCCGGATTTGGCGTTGTCAATAATTTATCGCCAGCAAAAATTGAATTAGCTCCAGCAAAAAAGCACATAGCTTGTCCTTCTCGACTCATATTCATTCTTCCAGCAGAAAGTCTAACTTGAGTTTGTGGCATAATAATTCTAGTTGTAGCAACCATTCTAATCATTTCCCAAATCTCTACCGGTTTCTCTTCTTCAAGTGGAGTTCCTTCTACAGCAACTAATGCATTTATTGGAACAGATTCAGGTTGCGGACTTAATGTAGACAAAGCAACAAGCATTCCTGCTCGATCTTCTATAGATTCACCCATTCCGATAATTCCTCCACTACAAACGGTGACATTTGTTTTGCGCACGTTTTCAATAGTTTGTAAACGGTCTTCAAATCCACGTGTAGAAATTACTTCTTTATAATATTCTTCCGAAGTGTCTAAATTATGATTGTAGGCATACAAGCCTGCTTCTGCCAATCGTTGAGCTTGGTTTTCAGTAATCATACCTAAGGTACAACAAACTTCCATATCTAGTTTATTAATGGTACGAACCATTTCTAGAACTTGATCAAATTCTTGGCCATCTTTTACATTTCTCCAGGCAGCACCCATACAAACACGGGACGAACCACTAGATTTTGCTCTTAAAGCTTGGGCTTTTACTTGGCTTACAGACATCAAATCATTTCCTTCAATATCTGTATGATATCTTGCTGCTTGAGGGCAATATCCACAATCTTCAGGACAACCACCGGTTTTTATAGAAAGCAAAGTAGAAACTTGAACAACGTTTGGGTCATGATGTTCTCTATGAATGGTTGCTGCTTCATAAAGCAAATCCATCATAGGTTTATTATAAATAGCAATTATTTCTTCTTTTGACCAGTTGTGTTTAGTAATGCTCATACATTCTTTTTTATGATTGCCTCAAAAGTAGCAATTTCCAAATGAAGAAAAAAAGAATCTTATTTAATATTGAATAAAAGAATTTAGTAACAATCAAATTTTTATGATAATTACTTAATTTGAAGAAGAATCAATAACTTTACCTTTCCAATATTGCATCAAACAAAATGAAACCATTAAGGAAGCGGCAACAGATTCAAAAAGCAATCCGATACAATATTGTTCTATACTTAATTCTCCTCCACCAAAAATAAAACCGTGAGAAAGTTTTTTCAAGAATGTCTCACCACCTCTAATTTGGATATAGGCAAGCAAAGCACAAATGCTTAAAATTGCACCAAAAATTGAGGTTATGATAGCAGAAAGCAAATTTGTATTGTATCCTCTTATACCTTCTAGATAATTTTGTTTTATAGTTCTATTGATGCCATAAATAACAAAAATAATATTCGCCATTCTCAATAAATATTGATCAGAAAGGCCAAGTAACTCTATAATAATAAAATAAACACTAATAGCAGAAAATATAATAAACCCATTAGTAAATTCTCTTGAATATTTCATATGACACAAGCTTTAGATTGGTTATTAAAATGGTTTATAATGAATAAAACAAATCATTTTATGAAAATTATACAATAAAATTAATAATAAATAATTGAAAACATTCAAATTTAACTAAATAAGATTTAATTTTAACATCGGTTTAAGTCCGAAAATTATATTAAATTTTTACTTATATATTGAATAGCAAAATTCTTATCATTTTCGATTTGATTTTTTAGTAAATCAATGTTATCAAATTTTTGTTCTGGACGAATATAATGCAATAACGAAACTTCAATTTTGCGGTGGTATAAATCAGAATCAAAATCTAAAAAATATACTTCAATTGATAGGGTTTTTCCTTCTACAGTAGGATTTGAGCCTATATTCATAAGACCAAAAACCATCTGATTGTTAAAAAAACTACTAACAATATAAACCCCTTTTTTAGGAATAAGTTTGTAATTTTCTTCAATTTTAAAGTTTGCAGTAGGAAAACCTATTGTTCTGCCTAATTGCTTGCCTTTTTGAACAATGCCTGTGATAAAATAAGGAAAGCCTAAAAACTCATTTGCTAAAGATATATTTCCGTCAATTAAAGCATTTCTTATTTTAGTTGAACTTATAGAAACTTCATCAATTTCTTGAACTGATATTTGCTCTACTTCAAAATCATATTTATATCCAAAAACAATTAAATCATCAATATTAGCTGATCTGTTTTTACCGAAGCGATGGTCGTGACCAATTACAATTTTTTTAATTTTTAATTTTTCTACCAATATTTTTTTTACAAAATCTTCAGCAGAAAGTTCAGAAAATGCTATGTTAAAAGGATGAATAATTAAATTATCAAGACCGGCTTTTTCTAGCAATTGAGACCTTTCGTCGATATTGTTTAATAATTTTATATCAGATTCAGGCTGCAAAACCATTCTAGGATGAGGAAAAAAAGTAAGTATCAAACTTTCGCAATGATAAAGTTTGGCATTTTGATTAAGTTTTTGAATAATTTTTTGATGCCCCAAATGAACACCGTCAAAAGTACCAATAGTAACAATTGTTTTCTTTATAGTTTGAAATTCATCTATAGATTTAAAAATCTTCAAAAGGGATAATTTAAAAAAAACAAATTTATAATATTAAACTTGATTTATTACAATTAAACAACATACAATTTTGAATATAAGAATGGTGTTTAAAATTGAAAAATCTATAGAAAAATCTGAAGTATTTAGTTAAATATGTAATTCTATTCATTAAAAAATAAAAAACATTATTATATTTGAAGTCTATTTAACTAATTTATATTTTATGAAAAAAAATACTTTCATTTTAGTGCTGATTTTTGTTTTTGGGATTTCTTTCGGGCAAAATGCCATTTGGAAAAAAATTGAAAATGTAGAATCATCTTCTCTAAAATTTCCAAGAGACTCAAATCCTAAAGAATTTTTATTGTACTCTTTAGATTTAAATGCTTTAAAATCTGAATTACAAAACGCTCCATCTAGAATGGATCAAAGTGTAGAATCAAAAGTTATTGTTTCTTTCCCAAATCCTGAAGGAGAAATTCAAAATTACAGAATCTTTGATGCTCCTGCAATGGCTTCAGAATTAGAAGCAAAATACCCTGGAATAAAATCTTATGTTGGAAAAGGAATTGAAGATCCGACTGCAACAATACGATTTAGTGTAACTCTTTTTGGATTGCACACTATGACTTTTTCGGGTGTTAATGAAACTTCTTACATTGATCCTTATACTAAAGATTTAAAAAATTACATAGTATATAACAAATCACAACTAACTACAACAAAAACACATATTTGTGGATATAAAGATGTCAATATCGATTCTACAGAAATTCCTGAAGATTTGACTTTGATGCGTTCTAACAATAGTTTATTCAAAACTTATCGTTTAGCAATGGCTTGTACTATTGAATATGCAGCATATCATGTTTCAGCAGCGGGATTAAACAGCGGAACATTAGCTCAGAAAAAAGCAGCAGTTCTATCTGCAATGGTTGTAACAATGACAAGAGTAAATGGAGTTTATGAAAGAGACTTAGCATTGACCATGCAATTGATTCCTAATAATGATGCAATTATTAATATCACTACGGACACATTAGACAATGAAAACACAGGTGGTGATGCTTTATTAAACCAAATACAAGCATATATTGACGGTATAATTGGTGCTGCAAATTATGACATTGGACACGTTGTAAGTACTGGTGGTGGTGGTGTTGCATCTTTGCAATCTCCTTGCTCTGGAATAAAAGCACAAGGAGTTACTGGTCTTGATGCACCTGTTGGAGATAATTATGATATTGATTTTGTTGCTCATGAAATGGGTCATCAATGGGGAGGATCACATACATTTAATAGCGTAGCTGGGAATTGTGGTGGGGTAAACAGAAGTGCTTCATCTGCATACGAACCAGGAAGTGGGACAACTATTATGGCATATGCTGGAATTTGTGCTCCAGAAGATGTACAGCCACATTCAGATGCCTACATGCATGCAAGAAGTTTAATACAAATGATGGCTTTTATAAATGGTGGTGGAAATTGTGGTGTAGTTGTTGCAAACAATAATACTCCTCCTGTTTTAGATGCTGGTGGTAATAATTCTATTCCAACAGGAACTCCTTTTAAATTAACTGCTTCAGCAACAGATGTTGACAATCCTTCTGGTGACCAACTTACATATTGCTGGGAACACTATAATTTTTTATCTGCTGCACAACCATTAGCAGTAACCAATACTGGAGGTCCAAATTTTAGATCATTTAATCCTACTACATCACCTGTTAGATACTTCCCTAAATTGGCTAGTATAGTTGCTAATAATTTAGCTACAGCATGGGAGTTTATACCTACTGTAGCAAGAACAATGACATTTTCATTAGTAGTTAGAGATAATGGTGGGCCACTTGGCGGACAAACGCAAAGAGTAACCAAAACAGTTGCATTAGTAAATACTGGTTCTTCTTTTAAAGTAACATCTCAAAGTACAACGACTACTTGGCCGCAAAATTCAACTCAAACGATTACTTGGGATGTTGCCGGTACTGATGCAAATAATATAAATGTAGCAACAGTAAATATTAAATTATCTACAGATGGCGGTCTTACATATCCAATAACTTTAGCAGAAGGAACTCCAAATGATGGTAGTCAAGAAATAACTGTTCCAGATTTAGTTTCTCAAACTGCGAGAATTATGGTAGAATCGGTTGGTAATGTCTTTTTTGCTATAAATGCTAAAAATATTTATATAGGTTATGAAGTAGTAAATCAATGCATTACTTACGGAACTACAATTGCAGCATATAATTTGCCAGACGGAGCTTCATCGTATACAACAAAACAAATAAATGTTCCTACCACTGGAACAATTTCAGATGTAAATTTGACAATAAATGCAACACATCCAAATATACAAAATCTAATTATTGCACTTATTCGACCTGGAGGTTCTTTATCTTCATTATATAATCAACAATGCGCCGGAAGCGGTAATATGAATATTACTTTTGATGCTCAAGGAACAGCTTTAGTTTGCTCTAGTCCAACTATTGGCACTTATGTTCCGCCAACAGGTTTTAATTTAGATACTTTTAACGGAAATAATCAGTTAGGAAATTGGCAATTAGGTATTAGAGATGCAGTTGCAGGAAATGCTGGAACTATAAACTCAGTAGCATTAGAAGTTTGTAGTCAAAGTTTTAGACTTTTAGGGACAAAAACTTTTGGATTTGAAAATTTTGCTCTATACCCTAATCCTAATTCAGGTAATTTTACTGTAGAGTTTGATTCAAAATCAAATAACAAAATCAATATTAAAATACATGATTTAAGCGGAAGAATGATTTTTGACAAGCAATACGCAAATTCAGGATTGTTTAATCAAAACTTACATTTAGATAATACTCAATCAGGAATATATTTAGTTTCTATTTCTGATGGAGATAACAAAATTGTGAAACGAATTGTTGTAGAATAAAAAATTAAAAATAATATTAAAAGGAAGTCTCGCAATTGCGAGACTTTTTTTTTTGGTCTCAAATTAAAGTTAAAACTCTTCCTGTCGGCTGTCAGGTATGCACTTTAGTGCATCTTGCTTTAGTTTCTAAAAATATTTTTTGCCACAGATTCACAGATTTCAAAATTGATTTATAATTTGTTAGACTGCGGCAAATTTCACAAATTTTATTAATCTTGCCTTGCAAACTGAAAGTCTGCTAAACCAAACTATGGACTTTTAGTTCATAATGGTTTATTTCAATAAGATTTTAATTTTTGTAATAATTTGAGGAACTTCGGTAACTTTAAAATCTAAATCAATTGTTTTTTCTTGAGCGTTAAAATTAAGTTTACCAATAGAAACTTTATAATTTCCAGTTTGTCCTTTACAGTAACAAAAACGACCAAACAACATTTTTGTATTTTGAATATCAGTATCTACTAGCGTTAAATCAGTTAAGGCGTTTTCTATTTCAAATACAATTTCTTCTCTATAGCCAGCATCTTGAATGTTACCTTTTACTGTTCTGGAGTATTTATATTTAACAATCTTTGTGTCAAAATTATCTTCAAGTTCATAATAAATACTTCCAAATTCATCTTGCTTGACGTTTAATTTCTTGTTGTCGATAATTTCTACAGTACAAGTTCCGTCTTTAGGACATTCACTTTGTTGCATTGCTGTGAGTTTTTGAGAAGTTGTTTTTTTGCAACTGCAAGATGTTAATACTATTATTGCTAGTAAATAAATTGAATTTTTCATAATGTTATTTTCCGTTATAAGTTGTCATTGTGTTTTCTAATCCTGCGGTACCAAATGATTTAATAATTTCTGATGCTAGTTCAAGTCGTTCGGTTAGTTTTTCTTTTTCGGTTTCGCTCCATTCACCTAATACATAATCTACTTGTTGTCCTTTTTTGAATTGATCACTAATGCCAAATCTAAATCGGGTGTAGTTTTGAGTATTCAAAATTAGGTTAATATTTTTTAATCCGTTATGCCCTCCGTCACTTCCTTTTGGTTTTATTCTAATGGTTCCAAAACTCAGATTTAAATCATCGGTTATTACTAATATATTTTCTAAAGGAATGTTTTCTTTATCCATCCAGTATTGAACTGCTTTGCCACTAAGATTCATATAGGTGTTTGGTTTTAAGAGTAAAAAGGTTCTCCCTTTGAATTTGTATTCTGCAAGCATCCCGAGTTTTACGGTTTCGAAAGTGATTGATTCTTTGCGTGCTAAAAAATCTACTATTTTAAATCCTATGTTGTGTCTTGTGTTTACATATTCGGCACCGATGTTTCCTAACCCGACGATTAAAAATTTTTTCATTTTCTGTTCGCTTTCTTCTATTGTGTTTTTATGAAATATTTTTGTTAACCAATTCATTTTGTAAAAGTACAAAAGTTTATAAAAGTTCGAATAGTTTTTCTGATAACCCTGATGGTAGTGAAAATCCTGTCATAGAATGACAGATTGAAGCGTACAGCAGGAATAGGGATAATTAGATATGCAGGAAGTGCTGTTTTATAAAAATAAAAAAAAGCACCAGTTTTGCAACTGATGCTTTTGAAATATGAAATAATTTGAATTATTTTTTCTTACCTTTCGCAGGTGCTTTTGCTGCTTTTGCTGCTTCTTGAGCTGCTTTCATAGCTGCACGAGAAATACGAACTTGAGCAACAACTGTGTTGTCTGGATGCATCAATTTGTATTTGTCTGAAACTAATTTTGTAACATACAATTTGTTACCCATTTCTAGCGCAGAGATATCTGCATCAATAAAATCTGGAAGATTTTTTGGTAATGCTTTTACTTTTAATTTACGTGCATTCAAACGTAAAACTCCTCCTAATAAAACTCCTGGAGATACACCTACAATTCTGATAGGCACTTCCATTGTGATTTCTTTATTGTCAAACAATTCGAAGAAATCAATGTGCAAAATTTTGTCAGTAACAGGGTGCACTTGAATGTCTTGCAAAATTGCATTGTATGATTTGTCTCCTAATTCGATCACAACTGTGTGAGCGTTTGGGGTATAAACCAAGTTTTTGAAAGCTTTTTCATCTGCTCCGAAATGTACTGCTTGATTTCCTCCGTATAACACGCAAGGAACCATTCCAGCATTACGTAAGGCTTTAGTCGAAACTTTTCCCACGCTTTCTCTTTGTGATCCTTTAATTGTAATCGATTTCATTGTAAAAAAATATAGTTAATAATTATTAAATTCTTGTTTTGTTTATGCAATGAGATTGCTTATTTGCAATACTTTACATTAAAAATTTCCCACTAATGGAATTGTTGTGATGTACCATATGCATAACTTCTGCAAAAAGAGGTGCACAACTCACTACTCTTATTTTTTTTGATTCTTTCTTTAATGGAATAGAATCGGTAACTATTAATTCGCTTAATTGCGATTTTTCAATCTTTTCGTAAGCATCACCTGATAATATTGCGTGTGTACAAATGGCACGAACACTTAGGGCTCCTTTTTCTATCATTAAATTGGCAGCTTTTGCTAATGTTCCTCCTGTGTCTATCATATCGTCTACAAGAACTACATTTCTGCCCTTTACTTCACCAATTAGCTCCATTGTGTCTATTACATTGGCTATTTTACGCTGTTTGTAACAAATTACGACATCTGATTCTAAAAATTTAGAATAGGCATAAGCTCTTTTTGATCCTCCCATATCTGGAGAAGCTATTGTTAGATTTTCTAAATTTAAACTTCTTAAATAGGGTAAGAATATAGTCGAAGCAAAGAGATGGTCTACTGGTTTTTCGAAAAAACCTTGTATTTGATCTGCGTGCAAATCCATTGTCATGACTCTGGTTGCACCAGCGGCATCTAACAAATTGGCTACTAACTTTGCTCCAATTGGCACTCTTGGTTTGTCTTTTCTGTCTTGTCTTGCCCAACCAAAATAAGGAATTACTGCGGTGACATGTCTTGCTGATGCTCTTTTTGCTGCATCTATCATAAGTAATAATTCCATTAAATTATCTGCGCTCGGAAAAGTAGAGCAAACAATAAACACACGTAATCCTCGAATTGACTCTTCGTATGAAGGTTGAAATTCGCCATCACTGTATTTTGAGAACGTAACTCTACCTAGCGGAACACCATACTTTTCGGCAATTTGTTCGGCTAAATATACACTTTGGGAACAGGCAAATATTTTTGCTTCTGGTTCTTGATGTGACATTGTATTGTGTTGTTTTGTAGTTACTTAGTTGTGTATCGTTTTAACGAGGTGCAAATTTAGTAATATTATTGGACTCTGAAAGGAAAAATATGACTAATTTTTTATGAATTGCAGAATTATTTTTTACATTTGCATCCTGATAAAGAATATTTATCACTGCTAGTTGCCCGAATGGCGGAATTGGTAGACGCGCTGGTCTCAAACACCTGTGGGAAACCGTGCCGGTTCGACTCCGGCTTCGGGTACAAAAGCTCTTCTGAAAAGAAGGGCTTTTACTTTTTAGAAATCGGAGTCAAACTTTTTAGTTTACTCCTGCTCGGGTACTTTTTAATTCATCACAGAAATCTGAGTTTTTTTAAACATTTTTAATTACATAAGTCACTATTCCCCAAATTATCAACTCGTTTTCATCGGTTACTTTTATAGGTTGAAACGCTTTGTTTTCGGGCATCAAAAAAACGCAATCTTTCTCGATTTGAATTCGTTTGATGGTGAATTCGCCATCAATATAACATACAGCAATTTTATTATTTTGAGGTTCTATACTTCTATCAATTACCAAAATATCACCGTCATCAATACCTGCACCAATCATAGATGTGCCTGATGCTTTGGCATAAAATGTGGCTTCTCTATTTTTTACTAAAACATTGTCTAAAGATATTTTTGCCTCATCAAAATCAGCAGCAGGCGAAGGGAAACCTGCTTTTATTCCGCTTGAAATATAGGGTAGTTCGTTAAGGTTTTCAAAATCTGGAATGAAGAAAGTAAGGTTTTTTTTTAATTGCATTTTACTCTAAATATATCTTTAATATCTGTTGTGTATTTTTTTGACAAGTGATTTTGTCTCATTTTCCAAGTGCGTTGTAAATCTTGATTTCCTAATCGTATTTTGCGTTCGCCAGTTTTCTTATGAAAATCATCAATAACTTTCATCAACTTTTGATGCTTTGGATTTTCTTCTTCAAAAAGATGAAATTGCTTTTGATCTTGCGGAATAATTTGCGTCACGATAATTCCGGCTTTTTTATATATTTCGCCTTCTTCAAACATTTCTGTCAGCATTTTTACTGCAACAGTACTCAAGGTAATATTAGAGTTGCTAGCAAAAGGTAAGGTTTCCATTTTATAGAAATTATATCGCTGACACTCTACTTTATATTTGTCTTTTCTTAAATATAGAATTACACTATAACAACAAGAGTTTTGTTTGCGCAATTTTTCTGCACACACGGTCGCAAAGGTAGAAACACGTTCCTTCATTTGGTCTAATGTACTGATGTTTCCGTCAAAACTTCTTGTAATGGCAATGTTTTTTTTGTCTTTTGGCTCTTCCATTTCTAGAACCGATTTGCCTTCTAATTCATATTTAAGACGAATGCCAACAACTCCCATTTCTTTTTTGATATAACTTTCATTATGAGGCAAAGTAAAATCGTAGGCTGTAAGAATATTTTTGGCTTTCATTTTTTTGGTCAACCGATATCCAATTCCCCAAACATCTTCTATTTTGGTCCATTTCAATGCTTTGATGCGTTTTTCTTCGGTATCAATAACATATACACCTGCGGTTCTTTCTTGGTATTTTTTGGCAATTTTATTGGCTACTTTCGATAAGGCTTTTGTTTCTGCAAAGCCAACACAAATAGGCATACTGAGCCATTTTTGTATCCGTTTTTTCATTTGAAGACCATAGGAATGAAAATCTGCTATTTTCATTCCGTTAAAATTCAAGAATGCTTCATCAATACTATAGACTTCAACATTAGGTGTATAATGTTCTAGAATTTTCATTACACGATTGCTCAAATCACCATATAAGGCATAGTTTGACGAAAACACTTTAACATTGTGCTCTTTCAATTGTTGTCTGAATTTGAATTCTGGTGCACCCATTGGTATGCCTAAAGCTTTCGCTTCATAGCTTCTGGCAATAACACAACCGTCGTTATTAGACAAAATAACAACTGGTTTTCCGTTATATTGTGGTTGGAAAACACGTTCGCACGAGGCATAAAAATTATTACAAT
>JAYTVI010000115.1:0-5004 GCA_043744095.1 Flavobacterium sp.
CTTCCGCCAAATAAAATCACATCTTGCGGAACAATACTCATATTGCCACGAAGTTGCTCTAAATCGTAATCGTTTATGTTTTTATCATCAATTAAAATACGTCCGCTATCAATATCATAAAAACGAAGTAGGAGTGAAGATATAGTTGATTTTCCGGCACCACTCGGACCAACAATTGCAATTTTCTGACCAAAATTGGCAGTGAAATTTACATCTTTTAATACTTGAATTTCTGGACGTGATGGATAACTGAATTGTACGTTTTTGAAAGAAACATTTCCTTTTATTTTTTCTGTTGATTGATTTTGATTGGAGTTTATCTTTTCTGGTGTTTCATCTAATAGTTCAAAAACGCGTTCGGTAGCACCTACTGCTTTCTGAATTTGAGCATATAATTCTGCAATTCCTCCAAAGGAAGCTCCAATAAATGTCGAATATAAAACAAACGATATCAATTCGCCAACGCCTTTAATTTCACCACTAATACATAAATTCACACCATACCAAACTACTGCGACAATAGCTCCGAACAAACAAAATATGATAAACGAAGCAAAATATCCACGATATATTCCACCCTTGATGGCTGTTTTTACAACTTCATTAATTTTTCCTTTGTAACGTGCAATTTCATACCACTCATTTGCAAAAGCTTTTACATTGGTAATTCCTTGCAATGTTTCTTCTACAATCACCTGACTTTCTGCAACTTGATCTTGAACTTTTTTGGAAAATTTACGTATAAATCTACCAAAAATGACTGCTGCAACCGCTACAACTGGAACTATAGAAAGCATCATTAAAGTTAACTTTAAACTTATGGTTGCTAGAAAAATAATACCACCAATAATCAAAATAAACTGACGTAAAAATTCAGCAATTGTAGTAGTTAGTGTATCTTGAATTTGTGTGATATCCGAACTTATTCTGCTGTTTAGTTCTCCAACACGCTTTTGAGAGAAAAACGTCATTGGCAACTTTATCAAATTGCTGTACAATGCCAATCGAATATTTGCAAGCGTATTTTCAGTAAAATTGATGAATAAAGACAATCTAAAAAACGAAAAAATGGATTGTAAAAATAAAATTACCATCAATCCAAGTGCAATATTAGAAGCTTTATTCAAATCTTTAGCATTCACACAATCGACTAACATTCCTAATAATTTTGGAAATGCTAATGCCGTTGCACCAGTTAACAACAGAAAAACTAAACCAACATAGAATTTCCATTTGTTATTTCCTGCGTATTTGAAGATTAAAATTGCTTTGCTTAAAGAACTTGCGCTTAATTTTGCTTTTGGTAAATCGTTTTCTACGAATCGAGCCATTGAAATAAATTATGTTAAACAAATATAGCATAACAAGTAATGAAACTAATGTAAAAAAAAAGTTAAAAACTAATTACTTTTTCTTATGTCTTTCAAAACTGCCTTTTCTTGATAATTAATGACTTCTAAAGTTATAGCTTGGTTTTTGGCAGTTTTGCCTTCAATAATGTAAAGTTTCCCATTGTCAACTTCTATATTGCTTTGGTCAAAATCTACATCACCATATGTTAATGTATTTTTAATATCAGTTTCATTAACCCATTTCTGTGATAAAATTGCAGAAGCATTATCTGAATATTGAAAAGGTTTGTTTCTCAAATCATTCAAAACTCTTGCATTGGGAAAATAATTGCATCTTGTATCTTTTCCGCTGAAAATTAAAGCAACAAAGAATAATCCCATTATAAAACCTACCAAATAATATGCTAAACGATGTCTAAATCTCATCTTTTTTTTTACGCAAAGGTAATTGAAAGTTCAATTAAAACACAATTTTTTGCTTTACGAATCTATTCAAAATTAATTAAAAAATAGATTATAAGAATTTCCTTAAATGAAAGTTCAATTTAATTCTTTTATATGTTAAAAAAAATAATAATTAAATATAAATAACTAACTTTAAGGCACTTAATAAATTAATCTGTAGAAATTATGAAAAATTATTTTAAAATTTCCCCAATCACAGTATTATTGTTAACATGTATATTATTTACATCGTGTGAGACCGACCAAGAGACAAATGTCCTTAAAAATCAAGACAATTCATTTCAAACGAACAGGCAGATTGGACCAACTGCCGCAGGAAAATTAATCATTAGAAACAAAACCAAATTTGATTACAATTTTATTATTGCATGTTATGCTTATAATAATAGAACCAACACATTAAATAGAAATCTTTATTTGTATGCAGAAAATGAGCGATTTATGTTAGCATCAAATCAAAGTGTTACTTATAAAAATATGAATACTGAAAGTACACCAGGTATAAATCCGAATTATAATTTACATAATTGGAAACTCTTTGATGATTCACATTTTTTAAGAAATTATAGTGCTATACAAGCTAATAATTTATATAGCGAATATTATGATGTAGATCAACCACAATTAGGAAGATTTTCTCATTGGGAGTTTCTTTATTTATTTCGTGACGATTTTCAAACTGTACAAAGTAATATTGCTTGTAATGGCGAACATATGTCAATACAAAGAGGTGTTTCTATAAAAATAAATACCCCTGAGAGTATGAATGTTTCAAGTAATAGTATTATTGACACAAAAGAAGCTTGGGTTTGTCATAATACAATATATTATCATCATATTAAAGCAGAAGGTAGAATTCAAAATAACGGTGATACGGTTATTAGTATTACAGATTATTTTGACACCAAAAAATAAATATTTTTTATACAAAAAAACCAGTTTTAAAAGATTATTACTGGTTTTTTTTTGTTTTTTTTAATTTAAAATACAATTAAATTTATATCTGAATCTGGAAGATTAAACCAATCTCCTATTGCTTTATTTGTCAATATACCATGATATAAATACACTCCGTTTTTTAATCCTTTGTTGCATCTAATGGCACTTTCTAGACCACCATCTTCAGCAATTTGCAACAAATAGGGTGTAATAATATTGCTTATAGATAATGATGCTGTTTTAGAATAACGAGAGGGAATATTAGGTACACAATAATGTACCACATTACTTTTTATAAAAGTTGGTTTTTCGTGAGTGGTTATTTCAGAAGTTTCAAAACAGCCACCAGTATCAATACTTACATCAACAATTACCGCACCTTTTTTCATATGTTCAACCATCGTTTCTGTAACAACAACTGGACAACGATCTTTCCCTCGCATTGCACCAATAGCTACATCGCAACGACGTAATGCTTTCAATAATGATTTTTGATGAATTGTAGAAGTAAAAACACGTTGATTTAAATTGTTTTGTAAACGTCTTAATTTGGTAATCGAATTATCAAAAACTTTTACATTTGCTCCCAATCCTAGTGCTGTTTTGGCAGCAAATTCACCAACAGTTCCTGCCCCAAGAATTACAACATCAGTAGGAGGAACGCCAGTAATATTTCCGAACAACAATCCTTTACCAAATTGATTATTTATCATTAATTCTGCTGCAACAAGTATCGAAGCAGTACCAGCTATTTCGCTCAATGATTTTACTGCTGGATAAGATCCGTCTTCATCTTTTATGTATTCAAAAGCCAAAGCAGTGATTTTCTTTTTTGAAAGTGCTTGAAAATAATCTGCTTTTCTTGTTTTTAATTGTATTGCCGATATAACAATCGTTTGTTGCTTTATCATTTCAATTTCCTCCATTGTCAAAGGTTCTACTTTTAATATCAACGGACAATGAAAAACTTTTTTGGTATCATTTGTGATTTCGGCACCAGCATCACTATATTCTTTATCAGAATAACTAGAGCTAGATCCAGCTCCAGATTCTATCAAAACGCGATGTCCGTGAGAAGTTAAAGAATTGACAGCGTCTGGTGTTAAGCATATTCTTCGTTCTTGATAACTAGTTTCTTTTGGTAATCCAATAAAAAGTTCGCTTTTATGACGTGCTATTTCTAATTTTTCTTCCTGTGGTAAGAGTTGTTGCTTAGTAAAAGGTGTAATTCCCATAAATTGAGCTGTGAGTTTTATTGGCACAAATTACGAAAATTTATCTGAATTATGTCAAAGTCAATTCTCTTTTACTATCAGGAAGTATTTTTATTCTAATTACAGAATGTTCCTCAGGTATTAAACTTGGTATTTTTTCTGCCCATTCAATACAACACCAATTCCCAGAATACAAGTAATCATCAATACCCATATCGTAGGCTTCTATTTCGGTTTTTAAACGATACATGTCAAAATGATAAAACAATTGATTATCAGATATTTGATATTCATTAACTAAAGAAAAAGTTGGACTACTAGTAGCATCTTCAATTCCCAATGATTTTGCAATTGCTTTGACTAAAGTAGTTTTTCCAACTCCCATTTCTCCGTAAAAGAGTATTACTTTTTTTGGATTTTGAGCTATTATTTGTTTGGCAACTTGATGTATATCTTCTAATGAAAAAGTAACATTCATAAAATAAGGTGTTCTTTAATTTAAATGTTCACAATTTTTTTTTAAAATAATGAACATCTATAATTTTATTATTTAGGATTAAAAACCAATAACGGAACAATCATTTCTTCTAACGAAATCCCTCCGTGTTGATAAGTATTTCGGTAATAACTTACATAATGATTGTAATTGTTTACATAAGCCAAGAAATAATCATTTTTTGCAAAAATATAAGAACTACTCATATTTATGGTTGGCAAACCAATTTTTTTTGGGTCACGAACAGCATATACATCTTTATCTTCATAAGTTAGACTTCTACCAGTTTTATAACGCAAATTTAAACTTGTGTTTTTATCTCCAATAACTTTTGATGGATTTTTTACATTAATTGTACCGTGATCAGTAGTAAGAATTAATTTGAATCCTAATTTTTGCGCTTGTTGAATAATTTCCAAAAGTGGAGAATTTTTAAACCAACTTAACGTTAACGAACGATAAGCTTTATCATCTGATGCTAATTCTTTTACAACATCCATTTCGGTTTTGGCATGTGATAGCATATCGACAAAATTAT
>JAYTVI010000116.1:0-5000 GCA_043744095.1 Flavobacterium sp.
TCAAAACGTTTAGAATCAATGCTTTTTTGGGATGTAAATAACGGAATTTCAAGAAGAAGTTGGGCTCGAAACGAAGGTGCTATTTTTGCAATAAAAAGAGCTATGGAAACGCAACCTTTGTTGAAAGTTACCATTCCTAATATAGTTGATGAAAAATTATTATAGTTTAAAATTGTTTAAAGGTTTAAGAGTTTAAAAGTTTACTCGTGGAACAATGTTAAACAGTTTTAAACAACATTAAACTATTTTAAACAAAAAAATTAAAATATTATGAAAACACTAAAATTTATCCCAGTACTCCTACTCTTTATATTAACTTCTTGCAGTTCGGTTAGAGTAAATCAAGATTATGACAAAAGTGTGTCATTTGAAAATTATAAAACCTATGCTTACCAAAAAAGTGGTATTGATAAAGTTGAAATTTCCGATTTAGACAAAAAAAGAATTCTACGCTCAATTGATGAAACAATGGCATCAAAAGGTTTTACAAAAAGTGAAACTCCCGATTTGTTGATTAATTTCTTCACTAAAGAGCAAGAACAAGTTGATGTAAATCAGTTTAATAACGGCTGGGGTTACGGTTGGGGATTTGGTTGGTCACCATTTGGGTATGGAGCCAACGTAAACGTAAACCGCTACACCGAAGGAACATTAACTATCGATATTATTGACAATACCAAAAAAGAACTCATTTGGCAAGGCATTGGCGAAGGCGTTTTAACCAAAAACACCAAGAAAAAAGACGAAAACATTAAGGAATTTGTGAGTAAAATTTTAGCACAATATCCACCGATGAAGAAGTAGGCAGTTTAATCTGAACTTGTTTCAGATTCTCTCAAAACATTCAGTCTAACAAACCACAGCAATAAAAGTTGTGGTTTTTTTTATGATTTTTTAGGAGCGAATTGTAAGTGATTTTTTGGTTTCCTTATTCCTGCTATTCGTTACAATCTCTTCGAGGATTTTCACTACTATCAGGGCTAGATAGGCTTTGTATTGAATAGAGATAGAATAAAAAAGAAAATGTTATTTTTAAAATACTTGTTCACTTTTTTGTGAACATTTAATTAATTTATCTATCTTTACAAAATCAATTATGGAGATAAAATTTCAAAAAGAGTACTTAGCTGATCTTTATCAAGGAAATACAAAACCTTACAAAGAATACAAATCCAATCCACAATTGGTAAAACAATATATCAAAACAATTAATACATTAAAATCCGTCACTCGTATTGAACAATTGTATCAACTAAAAAGTTTACATTATGAAAAGAAAATTGGAAACTTAAATGGTATAAGTGCCGTTTATGTAAACAAACAATACCGTATTCTTTTCAACGAAGTTTCTTCTAATCCTGATGATATAAAAATCGATGTTTTAGAAATTGAAGATTTAAGTAAACACTACGAAAACTAAAAAATGATGACAACAAAAAATTTAATTCCCAGCACAGCAACTCATCCAGGTGAAATATTGGCTGATGAGATTGAAGCTAACGGCTACAACCAAATAGACTTTGCAAAATTGATAGATTTAAAACGCAGCCAACTTAACGAAATAATAAAAGGCAAAAGAAACATCAATGCCGATTTAGCATTATTGCTTGAAAAAGCACTACAAATTGATGCCGATTTTTGGATGGAAATGCAAAAAAATTATGATTTAGACAAAGCTCGAATTGAGGCCAAAAACAAAGAACAACTTGAAGCTATAGAGATTTGGAATGTTGCCAAGGAGTTCATTCCAATTTCTTTTTTCAAGAAAGAACAAATTATTACAGGGAATCCTTTATTGGATATTAACAAAGTAAAAGACATTTACAAAGTTCAAAACTTAGACCAATTGGCAACCTTGAGCGTACAACCTAATTATGTGCGATTTAAAAAATCAAATGCGCTAAAAATAGACGTTGTAAATATTATGGGTTGGGTAAAATTAGTGCAATACAAAGCTTCGCAGTTAACCGTTGTGCCTTTTGACAATGAAAACAAAGAAAAATTAATTGCACAATTACGAACCATTCTAGTTGAAAATAAAAATGTGCTAAAAAAAGTAGCAACTGTTTTAAATGAAAACGGAATTAAATTGGTCTATCAAACCAAAGCCGAAAAAACACCTGTTGATGGTGTTTCATTTTGGAGTAACGGAAATCCTGCTATTGGAATGACTTTACGCCACAGCCGAATGGATAATTTTGCCTTTACACTGTTTCACGAATTAGGACATATCTACGAACATTTAATCAATAATAACCAAGCCGAATTTATTGATTTAGATAGTAAAATCGAAAAAGAAGACTACCGAAATTCAGTAGAAGAAAAACAAGCCAACCAATTTGCAGAAAACAGTTTGATTAACGAAGCCGATTGGAACCAATTCAAAAAGAATTTACCTTTTAATAATAACGATGAAGCGATACTTGCTTTTGCCAAAAAAATTAAAATTCACCCAAGTATTGTACGCGGAAGAGTTTGTTTTACACTAAACAATTTTAGAACATTTACAGGAATTAGCAATGGTATAAATTAACGTATTTGCACCGTTTTTTGTCATTCCGACGAAAGAGACTCGAGCGTTAGCGAACTGATGAAATAAATCTCATCTAGCAAGGTTTTATACCCTAAACTACAACTCGCCTTTAAAAGCTTGGTCTAGCAAACTGCTTTTTAATGCTTTGAGGTTTTGGAGTTTGTTTTGGATTTCTTTTATTACATCATTTGTTTTATCCGTTACTAATTTAATTCGAGAAACAATTTTTTGCTGTTCGTCTATCGAATCAGGAATAGGAATAGCTATCGATAACAAATCTTTGTCTGAAATTGCAGGATATTGAGCGCCTTTTATAAATGGTTCTATTAATTCTTGAACTTTATGAGAAGTTAAATAATGAAACAAATACTCATTGAGCAATTTGGACTTTTTTGTCCGTAAAACACAAAAACCAGTAGATGCTATTGGATTGTTATAGACTTTATTTACTATGGCAATATTTTTTAAATTTGGACGTGTTGTTGCGAAAACAATGTCTCCAATTGTTACTACTTTTTTTGCTCTACTTGGTGCTTCTTTTCCTTTTAGTATTTTAGGATTCTCTATTTCATAGTCAGAATTATTTATTGAAGTAATATCAATATAAGTAAATTCATCATTTTGAAATTCAGTAATTGGATTTACATTATTCGTTTTTTCTAATAATGAACCAATGGGAATTTGATTGCATTTTAACCTGCTAAATTCTTCATCTAACACACTCAATAACAACGCTTGCGAATGCTTTAAATTTTCTTCAAGAAGTTGAATAGATTGATCTGCTTTTTCAAAAAGTGTATCCAATTTGGAAACAATTTGTTTTTGGATTGGCAACGAAGGTAATGGGATTTCAATTTCTAATAAATCAGATTTAGTCAAACTTGGTAATGTTGTTGATTTATTATGTTTGGTAAAATCATAACTTAAACAAAAATAATGAAGATACTTTGGAATTAAATTTGAACCTGCACAAATTCCAAAAGCTGTATCTACATTCCAAAATTTTGTTTCTACATAAATAGGATTATTTATAGATCCTTTTCTTCCAATAATAGTTGTATTTTCAGAACATAAATAATCATTGGCATATGCCATTATTCCACCACTTCCATAAATTGGATATTTCCCATCCTTTTCAATTACTTTTGCTTGATTTTTTCCATTTACAATTTTCAATACATCTTTCCATTTTTCAATCTTCCACTTATCCATTTATCAACGTTTCAATTTGGTTCATAAAATCGTTAATCTTTTTGTCGTTTTCTTTTATTTTAGAAAGCAGTTTGGTTGGCGTTAAGTGTTCAATTTCAACAATTTTATGTGGGTTTTTGGCACTTAAGTCATAATCAATAATATCTTTTACATCTACCGTCCAATCGTTACAAGCTGTTACCGATTTTGCATTGGTGGCGTTTCGTTTGCTTGGGTTGTGAAACAAGTTTACAAACTCTTCTAGATGTTAGTAGGTAATGGGTTTGTTTTTGGTGAGTTTGGTTGTAGGCGTTACATCATAATACCAAATTTTGGAGGTGGCACCTTTTGTCAAAATATAAAATATTGGTTTTAACGGCACTATACGGCAAGAAAACGCCACTAGGCAAACTCACAATGGTATGCACATTAAAATTTTCGAGCAAATTTTGTTTTATGGTTTTAAATGCATTGTTGGTTTGAAACAAAACACCTTCGGGAATAATGATAGATGCTCTACCTTCTAGTTTTAACATTTTCATAAAATGCTGAATAAAAAGCATTTCGGTGGCATTAATCTCTACCGGAAAATTTTGTTGAATTTGTGGTTTTTCTTTTCCGCCAAATGGTGGATTAGCAAGTATAATGTTGTGTCGGTCTTTTTCTTGAAAATCTCTAATGTTTTGCGTTAAGGTGTTTCCTTTAAAAACATTTGGGCTTTCTATGCCGTGCAAAATCATATTCATCATTCCCATTACATAACCCAACGATGTTTTTTCGAGTCCGTAAAATGTATTTTGTTGAATCGTTTCCCAGTCGGAAGCCGCATATTTTGTTTTCTTTTCGGGCTTTGTTAAAAACTCAAATGCTTCAACCAAAAAACCAGCACTACCAACTGCACCATCATAAATGGTTTCGCCAACTTGCGGATTTACGGTTTCGACCATTGCTTTGATAATGGCTCTTGGTGTGTAAAATTCGCCAGAATTTCCGCCATCAGAACCCATTCCTTTCAGCAAGTTTTCATAAATATGCGACAATTCAAAAAGCTCATCTGAACTTTGAAAATCTAAAGCATCAATAATATCTAATACTTCTCGCAGTGTATGTCCGCTTGCAATACGATTGTCTAAATATTCAAAAATAGCACCTATTTTGTATTTTATAGATTTTGGATCGTTTTCAAAAGTTTTAAAACTTTCGAGATAAGGAAAAAGTGTTTTGTTGACAAACTCGATTAAATCTTTACCTGTCAAGGCACGTTTTACATCAATTT
>JAYTVI010000117.1:0-4993 GCA_043744095.1 Flavobacterium sp.
ATACCAAATTATTTGAGCAATTAATACAGTTTCTTGTTTGCTACCACTTTGATTAAAAACTCCAAACAAAGAAACTTTATCACTTATTCCAGAATATCGTGATAAAGAACATATTTCTTTACCTGTAAATCCATTGGGTACAAAATTAGTAAAATTTCCTGATTCAGATGACTTTATTGATGTTAAATCTAAACTTACTATATCTGCATCTCTAAAAACAGGTTCTGATATTGATAAATTTGAAGCAACATCACCTAATCTGTAGGCATCAAAATACATTTTTTCAACTAAATCTATTTCTTCTTGAGAATTATAATAGGTTTGATATCCTATATTACAATAATTAAAAAGATTATTAGGTTCGTCTAATATTATTTTTGTTAAAAAAGAATTAGCAGAAATAGGATGACTTTCTTTACCAAAATCAAATTTACTATCAATTATAACTAAATTTACCATTTGCTCTAAATCGTCATATGCTCTGTATAAAGCATATGTTAAATCTTGAGAACCTCCTATTATAATTGGTATAATATTATTTTTTATTAAAACTGATGTTACTTTTTGTAAAGCAAAATGAGTGTCTGCAATAGTTTCGCCAGGTAGTATATCTCCTAAATCTGCCAATGACACTTCCCAATTACCAGGGTAAAGAGAATATAATTCTTTTCTTATATTTAGTATATCAACTTTTTGATCCTCTTTATTGCCTCTATTTTCAGCTACACCAATTATAGCAATATTAATTTTTGAAATATCTGGAAAATCTTCATTTGTATACAAAACTACTTTGCTCCCAAGATTTTGACTTGACAAAGTATCTATGAAATTAAGAATTTCATTATCTAAAGGTGCTAGAAAATCAAATTCCATTTTTTATTTCTTTTTTGTGGTTGCTTTTTTTGCTGGTGCTTTTTTGGTAGCAGTTTTTTTTGCTGGTGCTTTTTTCTCAATCATTTCTTGAACCTCAGCTAAAGTAAGTTTTGAAGCATCAATATCTTTGCTTAATTCGATTTTGATTTTTCCTTTAGTAATTTCACTCCTTCCCCAACGTGCTTTTTGAACCAAAATTCCTTCTGCTTCCCAATTATGAATTACTTTATCAATGTTTTTTTGTAATTTGTCTTCTATAATCGTTTCGATATCTTGTTGAGATAAATTATCAAAATTATATTTGGCACTAACGTTTATAAAAATCCCGTTCCATTTAATGAAAGGTCCAAAACGACCTGTTCCTTTTTGAACACCTTCACCTTTATAAACAGCTATTGGAGCATCAGCTTGTGCTTTTTCATCAATTAAAACTTTTGCACGTTCTAAATCTACATCAAGTGGTTCTTCGCCTTTTGGTAAGGAAACAAACACTTTTCCGAATCTTATAAATGGTCCAAAACGACCCAAACTTACTTCGACTTCTTCGCCTTTATAAGTTCCTAAGGCTTTTGGAAGTAAAAATAAATTCAATGCTTCTTCCAAAGTTATGTTACCCATATTTTGTTCTGGACGCAGACTAGCAAACTTCTTTTCTTCATCGTCAATATCACCAATTTGAGCCATTGCACCGAATTTCCCTAAACGAACTAAGACTGTTTTACCAGATTCTGGATGTTTTCCTAAAATACGTTCACCGCTTTCTCTATCGGCATTAGCTTCAACATCTTTTACATTTGGATGGAATTTATCGTAAAACTCCTGCATCATTGTTGTCCAATTGATATTCCCTTCTGCAATTTCGTCAAAATCTTGTTCTACTTTGGCAGTAAAATTATAATCTAATATTTTTTCAAAATTTTTAACTAAGAAATCAGTTACAATATTTCCGATATCGGTTGGCACTAATTTTCCTTTATCCGAACCTGTGTTTTCTTTTAAAATTTTATCAGAAACTTTACCCGAATGTAATGTAAGTTGAGTGTAATTACGTTCTTGACCTTCTAAAGTTCCTTTTTCGACATAACTTCTATTAATAATTGTAGAAATTGTTGGCGCATAAGTAGATGGACGACCAATTCCAAGTTCTTCTAATTTTTTTACTAGAGAAGCTTCAGTATAACGACTTGGCGGACGAGAATATCTTTCGGTTGCTGTAATATAATTGTTAACCAATTTTTCATTAACTTTCATTGCTGGCAACATTCCTTCTTGTTCTTCATCGTCATCGTCATTTCCTTCAAGATATACCTTTAAGAATCCTTCAAATTTGATAACTTCACCAGAAGCAGAAAAAATTTCCTGATGATTATTCGCTTCGATTTTTACGTTTGTACGTTCTAATTCGGCATCACTCATTTGAGATGCTAATGTTCTTTTCCAGATTAAATCGTATAAACGAGCTTGATCTCTATCAATATTTACGGTGTGACGCGACATATCAGTAGGACGAATTGCTTCGTGTGCTTCTTGTGCGCCTTTACTTTTATTTGTGAATGTTCTCGGTTTTGAAAACTCTTTTCCGTAGGAATGAATAATTTCTGCTTGAGCGGCATCCATAGCTTCTTTAGAAAGATTTACCGAATCCGTTCTCATATAAGTTATCAATCCGGCTTCATATAATCGTTGTGCTAATTGCATTGTAATCCCAACTGGTAAGTACAATTTACGCGCTGCTTCTTGCTGTAAAGTAGATGTTGTAAATGGTCCAGCAGGATATTTTTTGGTAGGCTTTGTTTCCAAATCGGCTACCTTATAATTAGAACCTATATTTTTAGTTAAAAAATCTTCGGCTTCTTTTTTGGTATTGAAATTCTTTGGAAGTTTTGCTTTGAATGACTTTCCTGTTTCGTTTGTAAATTCAGCTACAATTGAATAACTTGCTGTTGCTTTGAAATTTTGAATTTCACGTTCTCTTTCTACAATCAAACGAACAGAAACCGATTGCACACGTCCAGCAGATAATCCACCTTTTATTTTTCTCCATAAAACAGGAGATAATTCATAACCAACTAATCTATCTAAAACTCTGCGTGCTTGTTGCGCGTTTACTAAGTTGTAATCGATTTCTCTAGGATTTTCGATTGCTTTTAGAATGGCAGTTTTGGTGATTTCGTGAAAAACAATTCGTTTTGTCTTGTTTTTATCTAATTTTAATTCTTCTGATAAATGCCAGGAAATTGCTTCTCCTTCGCGATCCTCATCGGAAGCTAACCAAACCATTTCGGCGTTCTTGGCTAATCCTCTAAGTTTTGTTACTAGCGCTTTTTTATCGGCTGAAACTTCATATTTGGGTTTGAATCCGTTTTCGACATCTACCCCTATTTCTTTAGAAGGTAAGTCAGCAATGTGGCCATAACTAGACTCGACTTGATAATCGGATCCAAGAAATTTTTCAATTGTTTTTGCCTTTGCTGGTGACTCTACTATAACTAAATTCTTTGCCATTTGTCTTTTTGTTTGTTCGACAAAAGTAGAAGTTTTTTTTAGATTTTTAGTTTTTGGAAATTAATTTAGCAATTAAAATAGTTTTGGGTTGAAATTTTAGAACTGATTGTAACAACTGAATTTTACAAAAATGGTTAGCTAATTAGCCCCGATTGGAGCAGTACCTTGTTTAGTGGAAAGCGGGAAAATGGATTGCAAAAAAGCCAAAGATATTCGCTTCTAATAATTTGTTAAAACAATCTGCCATCTTGTCAGATTTTATAATTTAGTATTATCTTTGCACCCTGATTGAATCGAATTAGCATTATGGAAAAAGAAATTGATGAACAATTACAAGGACAAAGTTTGGTTCTTGAGGTAAAAGTAGAAAACACAAAGAAACTTTATATAGAAAGTTATGGTTGCGCTATGAATTTTTCTGATAGCGAAATCGTAGCTTCAATATTATCCAATAATGGTTACAATACAACACAAGTACTAGAAGAAGCCGATTTAGTGTTGGTAAATACTTGCTCTATTCGCGATAAAGCCGAACAAACTATTAGGAAACGTTTGGAGAAATACAATGCTGTAAAACGAATAAATCCGTCGATGAAAGTTGGTGTTTTGGGTTGTATGGCAGAACGATTGAAGGAAAAATTTCTAGACGAAGAGAAAATTGTAGATATGGTTGTTGGGCCAGATGCTTACAAGGATTTGCCTAATTTACTTTCCGAAGTTGAAGAAGGTCGTGATGCAATAAATGTGATTTTAAGCAAAGAAGAAACGTACGGAGATATTTCGCCCGTGCGATTAATGAGCAACGGAATTACCGCTTTAGTATCTATCACTCGTGGTTGCGACAATATGTGCACGTTTTGTGTTGTCCCTTTTACTCGTGGTCGTGAACGCAGTCGTGAACCACAAAGTATTATAAGTGAAATTCAGGATTTGTGGGACAAAGGTTTTAAGGAAATAACGCTTTTGGGTCAGAATGTGGACAGTTACCTTTGGTATGGTGGCGGATTGAAAAAAGATTATGTGAATGCCAGCGAAATGCAAAAAGCAACTTCGGTAGATTTTGATAATTTACTGGAAATGGTAGCTGTAGGTTTTCCAAAAATGCGAATTCGTTTTTCCACATCAAATCCGCAAGATATGCACGAAAGTGTGTTGAACGTTATTGCGAAATATACTAATATTTGCAAACACATTCACTTACCAGTTCAATCTGGAAGTAACCGTATATTAAAAGAGATGAATCGTTTGCATACTCGTGAGGAATATATGACGTTAATTGACAAGATTAAAACTATCATTCCCGAAAGTTCTATTTCGCAAGATATGATTGCAGGTTTTCCGACTGAAACCGAAGCAGATCATCAAGATACTTTATCATTAATGGAGTATGTAAAATATAGTTTTGGATATATGTACTCCTATTCTGAAAGACCTGGAACATTGGCTGGACGCAAAATGAACGACGATGTAACTGATGAAGATAAAGCTAGAAGATTACAAGAAATAGTCGATTTACAACAAAAACACGCTTGGATGAGAAGTGAGGAATTTATTGGTAAAACAGTAGAAGTTTTAATCGAAAAATTATCTAAAAAATCGAAAGAAGAATTTTCAG
>JAYTVI010000118.1:0-18621 GCA_043744095.1 Flavobacterium sp.
TGTTGGTAGTGAAACCCAATCGGTATTTTTTGAACTTGATTCAATAAAAATAATTTTCTGAAACTTAATTAAAGGCAAGACAATTGAAGCTACTAAACCAAAAATTAAAAACCATCGATTAGCTTGAAAAAAAGTTTCTTTTTTAAGCAAAAAATTATAGGCAACAAAAAACACTGCAACTAAGCAACTGGATTTTAAGAGATATATAAAAATAGTTTCCATAATCAATAGGAATTATATTATTGGTTTTCGATCATTGCAAGAATTTCTCTTAATTCTGCTGCTGAAATTTTTTCTTCTTTGGCAAAATGAGAGACCATATTTTTATACGAATTATTAAAATAAGTATCGATAGCAGTATTCATAAATCGCTTTCTATACTCTTCTTTTGAAACAATAGGGTAATATTGATGGGTATTTCCAAATGCATTATAAGCAACATATCCTTTTTCTTCTAGATTTCGAATTATAGTTGAAAGTGTGTTATAATGTGGTTGCTCTTCGGTAATTTCTGCCAAAACCTCTTTTACAAAAGCCTTTTTGAGCTTCCATAATATGTGCATGATTTCTTCTTCTTTGTTAGTTAATTTTTGCATGTCTTTTTATTTGATGTTTCAAAAGTATAACTATATTTTTAGTTACACAACTATATTTATAGTTATTTAACTAAATTTTAAGTTAATAAATGAATTATGTAATGAATAGGAGTCAAAATAGTTAATAAATAGAGGTAGAAGGTTTTTTAATCCACAAAATAAATCTTATTTTAGCCTTTCAAATTGCTATTATTATGATTTCAGAAGCTCAATTTCAAAACGAATTACATCTTATTATTGCAAATTCTATTAGAGAAGATGTTGGTCCAGGCGATTATAGTTCACTTGCTTGTATTCCCGAAATTGCTCAAGGTAAAGCAAAATTATTAGTAAAAGATCAGGGTATTATTGCTGGTGTTGCTTTTGCAAAAATGGTTTTTCAATATGTTGATGCAAGTTTAGAAGTCGAAAAGTTTATTGAAGATGGAGCTCATGTAAAGTACGGCGATATTGTTTTTCACGTTTCAGGAAGTTCACAATCTATACTAAAAGCAGAACGATTGGTTCTAAATGCGATGCAGAGAATGTCGGCAATTGCCACAAAAACTAATAGTTATGTACAACTTTTAAATGGCACAACAACAAAAGTTTTAGACACCAGAAAAACGACACCAGGGTTTAGAGCTTGCGAAAAATGGGCTGTAAAAATTGGAGGTGGCGAAAATCATCGTTTTGCACTATATGATATGATAATGCTCAAAGACAATCACAATGATTTTGCTGGTGGTATTACTCCTGCAATTGCTAAAACCAAAACTTTTATAAAAGATAATCAACTAGATTTGAAAATAATTGTCGAAGCACGAAATCTAAATGAAGTTGAAGAAATCTTGCAAAGCGATGGGGTTTATCGTATCTTGTTGGACAATCTAGATTATGAAACCACCAAAAAAGCAGTAGCAATGATTGGAAATAAATGCTTAACGGAATCTTCTGGAAATATAAACGAAAAAACTATTCGCCATTATGCAGAGTGTGGAGTCAATTATATTTCCTCTGGAGCTTTAACCCATTCGGTTTATAATATGGATTTGAGTTTGAAAGCCCTATAAAATGTCAAAAGAAATCGAAGAATCTATAAGTAGAATTCCGTTATTACGTAATTTAGCCCGTTTTCTTAAACGAATCAAATTGCCTTGGTTACAAGGTTTATCGTTGTATGATTTATTAGAATTGTATGGCATTGGTATCTTTGAAGGTGCACTTTCATATCGTGCTGGAGCAATTGCGTTTAGTTTTTTTATGGCGTTATTTCCTTTTGCTTTATTCATTTTAAATCTTATTCCATACATACCAATTGAAGGTTTTCAGCAAGATTTCCTTTTGTTTGTAAAAGAAGGAGTTCCACCAAATACATATGATGCAATTTATAAAATAATCAGCGACATCCTTAATAACAGTCATTCCGGATTATTATCAACAGGTTTTTTGTTGTCAATTTTTTTGATGGCAAATGGTTTGAATGCAATTCTCGGCGGATTTGAAACTTCCAAACATATCATTATAAAAAGAGGATTTTTTCATCAATATTTTGTAGCATTAGGGATGTCGTTGTTGTTGTCTTTTTTATTACTATTTACAGTAGCTTCAATAGTAGTTTTTGAAGTTTTTATTCAAAAAACAATTATTCAAGATGTACTGAGCGACAGGATTCCGCTTATTATTTTAGGTCGCTATGTTTTTGTAATATTAATGATTTTAATCACAACTTCAATTCTTTTTAAATTCGGAACCAAACACGACAAAAATCGTGCATTCATTTCTATTGGTTCTGTTTTTACTACAATTCTGATTATTTTATCTTCCTATATTTTCGGAATTTGGGTAATTCGTTTTTCAAAATACAACGAATTGTATGGCTCTATTGGTACTTTATTGATAATGATGTTTTATATCTGGTTGAATTGTATGATACTATTATTAGGATTCGAATTAAATGCATCTATAAGTAAATTGAAAGAAAAACATAATAATTAAATTAATGAATAATTATATAAATACATTTTCAAATTCATTAATGTCAATAAAACAAATTTTGACTGTATTTGTTTATTGTTTTTTATTTTTGATTACTGTCAATTTATTAGCACAAACTCACAGTGTTTTTGGCAAATGGAAAACAATTGATGATGAAACCGGAAAAGCAATTTCTGTTGTCGAAGTTTTTGAAAAAAACCATAAAATTTATGGCAAAGTTTTAGAAATTTTTAATCCTGCAAATAGATATCGTGTATGTGAAAAATGTAGTGGTGAAGATGCCAACAAGCCTATTTTGGGTATGAATGTAATAAAAGGTCTTACCAAAGTAGAAAATGAATATACAAAAGGCAAAATATTAGATCCTAAAAATGGCAAATTATACTCTTGTTATATCACACTTGAGAGTCAAGACAAGCTCAAAGTACGAGGTTACATTGGGATTTCGCTTTTTGGCAGAACACAATATTGGTTTCGAATGAAATAAATTTTATTCTTATTTTTGTTACCAATTCTATATCTAAAATCATAAATTTACCTTTCTAATAATGCATTACGTAGAAGTAATCTTGCCACTTTCGCTATCAAAAACCTTTACTTATAGGGTTTCTGAAGCTGAATATCATTTTATCAAAAAAGGAATGCGCATTGCAGTGCCTTTTGGTAAAAGCAAAATATGCACTGCATTAGCAAATGCTACTCATCAAAACCAACCAACTTTATACGACGCTAAAGAAATTCATCAAATACTAGATGAAACTCCAATTGTAACCGAAATTCAAATAGAACACTGGATTTGGATTGCTTCCTATTATATGTGTGCCATTGGAGATGTATATCGTGGTGCAATGCCATCTGCACTTTTACTTGAAAGTGAAACCAATATTCAATATCTTGATGAAAATTTTATTGATGAAAGTATTTTAAACAATGATGAGTATTTAATTTTAAAAGCGCTACAACAACAATCTTCACTAAAAGTTCAAGATATTATTGCTATTTTAAATAAAAAAAATGTTTTTCCGATAATTCAAAAACTCATTGATAAAAAAGTTTTAGTATTAGAAGAGGAAATTCAAGAAAACTACAAACCTAAGCTTATAAGATACATACAATTACATCCTCATTTTAATGAAGAAACTGGGTTGACCAATTTATTAGAAACTTTAAAAAATGCCAATAAACAAAAAGAATTGGTTTTATATTATTTTCAACTTCGAGCTTCAGAAAAAAAACCTGTTACTGTAAAACGATTACTCGAAATAAGTCAGTCTAATGCTGCTGTAATTAAATCTCTTATAGAAAAATCAATTTTTGAAGAATATTACATTCAAGAAGATCGTGTAAACTATACTGGAAAAATTAATGAGTCTGTTTTGCTTTTGAGTGTTGCTCAACAAAAAGCATTTTCAGAAATCGAATCTCATTTTAAATCAAAAGAAGTTTGTTTGATGCACGGCGTTACTTCTAGTGGTAAAACAGAAATATATATCAAACTTATCGAAAAATATTTACAACTAGATAAGCAAATTTTATACCTATTGCCCGAAATTGCTTTAACAACACAATTAGTAAGTCGATTGCGAAATTATTTCGGAAATAAAGTAGCTGTTTTTCATTCTAAATACAATAACAATGAGAGAGTAGAAGTTTGGAGACAAGTTTTAGAAAATTCAGAAAAAGCACAAATAGTAATAGGAGCAAGGTCGGCTTTGTTTTTGCCTTTTTCAAATTTAGGATTCATAATAGTTGACGAAGAACACGAACAAACATTTAAACAACAAGATCCAGCACCAAGATATCACGCTAGAGATGCTGCAATAGTATTAGCACATTCTCATCAAGCAAAAGTACTTTTAGGATCGGCAACACCTAGTCTCGAAACTTATTATAATGCACATTCCGGAAAATTTGGTCTTGTTACAATTACAGAAAGATATGGCAATGTTTTAATGCCTAATATTGTTTTGGTCGATTTAAAAGAAGCCTATTTTAGAAAAACAATGTCAGGTCATTTTAGTAAAACTTTACTAGAATCTATTTCGGACGTTTTAGCATTAGGCGAACAAGTGATTTTATTTCAAAACCGAAGAGGATATTCACCAGTTGTAGAGTGCATGACTTGCGGACATGTGCCGCAATGCCAACAATGCGATGTGAGTTTAACTTATCACAAACATAAAAACCAATTGCGTTGTCATTATTGTGGTTATTCAATGGCAAACCCTACAAATTGTGCTTCTTGTTCTAGTATTCATCTTACTACAAAAGGTTTTGGTACAGAGCAAATTCAGCAAGAATTAATTACTCTTTTTCCAAATGCTAAAATTGGTCGTATGGATCAAGATACTACAAGAGGCAAATTTGGTTTCGAAAAAATTATTGATAGTTTCAAAAATAGAGAAATAGATATTCTAGTTGGTACACAAATGCTTGCTAAAGGATTAGATTTTGATAATGTGACATTGGTCGGAATTATGAATGCTGATACAATGTTGTATCATCCAGATTTTAGGGCTTTTGAAAGAAGTTATCAAATGATGACTCAAGTTGCAGGACGTTCTGGAAGATCAGAAAAACAAGGAAATGTTATTATTCAAACCTACAATCCAGATCACAATACCATACAACAAGTGACCAATAATAATTATTTAGGAATGTATAAAGAACAATTGTACGAAAGACAAATTTATTATTATCCACCATACTATAGATTAATAAGGCTTACGTTGAAACATAAGGATTATGAAAAACTCAAGCAAGGATCGATGTGGTTGTTTCAAGTTTTGCAACAAAATTTAAAAATGCCTGTTTTAGGTCCAGAAGAACCTGCAGTAAGTAGAATTAGAAATGAATATATTAGAACTATACTGATTAAAATTCCACAGAATCAAACGTCATTACCTGGTACAAAAAAAACTATCCAGAAAATACTGGATAGTTTTGAGTTGGTACCACAATTCAGAGCTATAAAAACAGCTGTGAATGTAGATTTTTATTAAGCTATTGCTAATGCGCGAACAAGATCTTCTTTCTTGTTACGACTTAAAGGTATTTTTGTAATTCCGATTTCTGCAAATTTACTGTTAAACCGTTCTACTTTATCGATATTAATAATATAGGACTTGTGTACTCTAATGAATTTATCTTTTGATAAATCTCGTTCAAAAGATTTCATTGTTGAAAGTACCAAGTTACTATCTTCTTCGGTAACAACTTTTACATAATCACCAAAAGCTTCAATCCATTTTATTTTAGAAGTAAAGACTTTTAATTTCTTAAGATTACTCTTAATAAAAATATGCTCACCATCTTCTTCTTGATTTTCTTTCTTAAGCATATGGAAATCAATAGCTCGTTTAACAGAAGCATTAAAACGATCTAGAGCAATAGGCTTTTGTAGGTAATCCGTTGCATCATAATCAAATGCTTTCATAGCATACTCTGCCTTTGATGTGATAAAAACGATTTGTGGTTTCGTCTTTAAACCATCAAGAAAATCAAAACCGCTAATGACAGGCATTTCAATATCTAGAAATATAAGGTCAACGGTATGTACCGACATGCAATTTTTTGCTTCAATTGCATTAGAAAAATCACCTATTAAATGTAAATTTGGGTGATTATTTACTAACTTTGCGATGATCATCCTTTGAAGGGAACTATCATCAACTACAACACAATTTAATTTCATAATTTTATTTATTATAGATTTGGAACTTCAAAAGTATATAGTTTAATCGACACAACCTAATATTAAACGGTTTTTTTTGCTCTTAAACGATAAAAAAACGATTTTTCTTGTTTATTTAAAAAAAAGCATTACTTTTGCAAAAATTAACAAATAATTACATATTTTATGAATCATTATGAAACTGTTTTCATTTTAAATCCCGTTTTATCTGATGTTCAGGTAAAGGAAACAGTGAGCAAATTCGAAGAATTTCTTACATCCAGAGGAGCAGAAATGATATCTAAAGAGGATTGGGGTCTGAAAAAGATGGCTTACGAAATCCAAAACAAAAAAAGTGGTTTTTACCATTTATTAGAATTTAAAGTAGCTGGAGAAGTTCTAATTGCTTTTGAAACTGAATTTAAACGTGATGAGAGAATCATGCGTTTCTTGACTGTAAGTCTTGACAAACACGCAATATCTTGGGCAGAAAGAAGAAGAGCAAAACTAAAAGCAGCTAAAGTATAATCATTATGGCAAACTTACAACAATCCGCTTCAGGTAAAAAAGATGGAGATATCAGATATCTTACACCTTTAAATATAGAAACAAACAAAACTAAAAAGTATTGTCGTTTCAAAAAGTCAGGTATCAAGTATATTGATTATAAAGATGCAGACTTTTTATTGAAATTTGTTAACGAACAAGGTAAAATTTTGCCACGTCGTTTAACAGGAACTTCATTAAAGTACCAAAGAAAAGTGTCTGTAGCTGTAAAAAGAGCAAGACATTTAGCGTTAATGCCATATGTGGCTGATTTACTAAAATAATAAAGAAGCAAAATTATGGAACTTATATTAAAGAAAGACGTACAGAATTTAGGCTTTAAAGACGATGTTGTATCTGTGAAAGCAGGTTACGGTCGTAACTTTTTAATTCCTCAAGGTCATGCTCATTTGGCTACACCTTCTGCGAAAAAAGTATTAGCTGAAAACTTAAAACAAAAAGCTCATAAAGAAGCTAAAGTTGTAAACGATGCAAAAACATTGGCTGAAACTTTAAAGGCTATCGAAATAAAAATTTATGCAAAAGCGGGTGGTGAAAAACTTTTTGGTTCTATCACTAACATCGATATTGCTGAATCTTTACAAAAAGCAGGGCAAACAATTGATCGTAAATTTATTACTTCTGGAATTGTAAAACGTACAGGTAAGTATGCTGCTACTGTTCGTTTACACAGAGATGTAATAATCGAATTGCCTTATGAAATTGTTGCTGAAAAAGCATAATTTTTTATCTTATTGAATTAAATCCCGGTTTTTATCGGGATTTTTTTTGTTTAATCTGAACTTTTTTCAGATTCCCTAATTAATGTATAACGCATCTTAAAAAGATGCTGACCAGAGCAATCGCGAACAGGTGTAGCAAATAAATTCAGCAAAAAATGAAATACGCACGATTAACAAAAGAACAATTTGAAGAATTGCACCCAGAATTTATTAATTTTCTAGCTACTCAATCTATAGATAAAGAAGAATGGGACACTATAAAATTAGAAAAACCTGAAATCGCCGATCAAGAATTGGATGTTTTTTCTGATTTAATCTGGGACGGAGTTTTGAACAAAGCAACATTTTTAGAACATTTTTCAAAAAACCATATTTTTCTATTTCAATGTTTTGAAACCTATATTCATTCTATTGTTTTAAAATCTCTAGTTACTGAAATAGATTTTCTGACCAAAGACGGACTGCAATGGCTCAGTGACAACCTATTTACTAAAACCATCGAGATGAAAATCGGCAAAAAAGAATTTATATCAGAACGAAATTCTTCAATTTTTGAATTAATACAGCAAGGAGCATTTTTAAGCGACGGACAATTATACAAACAAATTAACACTATTATTGAATCATAATTTTTACAATTAAAATTAGTTTAAAATGGTTATTTTAGTAGTCGATTTAAAAACTATAAAACCATTTTCGTTTTCTATGGATATCAAACAAACTATTCAAACATTACGTGAAGAATTAAATCTTCATAATCATAATTATTATGTATTGGATCATCCTATCATAACAGATTATGAATTTGATTTAAAATTAAAACAACTTCAAGATTTAGAAAATCAGTATCCAGAATTTTTTGATTCCAATTCTCCAACACAACGAGTAGGAGGAATGATTACCAAAAATTTTAAAACTGTTGTTCATGATTATAGAATGTATTCATTAGACAATTCATATTCTAAAGAAGATGTTATAGATTGGGAAAATAGAATACAAAAAGTACTAGGTAATGTAGCATTGACATATACTTGTGAATTAAAATATGATGGTGCTTCTATTTCTATTACTTATGAAAACGGTAAATTATTAAGAGCAGTAACTCGTGGTGATGGTTTTCAAGGTGACGATGTAACCAATAATATTAAAACAATTAAATCTATTCCGTTAGAAATAACAGGAGATTATCTCGAAAAATTTGATATTCGTGGCGAAATCATTTTGCCTTTTTCAGGATTTGAAAAAATGAATCAGGAATTGTTAGAAATTGGAGAACTACCATACTCAAATCCTAGAAATACAGCTTCAGGAAGTTTGAAATTGCAAGACAGTTCAGAAGTTGCCAAAAGACCATTAGAATGTTTATTGTATTTTCTAACCGGAAATAATTTGCCTTTTGATAATCAGTATGAAGGTTTAGAAACGGCCAGGAAATGGGGATTTAAAGTGCCTAAAGAATCAAAACTAACAACTAGTTTAGAAGAAATTTTTGCATATATTGATTATTGGGATATTCACCGCCATAGTCTTCCTTATGAAACCGATGGTGTTGTTATAAAAGTCAATTCGTTTCAATATCAAGATGAACTAGGATTTACTGCCAAATCTCCAAGATGGGCAATTGCATATAAATTTAAGTCTGAACAAGTAGCAACAAAATTAAATTCTATTTCATATCAAGTTGGTCGAACTGGAGCCATAACACCAGTCGCGAATTTAGAACCTGTTCAATTAGCTGGAACAATTGTAAAACGTGCTTCACTACATAATGCTGACCAAATTGAAAAATTAGATATAAGAATCGGAGATGCCGTATTTGTTGAAAAAGGTGGTGAAATAATTCCAAAAATCATAGCAGTTGATTTAACAAAACGCCAAGAACATTCTTTGCCAACAGAATATATTACGCATTGTCCAGAATGTCAAACACATTTGGTTCGTAGTGAAGGTGAAGCCAATCATTACTGTCCAAATTATTATGGTTGTCCACCACAAATTATTGGTAGAATCCAACATTATATTTCGCGTAAAGCAATGGATATTGAAGGACTTGGTGGAGAAACAGTTGCTTTGTTATTTACTAACGGATTGGTTCATAACTATGCAGATTTATATGATTTAACAGTTGAACAAATTCTTCCATTAGAAAGAATGGCTCAAAAATCGGCTGAAAATTTAATAAATGGGGTAGAAAAATCAAAAAATATTCCTTTTGAAAATGTATTATATGCAATAGGAATTAGATTTGTTGGAGAAACTGTTGCGAAAAAATTGGCTAAACATTACAAAAACATTGATGCTTTAAGTCAAGCTACTTTACTAGATTTAGTTATGGTTGATGAAATTGGAGAGCGAATTGCTCAAAGTGTAATTGAATTTTTTGAAAATCAAGAAAACCAAAATATCATACAAAGACTAAGAACTTACGGTATTCAATTTGAAATTGTCGAAAAAATCAATCCAAATGCTACAACGATATTAAACGGTAAAATTTTTGTAGTTTCTGGCGTTTTTGAACGTTTTTCTAGAGACGAATTAAAAAAAGCTATTGAAGATAATGGAGGAAAAGTAGGAAGTTCAATTTCTACTAAAACTGATTTTGTCATTGCAGGTGATAATATGGGTCCAGCAAAATTAGAAAAAGCTAACCAATTGAAAATAAATATACTTACTGAAACTGAATTTGAACAATTGTTAAAATAATAATAATTTACTATTAAATTCTTTTTTTTTGAAATAAAAAAAATCTTTTCATAAATAATATTGTATTTTAGCCTGATTTTTAAAAAAATACCAATAGTTTTATTAAATCGAATGAGCGAATTATTGCCCTTGAATGATAATAATCTTTCTAAAGAAAAGTTAGTTAAACCAATTACTTTAGCTTACTTTTTTATAGGTATTATCGAGTTAATTGCAGAATTTAACAAAGATGTTTCATTAATAATGTTTTCAAAACCATTGTTAATACCTCTTCTAATTGCTTTGTATTTGTGTTTGTCAAAAAAAATCAATTTAATGTATATAATTGCAATGTTCTTTGTTTGGTGTGCAAACATATTTTTTATTTTTGATACGTTTACTTTATTACTTCTTGGAACATCATTATATATTGTTCATCGATTATTTATAATTATTACCGTTTTTAAAATTTTAAAATTTCCTGGTTATTTTCCTTTATTAATAGGATGCATCCCATTTTTATTTGTTTTTCTGATAGTTGTAAATGCAACATACTCAGTTTTAGGAAATAGTTTTTATTTGTTTTTAATTCAAGGTTTTCTATTAATCGTTTTTGGCGGATATTCGCTTGGAAATTACATCCTCAAATCAAACAAATCAAACACCTATTTATTACTTTGTGCATTATTATTTTCTGCTTCGCAATTTATTATTGTAATGAAAATTGTTTATGTATCTTTAGTTATTTTTCAACCAATTGCAATGATGTTATTTATTTTTGGACAATATTTACAATGTCATTTTATTATTTTGGAAGAAAAGAAAAAATGGAGATTAGATATTATCAATTCACAGAAAAAAGGAAATTCATAATACTATATTCTTTAAATTTATGGAATCTGTAAGTAATAAAAAAATAATCAACTCACTTATAATAGTATATTTTGCAATTGCTACTTTAGATATTATTTCAGAATACTTATTATATCAACCCTTAATTGTGTTTTCAAGAATTGCTTCAATACTTATTTTAATAGCATTATATGCAATAAAATCTACCAATAGGAATGTTATTTTTTATTTTATTCTCTTCTTTTTATTGATTTCAAATATTTTCTTTTCTATAAATAATCCAAATATTTTTTTTGTAGGTATTATTACTTTCATTGTTCAAAGAATTCTAGCAATATTTTTGATATTAAAATTGCATCCAGAAAAAAATTATCTACAAATTCTAATAGGAACTTTCCCTTTTTTATTGGTTTTCTTTTATTTGATATCTGTAACAAACGAAATTTCAGATATGAATTTGAACATTCTTATCTTACAGAGTTTATTAATTTCGATTTTGGGTGGTATATCATTAACAAGTTATTTAAAATACAACACTAGAGAACACTCTTGGTTATTGATTAGCACGTTGTTAATGATTGGGTTGCGATTTATAGTCTTTATTGAAAAATATTATTTAGGCGAAGATTTATTTAATATTTTTAGACCAATTTCAGTATTATTAAATGCCTTTGCTTTTTTTACTTTCTACAAATTTGTTATTGCTGCAGAAAAAGCAAATAAAAATATTGAAAATTAAACTTCTATTGATTTTCCGGTTGACAATTTGTTTTTATCAGTATCAAAATAAAAATCAATTCTACCTAAATTAATTCCGTAACAGCCTACTTGATTGACTAAAACATCATTTCCTTCACTATTTTTCAATACGGTTGGTTTGTCTAAAAAAGTATGGGTATGACCTCCAATTATTAAATCAATGTCTTTAGTAAGAGCTGCTAATTTTACATCAGATATTTTTTCAGGTTCATTTTTATATTGATATCCAAGATGTGAAAGACAAATTACCAAATCGCATTTCTCATTTTGTTTAAGAATTCTAGACATATCTTGTGCCAATTCTAAAGGATTATTGTAAATGGTTTCTTTATAATTTTTTTTATCAACCAAACCATCTAATTCAATACCTAAACCAAAAACACCAACTTTTATTCCGTTTTTATTAAAAATTTTATAAGGTTTTACTAAGCCATTTAGCACTGTATTTTTGAAATCATAATTTGCAGAAACAAACTCAAATTTTGCATTTGGTAATTGTGCATAAAATCCATCAATACCATTATCAAAATCATGATTCCCCAATGTGGATAAATCGTATTGCATCATACTCATCAATTTGAATTCAATTTCGCCACCATAATAATTAAAGTAAGGTGTTCCTTGAAAAATATCACCAGCATCAAGCAACAAAACATTAGGATTTTCTTTTCTAATTGAATTTATTAATGCTGCTCTTCTAGAAACACCACCCATATTTGGATTTTTTGGATGAGTAGGAGGAAAAGGATCAATGTAACTATGTACATCATTGGTATGCAAAATGGTTAAATGTTTGGTAGATGCAGTTTCAAAACTACTTAGTGATAATCCTAATCCCAAGAAAGCAGTTCCAGCAGCTGTTTTTTCTATAAATTCTCTTCTTTTCATACTTAATGGTTTATCAAAAAAACAATTATTCAATACTAATTCGTTTATCAGTTGGCGCTTTTACAGTATCAACCTCTTTAAAATAATCAATTAATACATTGCGTAATTTATAATCCAAATCAAACTTTTGAGTTCCTTTTTTAAAAAAAATCATATTATCACCACCATTTGCCAAATAATCATTGGTTGCAACATAATATGTTTTATTCAAATCAAATGACTTTCCTTGAATTAGTATTAACGATGCTTCATTTTTTTTTGTAATAGTAAATGTCAAACCATTTAATGGATGTGGCTTTTTCTCTGAAATAATATAATTAATCATTTCTAAAACTTGTTCTCCTTTTAATGCAATGACTACTAAATTATTCTCAAAAGGCATAATTTCATAGGCAGTTCTAATAGTAATAGTGCCTTTAGGAATAATGGTACGAATTCCGCCATTATTAAAAAGGCCTATATCTATATTTTTTTTCTCTCTTAAATTAAAGATTTTATTTCCTTTTAACACCATTACATCGGCAAAAAAATTACCAATTGGTGTTTGCCATTGCCCTGTTTTATCTAGAGTTTCTGGAGCAAAAGCCAAAACAATATTCAAATCAGCATCAATTTTTTCACGATAGGGTTTTATAAAATCCTCAATAACAGGAACATTATTTAAATCAGGAGTGATTCCGATTTCTTTTCCTTGAATTTTGGTTAAATATATTTTTTGTTGATGGCAAGAAATACAAAAAATAAATGTTAAGATTAAAACAAAATACTTTAGTACAACGTTATAGTTTTTTAGATTTACCATCTGAATTGTGATTGAAATGATTAAATTTGTAATTCAAGTAAAAGTAGTATGTTTTTAAATTACATAAAGAATTTTTTTACACAAAAAATTGTTAAGAAAAGTTTAGCTAATGTGAAGCTAACTCCATCAACTAATGTCATCAAAACAGTAGGAATTATTTTTGATGAAACTTATTTTTACGAAAGAGAAGCCTTAGTTCAAGAACTTGTTAACAATAACATTAATGAAAGTGACATTAGTATATTAGTTTTTAAAAATAAAATCAAAAAAAATGAACAATTTGAATATCCAACTTTCAGCCATAAAGATTTAAGTTGGACTGCAACTTTTGATAAATCAGAAGTGAAAAATTTTATAGCACAAAAATTTGATTTGCTAATCAATTATTATGATACCGAAAAACCACCATTATTATTGGTAACCAACCAATCAAAAGCAAGTTTCAAGGTAGGTTTTGCTACAATTGATAAGAAGTTAAACCATTTTATGATTCATACAAATGCCGAGAATTATAAAGTTTTTATGGACGAATTATTTAAATATTTAAAAATACTTAATAAAATATAATATGCAATCATTAATAGGTACTGGAGTTGCGCTAGTTACACCTTTTAAAAAGGATTTTTCGGTAGATGTAGAAGCTTTAAAAAAAATAGTTTCCTATCAGATTGAAAACGGAATTGATTATCTAGTAGTTTTAGGAACAACTGCCGAAAATGCAGTTTTGAGCGCAGACGAAAAAGAATTGGTTATTCAAACTGTGATTGATGAAAACAACAAAAAATTACCTTTGGTATTAGGTGTAGGAGGAAATAATACTGCTGATGTTGTTGCAGAATTAAAAACAAGAAATTTTTCAAAATTTACTGCAATATTATCTGTATCACCATATTATAACAAACCAACTCAAGAAGGAATTTATCAACATTTTAAAACAATTGCACTTGCATCACCACTTCCTGTAATTTTGTACAATGTACCAGGAAGAACTGCAAGTAATATATTACCTTCAACAGTAATTCGTTTGGCAAAAGATTTTAAAAATATTGTTGCCATAAAAGAAGCTGCTGGAGATATCGTTCAAGCAATGCAACTTATTCAAAAAAAGCCAAAAGATTTTCTAGTGATTTCTGGTGACGATATGATTGCATTACCAATGGTTTTAGCTGGTGGAAGTGGTGTTATTTCTGTAATAGGCGAAGGGTTTCCAAAATTATTTTCTGAAATGATTCGTTTAGGTTTGCAACATAAAGTAATCGAAGCCTATAAACTTCATTATCAAATAGCAGATGGTATTGATTTGATTTTCGAACAAGGAAATCCAGCAGGAATAAAAGAAGTCTTTAAAACCCTAGGTTTGTCTGAAAATACTGTACGTTTACCTTTGGTTGTTGCCGATCAAGATTTAGCCATTAGAATTCAACAATTTGTAAAAAAAAATATATAAAAAAGTGCTTTTAATTTTATTCAAAAAAATATTTTGTAGTGTCTAATTAATAACTAAATTTGCTCCCGATGTTTCGGGCGGTTTTTTAAGGCAGTAAAGCCTTATAAATCAACAAATCGAATCCAACTCATGAAAAAAATTTTATCAATAATACTTATTACAATCCTTTTTTGCTCTTGTAGCGAATATCAAAAAGCATTAAAAAACGAAGATGTTGCAGTGAAATTTGACCTTGCAACCAAAAAATACGATTTAGGTAAATATAACAAAGCAATCCGCCTTTTTGAACAAATTGCTCCAGCATATAGAGGAAAACCTCAAGCAGAGAAAATGTTTTATATGTTTGCTCAATCTTATTACAAAACAAAACAATACTATTTATCTGGTTACCAATTTGAAAGTTTTGTATCTAGTTATCCAAAAAGTGATAAAGTAGAAGAAGCTGCTTTTCTTGCTGCTAAAAGTTTTTCAAAATTATCACCAGTATATAGTTTAGACCAAACTGATACTTCAAAAGCCATAACAAAATTACAAGATTTTATAGATTTATATCCAAATTCAACCTACCTTGCTGAAGCCAATACTGTTTTAAAATCGTTGACTGATAAAATAGAAAAGAAAATATATGAAAATGCCAAAGGTTATCATACCATTTCTGACTATAAATCAGCATTAGTAGCTCTTGATAATTTTATATCAGATTATCCAGGTACACCATACAAAGAACAAGCATTGTTTTATAGATTTGATTCTGCCTATCAATTGGCAATAAATAGTGTTCCTTCAAAAATGGAAGAACGATTGAAAAATGCAGTAGTTGCACATTCAAATTTGATGAAATTTAATGCAAATACATCATACAAAGAAAAAGCAGACGAAATGTTTGCTAAGATTGAAAAAAATTTACAACAGTTTCCTAAATAAATTAAAGTAATGGATTTAAAAAAGACGAATGCTCCAGTAAACACAATTACATACAACAAAAATGTAATTGAAGAACCAACTGGTAATGTGTATGAAGCTATAACAATAATGGCTAAAAGAGCTAATCAAATCAATTCTGAAATCAAAAAAGAATTGACAGAAAAATTAGAAGAATTTGCTACTTACAATGATAGTTTAGAAGAAGTATTTGAAAACAAAGAGCAAATAGAAGTTTCTAAATTTTATGAAAAATTGCCAAAATCGCACGCATTAGCCGTACAAGAATGGCTTGATGGGAAAATTTATTTTAGATCAGATTCTAAATAATACAATAAATACAATGTCAGTTTTAAGCGGAAAAAAAATTATACTAGGAATTTCTGGTGGAATTGCCGCTTATAAATCTGCTACATTAGTTAGACTTTTTATAAAAGCAGGTGCACAAGTTCAAGTAATTATGACACCTGCTTCTAAAGATTTTGTCACTCCTTTGACATTATCAACACTTTCTAAAAATCCTGTTCATTCTAGTTTTTATAATGAAGACGATGACCCGAGCCAAACTGGCGAATTGGCGAAGCAAAATGCACAATGGAATAATCATGTAGAATTGGCTCTTTGGGCTGATTTTATGGTTATTGCTCCTGCTACTGCAAATACTTTATCTAAAATGGTAAATGGCAATTGCGACAATTTGCTAATTGCTACTTATTTATCTGCCAAATGTCCTGTATATTTTGCACCTGCAATGGATTTAGATATGTACAAACATCCATCAACAATTGCTAGTTTTAAGGCGTTACATCAGTTTGGCAATATAATTATTCCCGCAGAAGTTGGTGAACTTGCTAGTGGATTGTCTGGAGAAGGCAGAATGGCTCAACCAGAAAATATTATAACATTTTTGGAAGCTGATATAAGTAATCAATTGCCTCTTAAAGGAAAAAAAATAATGATTACCGCTGGACCAACTTATGAAGCTATTGATCCTGTTCGATTTATAGGTAACCATTCTTCTGGAAAAATGGGATTTGATATTGCAAATTGTGCTGCAAAATTAGGTGCAGAAGTAGTATTAATTTCTGGTCCATCACATCTTACACCTGAATTTGATTCGATAAAAATTATTCGTGTGGTTTCGACACAACAAATGTATGATGTTTGTCATCAACATTTTGACACAACAGATGTTTGTATTGCAGCTGCAGCAGTTGCAGATTATAGACCCAAAAATGTTGCTGTACAAAAAATCAAAAAAACAGAAGCTACATTCACAATCGAATTAGAAAAAACCAACGATATTCTTGCTTCATTAGGAAAAATAAAAAAGAATCAATTTTTGATTGGTTTCGCATTAGAAACCGAAAATGAAATTGAAAATGCTAAGTTGAAAATTCAGAAAAAAAATTTAGATTTGATAGTTTTAAATTCTTTGCAAGATAAAGGTGCAGGTTTCGGAAAAGCTACCAATAAAATTACTTTTATTGACAAATCAAATTCAATCGAAGCAATGCCTTTAAAAAGTAAAGAAGCTGTAGCAATAGATATTATCAATAAAATTATACAACATTATGCGTAAAATATTTTCAATATTCGTTTTCTTTATTTTAATTTCTGTTCAAGCACAAGAATTAAATTGCACAGTAAGTGTTAATTCTGATAAGGTTTCTGGGACGAATACCCAGATTTTTAAAACTTTAAAAACTTCTTTGAATGATTTTGTAAATAAAACAGCTTGGACAAATCAACCTTATAAAAATAATGAGAAAATCAATTGTTCAATGATTCTAAATATTACTTCCATAAACTCAAATCAATTTTCAGGAACAATACAAGTACAATCATCTCGTCCAATTTATAACTCGACTTATTCGTCACCTGTTTTTAATTATAACGACAAAGATTTTAGTTTTGAATATACAGAATTTCAAAATTTTACTTTCAACCCAACATCTTATGATTCAAATTTAGTTTCGATTGTTTCTTTTTATGCATACATTATTCTTGGTATGGATGCTGATACTTATGCACAAGATGGTGGAAAAAAATATTATGATACGGCTCAAGAAATTTCAAATGTTGCATTAACTGGAGGTTCTAAAGGTTGGGATCAAGGCGATGGCAAACAAAACCGTTACTTTTTAATCAACGATTTATTGTCTAATACTTTTAGCCCGTATCGAGATGCAATGTATCAATACCATTTTGAAGGACTTGACATTATGCATAAAGATTTAAAATCTGCCAAAGAAAAATTAATCGCAGCTGTAAAAAGACTTCAAGAAATAGAAGAATCAAGGCCAAATGCTTTTTTAACTCGTTTGTTTTTTGACGCAAAATCAGACGAAATTATCTCTATTTTTACTGGCGGTCCACAAGTAGAAGTTGCAGGATTAATAGATGCCTTATATACTTTATCACCTTTAAATTCAGCTAAATGGTCTGAAATTAAATTGTAATTTTATTTTTAAAAAATCGTTTTCATAACACCTATTAATGATTACATCGCTTTCAATCAATAATTTTGCATTGATAGAAAAATTAAATATTGATTTTTCTAATGGATTTTCGATTATAACTGGAGAAACTGGTGCAGGAAAATCGATTTTGCTTGGTGCATTGGGATTAGTTTTAGGAAAAAGAGCCGATCTTACCTCGTTAAAAAATAAAGAAGAAAAGTGCATTATAGAAGGGCATTTTGAAATTTCGAATTATAATCTTCAATCTTTTTT